>NZ_JAFMZG010000032.1:0-352291 GCF_049132125.1 Pseudomonas sp. NFX5
CCAGCACACCGTCGCGAAAGTGATAAAACCGCGACGCCTGGGCCAACACCAACTCATCCGGCGACGTACCTAAATAGATCGCTGCTTCCGCGAGGCTATTGGTGATGGCGGGTCGAGCAACAGTCGGTAGTGGAAACTCAATCGAGCGGTTCTCATGGTCCGTCCAAACGACGGAATCGCCCGACACCGCAAGCCGATGCGCCAGCGAATGACTCCAGCCAAACCCCAGCCCGCCATCCACTTCCACCGCACTGGTGCGGTACAACCGTGTCCACTCGAACGGCAAGATCCCATCCAACGTGCCGTCGGTGAGGGTGAGCAACTCCTCCCCGGTAACCATCGACACCGGGCAGCCGTTGGTGACGGTCTTATCCGAAGAAGCCGCAGCATCCCCGTTCGGGTTCTTCCCTGAAACCGGCACATCATCGACAGGCTCCTGGCGGACCAACACCGTCTGCTGAGTCTTCCTGCGAACCGCCGGCACCGGGTTCGAAACCACATGCTCCCCCGCCTTCAACGGTGCCACCGGTACGGTCTTGATCGCTGTCGCGGGGCCACCGAGCAGCAAAGGCTTCACCGCCTCGACATGCGCGTCCAACGTCGGCCCCACCAACTGATTAGCCAGCCTCTCCAGCCACTTGCGCGCTCGTCCGGATTTGATATGTCCCAGCACCTGAGCGCCCAGGCGAATCTGCACGCCCATGCCGCGGGTCGCCCAGATCAGGAACAGATTGATCAACACCTCACCGCTGATCTCGCCCAGCACTTCATACAGCTCGGGCGGTGGCAGCAGGCGTAGCCAACTGACCATGGCCGACATGTAGATAAACAGCAGCGGCTCATCGCTGAGCACCAACAGCCCCTTTGCGATGGCGTCGTTGCCCAGCCTCAGCAGTTCATCGAGTTCAGTCTGGGAGATGTAGGCCAACAACTTCTGGCTGTTGGCCTTGAGGTCCGCCAACAAGTCATACAGCTGCGTAACGTTGTCCCACAGGTTGTAGAGCGCCTTGGCCATCCCGCTTGAAAACGCCAAACCTTGCATCGCGCTACGTTCGGGCGGCGTAGCGTTGGCGAAGTCATCCCACAGGGGCTGGAAAGTCTTGGTCCATTCCTCATGCAGGCGACTTTCCAACCCTGCGATCACCGATTGATAAGACGCATACAGCGCCTTGACGTGATCCTTGGAAACGTTGGGATAGAAGGTGATTTGGTACGGCTGGTTGCGATCACACTCGGTGATTTCGAGGATGCCGCCGGGGCCGATGGTCCGATGCAGTGGTGCGCCGAGCGGGCTGCCATCCTGGGCAATGGCTTGCAGCATCACCGGCGTATTGCCGATCGGTACAAACCGAGTGCTTTCGAACATATGCACCAGGGTCAGCGATCCCTGGGCATCGCACCTGGCGACGGTGTTACTGGGGGTTTTGGAGGAAGCCGGCGCCACCAGCGCCACCTCTTCCCCAACTTTGAACACCTGATCCACTTCCAGTGCCGAAGCGCTCAAGAACCCCTCGGCCCACTCATCAAAGGTGTTCAGGCAATCACGCAAGTCACGGAAGACGCGCTCAACGTCCGGCGCCTTGGCATCCATGGGGGCCAGGACAAAGCTGGCAATCACGGGAATCAAGAGGCAGCCCCGACAACCAGGGCATTAACGGGTAGGTGCATCGGCGGTCCCTCGCACTGAATGATCAGGCGAGAGACTTTGGAGAGGTTCGTCAGGTAAAGAAGTCGGCGCTATTCGCCAGGACGGCTAGGAGGGTTCGCCAAGACTTCGGGTAAATGCAGAGTCGATCGTAGGAGTCGGATTACAGGTGGAGAAGCCCTACAGCTTCAGTTGCCCAATCGCCTTGCTCAACTCACCAGCCAACGTTGCCAGCTCATTGCTGGTGGTCGCCGAACCCACAGTTTGTTGCACGGTGTTCTCGGTCACATCACGAATGCTCACCACTGCGCGGTTCATCTCTTCGGCCACGTGGCTTTGCTGTTCGGCGGCGACGGCGATCTGGGTGTTGCTTTCACGCATTTGCGCCACGGCGCTGGTGATTTCGGCGAGCGCCGTGCCGGCTTCCAGGGCTTGTTGTACGCAGTCGTCGGCCTTGAACGAGCTTTCCTGCATGAAGTCCACCGCGTCGCGGGTGCCGGCCTGCAGCGCCGAGACCATGCGGGTGATTTCGTCGGTGGAGCTTTGCACGCGCTTGGCCAGGTTGCGCACTTCGTCGGCGACCACGGCAAACCCACGGCCCATTTCCCCGGCGCGAGCAGCTTCGATGGCGGCGTTGAGGGCGAGCAGGTTGGTCTGTTCGGCGATGCTGTGGATCACACTGACCACGCTGTTGATTTTCTGGCTGTCCTCGGCCAGTTTCTGGATCATTTCGGCGGTCTGTTGCACGCCGGAAGACAGGCCGGCGATTGAATGCTGTACGCGGGTGACCACGTCCTGACCGCTGCCAGCGAGGGTGTCGGCGGCCTGGGACAAGTCGCGGGTGGCACCGGCATGTTGGGCGATATGGTAGACGGTGGCGGTCATTTCGTTGATGGCGGTGGCGGCCTGGTCGGTCTCGCTTTGCTGGCCAAGCATGCCGTGTTGTACCTCATTCATGCTGCTGGCCAATCGAGCGGCACCCTCGTCCAGAAGCCTGGCGGTGCGCGCCACGGTGCTGACCACGCGCTGATAACCGGCTTGCATGGCATTGAAGGCGCTGGCCATCTGGCCGACTTCATCCTTGCAGGCCAACGGCACGCGGGCCGACAGGTCGCCGGTTTTCTCCACGTGCAGCATCACGTCCTTGAGGGTGTTGAGTTGGCTGAGCAGGAAGCGGATCAGCAATTGCGAGGCGCAGAGCATCACCAGCATCAGGATCAGCACCGCCACGGCATAGTTGGCGAAGCGTTCACTGAATACCTGGCTCAGGCTGGGGGCGTGGGCGAGCACGGCGATGTATTGCCCATCAGGGCGGGCGATCACTTCGGCGCCCATCAGCGTGTTTTCGCCGAACAGCGGCATGGGGTTGAGTTCGACCCAACCCGTGTTGCTGCTCAGGGCTGACAGATCCTGATCGGCCAGCTGTGGGACTTGGCCGCGGGCAAACGTCAGCCAGTGCTCGCTCTTGGGCAGGGCCTTGTCGGCCGGCCAGGCTCCGAGCAATTGCGCCTGGGCCTGTGCCGAGGCCTGGGACGCATGGCTGCGCGATTGCTGTTCGAGATGCACGGCGTACAGCACCAGGAGCAGGGTCGTGATAAAGGCGACCGCGTTGACGGCCCAGAATTTGTATTTCAGCGAGATATTGCTAAGCCAGGCACCCATGGAAGGTTTTCTCTGATAGCGGAAACAGCATTGGCAAGGTGCCATTATTGTGCCGCTACTCCGCAAAGCGGTTTTGACATGGGTCAATGCACCGCATCAATCCACGGCAGGCAGCCCAAAAAACGCGCGGGCACAGGCGGTGCTGTGCTGAGCCAGGTCCTCGGCCGTTTCGTTGCGGTGCAGGGCGACTTCGCGTAGCACTTCCGGCAGGTAGGCGGGTTCGTTACGGCCGTTTTTCGGCTTTGGACGCAGGGTGCGCGGCAGCAGGTAGGGCGCATCGCTCTCCAGCATCAGACGACCACGGGGAATTTCCCTGACCAACGGATGCAGGTGCGTCCCACGGCGCTCATCACAGATCCAGCCAGTAATGCCGATGTGCAAATCGAGATCGAGGTAGCTGAACAGCGCCGGTTGTTCGCCGGTGAAGCAATGCACCACGGCGGCGCTCAGGTGGTCGCGGTAGTCCTTGAGGATCTCCAGCAGGCGCTGGTTGGCGTCGCGCTCGTGGAGAAACACCGGCAGTTTCAGCTCAACCGCCAGAGCCAAGTGCTCTTCGAGGACTTTTTCCTGCTGCGGGCGCGGAGAGAAATCCCGATTGAAATCCAGCCCGCATTCGCCCACCGCACGTACGCGGCTTTCGTTGAGCAAACCACGCAGGCGCCTGGCGCTATCGCCGTTCCAATCGCTGGCGGAGTGGGGGTGGATGCCGGCCGTGCTGAACAGGCGCTGGCCGCTGTCATCGAGGTTGACGCACAGTTCCAAGGCCTGTTCGCTGCCGTCGACGCTGGTGCCGGTGAGCACCAATTGTTGCACCCCGGCAGCATAGGCGCGGTCGAGAACGGCCTGGTGCTTCTCGTCGAAACTGGGGTTGGTCAGGTTGACGCCGATATCAATGAGTTGCATGGTGCTATCTCCGCCTGCGGCCGGAAAGCATATCAGAGCTGTAGATTTATAAGAAAAACGAAGAACTACAACGAGTTATAGCTGTCTTTGAACGTCGCAAGTGACATCGTGATTGGCTGCACGCCTTGCACTGTGCCACCGTTGCGCGTCTTGCCAGCGCTTAAAGCGCTCTGTTTCTGACCCCCAACGCCTCGTTTTTCGCGAGGGTGTTGGCCAGTATTCTTTCCGGAGAGCGGATGATCCGACCCTCGGCGTTGCTTATGTTGTGCCTGACGCTGCTGCTGCCCGCGGCGGCGCTCGCGCGTCTGGACGGGCCGCTGGAAGTGACCAGGCCCGGCAAGGTGCGCGACCTGGCGGAGATTCGCTCGAGTCGCACCCTGCGTGTACTGGTGAACCAGAGCCGTAACAGTTCCGGCGAGGTCCAGGGCCAGGCCATCGGTGTCGAATACCATCGCCTGCGTGCGTTCGAGCAATACCTCAATGGCCACGCCCGTGATGGCCAGGAAATCAACCTCAAGATCATTCCCAAGGCCAAGGACCAACTGCTCGGCGCACTCGCCCGTGGCGAAGGCGACCTGGTGGCCCCCGGTGAATTGCTGGATGTGAAGGCCGCACACAAGATCAGCACCAGCGATCCGATCGCCAGCGGTGTGCCGTTATGGCTGGTGGGGGTGAAGGGTGAGCGGCGGTTTACCAAGCTGGAGCAACTGTCCGGACGTACCCTGGCGCTGACCACCGGCAGCGCGGCGGCGGATGCCATCAGCCAGGTCAACCAGAAACTGGCCTTGCACAAACAGCCGCCGGTCAAGGTGGAATGGGTGGACCCGACCCTGGCGGTGGAGGATGTGCTGGAGATGGTCCAGGCGGGTATTTTTCACCTGACTATTGTCGAGAAGCCGATTGCTGAGCGCTGGTCGAAGATCCTGCCCAAGTTGCGCTTCGACAAGCAGGTGGCAATCAGCGAACCGGGCGACGAGTACTGGTTTGTGCGCCAGGATGCCTCGATGCTGCGGGCCAGTATTGATCGATTTCTCAAGACCTATCGCACGCCGTCCGACCAGGATGTGGCATTCCAGCGCATCTATCGGCGCCTCTACCAGGTGCGCAACCCGCTGGCCCGCGTCGACCGCCAGCGCCTGGAAAAACTGCGCCCGGTATTGCAAAAGCACGCCCGTGAGCAAGGCATGGACTGGCTGAACCTCGCGGCGCTGGCGTTCAAGGAGTCGGCTTTCGACCCGGGTGCGCGCAACAGCGGCGGCCCTACCGGCCTGATGCAGATCACCCCTTCGGCAGCGCAGCGGGTGGGCGTCAACAACATCGAAAGTCTCGACAGCAATGTGCAGGCCGGCGCGCGTTACCTGGCGTTGATCCGTCGCAAATTCTTCGCCAGCCCCAAGCTCAACGAGCGCGAGCGCATGGCCTTCGTATTGGCCGCGTACAACATGGGGCCGGAGCGGGTGCAGGGCATGCGCACCGAGGCCAGGCGTCGGGGACTGAACCCCAATCAATGGTTCTTCCAGGTGGAGCGCATCGCCATGGAGCAGGTGGGGATGGGGGGCGTCAGCTATGTTAATAGCGTCAACAAGTACTACTTGGCGTTCGATCGGGAGCGAGAGTCCCTGGAACCGCAGGCGCCGAAAATCGCCTCACGGAAATAATCTATTTTTTCGATGTTAATCAGGCAGTTTTTCCGCTTTTATCATTGTTTAAACTGATTAATATAGCGGCCAACCAACCCCTACTTCGAAAAGGATCCACCCCATGAGCCCAATGATCAAAAGCGTACTGTCCACTCGTGCCGGCTACGGCCTGACCATCCTGCGCATCGTCGTCGGCATCATCTTTGCCGCCCATGGTTCGCAAAAACTCTTCGGTTGGTTTGGCGGCTATGGCCTGGCGGGCACCGCCCAGTGGATGGAAAGCATTGGCCTGGCGCCGGGTACCCTGATGGCGCTGCTGTCGGGCGGAACCGAGTTCTTTGCCGGCCTGGCACTGATCATCGGTTTGCTGGTACGCCCGGCGGCATTGGGCCTGACCATTCTGTCGCTGGTGGCGATCTTCTCGGTGCATATCCATAACGGCTTGTTCATGGCCAACAACGGTTATGAGTTCGCACTGGCCCTGCTGGGCGGCTCCCTGGCGGTGCTGCTGGAAGGTGCTGGCAAACTGTCTGCCGACCGCGCCATCGCCAACTGACACCGGCGCAAAACTCTGAAAAGGCCCACCACTGTGTGGGCCTTTTCGTTGCTCGGGATTCTTGACACCGCCCCACCGGCTTCTCTAGGATGCTGCCCATGCGCCGATTTAAACAGCTAATTGCGGGGCGCCACTGGGTCTTGATAGAACCCGACAGAAGCTTGTTCTCCCCTGGGGAGGCAACTTCGAAATACCGCTAAAGCGCTGGTTCGGTGTTGCCTCTCACCTGCCCGCAGACTTTTGAGGCAGAGACACGACACGATGAATGCACTACGCCCCCTGATACGCCTGGCCCCGATCACCGCGGACCTCACCCAACGCAATCCAAAAATCCTCCTGGGCGGCAAGCATCAGCCTACGCTCTTGCGTTATCTGGACGGGTGGCCACGTCGCAGCGGACGGCCATCGGCATTCTTGATTCAGTTTGTGGAAGATGGCGATTCTCTTGCCCGGTTTGCGAATAACAGCTTCGATCTTGCGGTTATCCAGGCCCCCAGCGCCAGCGACGCGCAGGAAGTCATCCGACAATTGACCCGCATTGCCCGGCAGGGGCTGATTGCCAGGCGTTGAACTCAGTAGAGCGCGACGCTCGCCTGTAGTCGACGCCGTCGATTGCACAGGAAAACCACCCAGGCAACCAGGCATAGCATCAGGGGTATCGCCAGTGCCACGAGCATTTTTATGGCGAACTCCAGGCGATGTACCTGCGCGTATGCCTCGGCTTTCAAGGCATGTAATTCCATTGGCAAGCGCAGTCGCTCCTTGTTGAGTGCAACCAATTGGGTGGTGGTGTCCACGGTCTGGGAGCCGAGCTGCACCTCCGTTGTGCGCAGCATTTGCCATTCATGTTCTGTCCGTAGCAGGCGTTGTTCCAATTCAGTCGCCTTCTGCGTGTAGGCGTGTACGGCGCTGTCGCGCATCCGTTCCAGCCTGTTTGGCGATCTTTGCGTCGACGCGTGCGGGCGAATATTGGTCAGTACATCACTGGCGGACAAGTTATCCAGCGTATTCAAGATAAACAGTGTGTTGCTGTCGGGCGCTGGGCTATTGACTTGATCCGTGAGCAAATCAGTGTCGGCGACTACCACCACATGGATCTGCGCCGCTTTTTGCACTGCTGCCGGCTGTCCTTCCACGTCATCGAGGAATGCTGAATAGGCAGGCCCCTCTATACGGGCTGCAATCACATGGCGTTGTGTTTGGCTGGAGGCCTCATCGGCCGTTGAATCGAGCTCGGTTGCCGAGGCAAGCCGGTCGGTTTCCTGCAACTCGGATTGCAGGGAGCTTTGCAGGAGAGGGGTCAGCGTCGTGCGGCCTTTCTGGCGGCGAAACAGCACGCCGCTGCTTGATACCGTCACGTTATTCAATTTCCAGGTGCTCGGATCGCCTGTGTTCATTGCCTGCCGGGGCAGGTTCAACCTGCCCGGATGCTGCACTGTGAACTTCCCTTTCACAGGTGTGTGCGACGCGGCGTAGCGGTGATCGAGCAGAAACTTGTTCGCCGGCATCTGTATTCCCCAAGCGGCAAGCAAATCAGTCAGTCGGGTATTGGCGGATGGGGTGTTCGAGCTTTGCTCACTAAACGGGTCGATAAATGCCATCAATTTACCGCCCTTCAATACAAATTGTTCAACCGCATATAACGATTGTTCAGGCAGCGCCTGTGGATGCACGACCATGAGCGTCTTGACCTGTTCCGGCACGCGCTCGGTGCTTGCTCCCAGATTGACCAGGTTGAAATGTCGCTGCAGTTCCTTCAACAATCGGCCCGCGGATTCTCCCATCGCGAGCCCTGACAGCAGTCCGATAGCGGGGCGCTCCGGATGCTGCAACTTGTAGATCAAATGACTGATTTCATATTCGAGCAATGGCTCACGATCCAGGCTGAATGATTCGATGCGTTGCGCTCCATAGCCGGCTCGGGTGCCGATCAGGCCCATGAATCCCGCATTGTCGTCGAGGCCAAACAACCTGGCTTTGTAGGCGTCCTCTGAAAAAGGCATGGGATCAATAAGGTGCAGGTTGATCATGCCTTTTGCTGCTTTTTCGTACTCCATCAACCGGTCTTCGATGCGCTTGCCATAGCGTTTCAAGGTGTAGCTTCGTCCAGGGCTGTCATGGGCATTGAAATAATACAAATCCACAGGGTTTTCCAATGACGCGAGTAACTGTCGTACTTGAGGCGATAGGGTATGCGTTTTTCCTTGTGAGAAGTCCCATCGGATATTTGGAATTTTTCCTACCCAAACTAAGTTAAACGCCAGGAATAGTAACAGGATAACAGTGAGTGTCATGCCGGTGCGCAGAGTAGGTCGCATGGAGGGCTTTCCTTCTCAGCTGTGTCTATAGTTGAGAGTGACGGTCGTCGCTGCGAGAAAGGCCAAGATCATGCTGATGAAGTAAAGCATGTCACGAAGCGTGAACTTTCCATTGTCGATAGCGCTGTACCTCGAAAAAGGGCTGAGGGAAACCAGACTGTCCACCGCCCAGATGGGGGCTTGATGTTCAAGTGCATCGAGTAAATAAGAGAGTGCGCTGACGATAAGCATAAAGCCTACAGTCAGTATGAAAAGGGCAGTGCGTTGCCGTACCAGTGTGAAAATAAAACAACCGACGGCTAGATAACTGCCCGCCAGTAGCCAGCTCGATATAAATTGCGAGGCAATAACGCTGTTGTCCGCCACTCCCAGGTAGTTGGCAATGATCACGAGAGGGAAGGTCAATATCAGGGCTGTGGCCGCCACGACCCAGGCTGCTAGAAATTTGCCGATAACCCATTCAAACGTGGTGATGGGTAATGTTTTCATCAGGTCGAGAAAACCGGCATTGGACTCGTCCGACCAGAGTTGTGCCGCCAGTACTGGAATCAGCAATAAATAGAGCCAGGGGTGTAGCTGGAAGAAAACCTGCAAGTGACTGCTGTCCTGTTCTGGCCAGGCGCTCATGTGCAACCCCAATGCCACGGACAGTACTGAAAAAATGGCAATGCTCAGATAGGTGCCGGGTGTACCGGCATAGTGGACGAGTTGACGCTTGAATATGACGGGCAGCAGTTTCAAAGGGGAGTCTCTCGGCTCAGATAATGAACTACGTCGCTGAGGCGACCAGGCTCCAGGCTCAGTGAGTTGATTTTCCAGCGACGATTGGCAATGAGCGTATTGATATGGGGGTAGATGGTGTGCCCCGGCATGGCCAGGACGGTCACCGTGCAGGGTGCGTGCCGATGTTCTTCGATGCCTGCCACCCCCGGCAGTACGGCGAGAGCCAGCAGGTCCAAGGGGGCATCTGCGGCGAGGGTGACCGCCTGGAAATGGCGAGAGTCGCGTTGCAGATCTGGCATGGGGGTATCGGCCACCAGGCGATCACCTGCGATCACCAGGGCGCGTGTACAGAGTTCGGATAATTCATCGCAGTGTCGGGAAGCGACGATCACGGTCATTTCTTGCGTCAATGACTGGATGAGGCTCCTGAATTTGTATTTCTGATCAGGTGCCAGCCCCTCGGTCGGTTCATCCAGTAATAGCAAGGCAGGGGCGTGCAGGATGGCCTGGGCAATGGTGACTTTGCGCTTCAAACCGATGGAGAGAGCCTCGAGGGGAGCGTTGAGCACCGGCAACAACTCCAGTTGCGTAGCGGCATAGTCCACCTGTGCGCGTTTTTCGGTGCCGCGCAGTCCGCGAAGGGCCGCGATGTAGTCAAGGAATTCTTTAACCGACATCGTAGGATGACTGACGCATCTGTGAAGTTGGTAGCCGATGAGTTTTTTTGCTCTTAATGGATGGGCTTTAGTATTGAAGCCTTGGATGTTTATATGCCCGCTGGAAGGCGTGGTCGAGCCCGATATTACGTCGAGAAGGGCCGTTTTAACTGTAGGATTTTCTCCGAATAGTCCCAGGCATTCCTGTTTGTTTGCGCTGAATGAAAAATCGCTGATTATTTTCTTATTGTTTAAATGTTTTGTCAGGTTGATGATTTCGATCATTTAGCGTGGTGTGTTCGTGGAGGGAGAGTTTGAAAAGGGTACGAGCAATATCTGTTTTTGGGAACGCCGCTCAGCATTAATAGGAAAAATCCTACGGGCGCGCTAGGCAAGTCGCTGAAACAATTGTTTTGTGTTTTTAACCTTTAATTATTGAGTGATGGTCTGAAGGTTATAGAGACTTTTCGAATTTTGTAATGAGGCCCGATCACCATGATGCTTCTACGTACCCTTGTTCTTGAACGCGACGGTCAAGATGCTCCGGTTAACGGTGCATTGCTCTGTGGGTTTGCTGTAGGCCAGATTGCCTCCAACTTTCTTGTTTATAGCTTGGATGAAGAGGTTGAGCCGGCGAGTTCCAGGGTGTATGTCGCAGCCTTGCGCAAAAAACTTGATCGGTATTTTCTGGGGGGAGTGGAGTCCAAGGAGGACCTGCATGTGGCAATGCATGTTTTCAAGCAAATTCTTACCTCGGCGGCGGCAGGCACTAAAGCCGGTGTTACCGAAACTCAGGTGCCTTATCATTTTATCGATTTAAAAGGCTGCAAGCTGCCGCCTGCGAGGCCCGAAGAGCATCATTCGGTGATCATCAAGAAGGCCCTGGTGATGAAAGTGATCTCCCTGGGAATGTCTGCGCCGGTGCTGCCGGCAATCGAAAGTGCTTCATTAATTGTGCCTTCCATTCGTTTCTCGTCGAAAATGAGTTCATCTGTCAGGGGGGCGAATCCACCCGAGCCTACTCCGCTTCCCGTACCTGAACCTGTCGTAGAAGAGCCCCGGCAGATGTTGGTCGACGCGCCTGTGGCCATCGTCCAGGATGTACCTGTTGTCCTGAATGAGCCAAGCGCCCCGGCGCAGCCGAAGCTTTCGGCGCCCGCGGACGACGACCACTTGTTTGAAGTAGGCAGTACGCTGACCAACCTGGCTCGTGTTGCTCAGGAGCTGGCCCAACAGAAACTCGCTGCGTCGGAGAGGGAAACCGCGCTTGATCAATGGCAGGCCCGCTTGCAGCAGGAGCAAACCCAGTTGGATGAAAGGGTCCGGGATCTGGAGCAGCGCACCGCTCAACTGCATGACCAGTCCCTGGCCGTCAGTCAACGGACCGAAGCCCTGAAGGTGATGACCTCGCAAGTCTCGAGCTTACGCCAGAGCTTGCGGGGCGTGCTGCTTGAATTGGATCAGACGTTGGATAGCTAGACAGGCCTGGCTACTTTCCTGGGTTCATTTATCATCAGCGCCAGCGAACCGACGCCTGGATGTGATTTCCTGCCTTATCGGTACCTATGGACATAGCCTGGGGATGCATGCGTTTGAGTACCAAGCTGATAACCAAAGAAGGTCATGAAGCGCTGAAGAAAGAGTTGGATTACCTGTGGCGCGAAAAGCGCCCGGATACCACGCGCAAGGTGACATGGGCTGCTTCCCTGGGGGATCGCAGCGAGAATGCCGACTACCAGTACAACAAGAAGCTACTGCGCGAAATCGACCGGCGGGTGCGTTACTTGCGCAAGCGCCTGGAAGACATGCGTGTGGTGGAATACATGCCCGAGCAGGAAGGGAAGGTGTTTTTCGGCGCCTGGGTCGAGATTGAAAACGAACAGGGCGAGACCAAGCGTTTCCGTATCGTCGGCTATGACGAGATTTATGATCGGATGGACTATATCTCCATCGATTCACCGATGGCCCGTGCGCTGCTGCGCAAGGAAGTCGACGATGAGGCCATTGTGCAGACCCCGGGAGGCGAGGTGTGCTGGTGGATCACCGCTATCGAGTACGTGAAGTAAGCGACGTTGACCCGCCCCCCGCAAGGCAGGCGGGTCATTGACCGCTCAGCCCTCGCGCAAAACCGTCAGCGGGCTGGCATTCAGCGCACGGCGCGTGCCGAACACCCCGGCACCGCCGATCAATACGGCGCCGATCACAGGCAGCAGCAACAGCCAGGGGTGCGGTTGCCAGGCCAGGTCGAAGGCATAGCGGTACAGCACCCACGTCACCAACTCGGTACCCAGCGCCGCCAGCAAGCCGCTGACTGCGCCCAGCAAGCCGAACTCGATGCGCCGCGCCTTGACCAGCAGCTTGCGCTCCGCGCCCAGTGCCCGGAGCAGTGCACCTTGGCGAATACGCTCATCCAAGGTGGCTTGCAGGCCGGAGAACAGCACCGCCATCCCAGCGGCCAGCACAAACAACAACACGTACTCCACCGCCAGTGTCACTTGGGCGAGGATGCTGCGCAGCTGCTCCAGCAGCGCCTCGACCTGCAGGATGGTCACCGCCGGGAAGGCGCGGGACAGATCAACGATCTGCTGATCATGCCCTGGCGCGAGGTAGAAGCTGGTCAGGTAGGTGGCCGGCAGGTCCGTCAAGGTTCCCGGTTGGAAAATCATGAAGAAGTTCGGCTGGAAGTTATCCCAGTTGATGGTTCGCAGGCTGGCAACCCGCGCCTCACGGTTTTCCCCGGCGATGGTGAACACCAGGTGATCGTTCAACTTGAGCTTGAGGCTCTGCGCGACCTTGGCTTCTACCGAGACTCCGGGCATTCCATCGGGGGGTTGTTGCGACCACCATGAGCCTTCGGTCAGGGTATTGCCCGGCGGCAGGTCGGCGGCCCAGGTCAGGCTCAAGTCCCGTTGTACGGCGCGGTCACCGCTGGAGTCCTTGCTGACTATTTCCTGTACCGGCTCGCCATTGATACTGATCAACCGACCTGGCACGACCGGGTACAGCGGCGCGGATTGCGCCTGCACTTCCAGCAGGCGGGCACCAAAGGCGTCCTTATCGGCCGGCAGGATATTCAAGGCGAAATAGTTGGGGGCGTCCTTGGGCAGCTGGTTTTGCCAGGTGTCCAGCAATTCGCCACGCAGCAGGGCGATCAAGCCCATGGACAACAGGATCAGGCCGAATGCCAGGGACTGGCCCGCCGCCGCCAGCGGGTGGCGCAGCAATTGGCCCAGGCCCAGGCGCCACGGCAGGGAGGCCCGGGCCAACAGGCGTCGCAGGCTTTGCAACAGCAGCAGAAGCAAGCCCCCCAGAACCAGCGCGGCAACCACGCCGCCGCCCAGCAGGGCGAAGGTCAGCACCAGGTCGAGGCTCAGGCGCCACATGATCAGGCCCAGGGCGAACAACGCGGCGCCGTAGACCATCCAGGTGCTGGACGGGATAGGCAGCAGGTCGCGCCTCAGCACTCGCAGCGGCGGCACGCGACCGAGGGCGGCCAACGGTGGCAGCGCGAATCCCGCGAGAGCAACCAGCCCGGTGCCGATCCCGGCAATGGCCGGCAACAGTCCACCAGGCGGAACATCCGCCGGCAACAGGTCGTGCAGGAAATAGAACAGGCCAAACTGTGCCAGCCAACCGAGCAGGGCGCCGGCCAGGCTCGCCAGCAACCCCAGTACGCTCAATTGCAGGCTGAACAGCAACATGGCCTCGAGTCGCGATAACCCAAGGCAACGTAGCAACGCACTGGCGTCGAAACGGCGGGTGGCAAAGCGGTTGGCCGACAGGGCCACGGCGACGCCGGCCAACAGCACGGCCACCAGGCTGGCCATGTTCAGGTAGCGCTCGGCTTTGCCCAGGGCGCCGCCGATCTGCTGGTTGCCGTCCCGTGAATCCTGAAGACGCTGGTTGGCAGCGAGCCCCGGCTTGATCAGGTCACGATAGGTTTGCAGCGCGGTGCTGGCCTGCGGGCCACGCCACAACTCGCGGTAGCTGACGCGACTGCCTGGCTGGACTACGCCGGTGGCGTCCAGGTCCGCCAGGTTGATCATCACCCTGGGCGTCAGGCTATAGAAGTTGCCGGCGCGATCCGGCTCGTAGGTCAGTACGCGTGCCAGGCGCAAGGTCTTCATACCCACATCGATAGTGTCGCCGACGTTCAGGTCCAGTGCCGTCAGCAGCCGCGACTCGACCCAGGCTTCACCGGGTTTCGGCCCGCCGCCCGGGGTTTCGTCCCCAAAGGGGGCTGCTGCGCTCTTGAGTTGACCGCGTAGCGGATACTGCTCGTTGACCGCCTTGATGCTGGAGAGCTGGATACCATTATCGGTGGCAATGACGCTGGAAAACTCAACCACACGGGCGTGATCCAGGCCCAGTTCGGTCCCGGATCTGATTTGTTCGGGGCGGGCCGGTGAGCTGCCTTCGAGTACCAGGTCGGCGCCGAGGAACTCCGTGGCGCGCAACAGCATGGCGCCGTTGAGGCGGGCGCCGAAATAACCGATGGCGGTACTGGCGGCCACGGCCACCAACAGGGCGAAGAACAACACACGCAATTCGCCGGCGCGGGCATCGCGCAGTAATTGGCGCAGGGCAAGGCTGAACAGGCGCAACAGCGGCAAACGTGCCATCAAGGCTCCAGGGGGGCGACCATCAGGCCGGCTTCAAGGCGGATCAGGCGTCGGCAACGATGAGCCAGGCGCTCGTCATGGGTCACCAGCACCAGGGTCGTGCCGCTTTCTTTATTGAGCTCGAACAGCAGGTCGCTGATGCGCTCGCCGGTGTGGCTGTCGAGGTTGCCGGTGGGCTCATCGGCAAACAGCACGTCCGGTTCGGCGGCAAAGGCGCGGGCAATCGCCACCCGTTGCTGTTCGCCCCCGGAAAGCTGGCGTGGGGAATGGGTCAGGCGCTGGCCGAGGCCCACGCGCTCCAGCAGGTGTCTGGCGCGTTCGCGGGCGTCCTTGCGGCCATCCAGCTCCAGCGGCAGCATGACGTTCTCCAGCGCATTGAGGCTGTCGAGCAGTTGAAACGACTGGAACACAAAGCCTACGTGTTCGGCACGGATGCGTGCGCGCTGGTCTTCGTCGAGGGTGCTGAGCGCCTGGCCGGCGAGGGTGACTTCACCGCTGCTGGGCAGGTCGAGGCCGGCGAGCAGGCCGAGGAGGGTGGATTTACCGGAGCCGGAGCTGCCGACGATAGCCAGGCTATCGCCCTTGTTCAGTTCCAGGCTCAGTTCGTGCAGGATAGTCAGTTCACCTTCCGCGCTGGGAACCACTTTGCTGAGGTTCCGCGCGGTGAGAATGCTTGCGCCCATGGAGAATCCGATGCGAATGTGGTTTTTGAGTGCTGGCCTGGCCTTGATGTGCATGGCCCAGAACGCAGCGGCGGGTACAGTCCTGATCGTTGGCGATAGTATCAGTGCCGGTTTCGGCCTGGATACCAGCAAAGGGTGGGTCGCATTGCTGCAGCAACGGCTCAAGAAGGAAGGTTTCGACGATAAAGTGGTCAATGCCTCCATCAGCGGCGACACCAGTGCCGGAGGCCTCGCGCGCCTGCCGGCGGCGCTCGCAGCGCATAAGCCGGACGTGGTGGTAATCGAATTGGGTGGTAACGACGGCTTGCGCGGGCAGCCGCCGGCGCAATTGCAACAAAATCTTGCGTCGATGATCGAGCAGTCCCAGGCCAGCGGTGCGAAGGTACTGTTGCTGGGCATGCAGATTCCGCCCAATTACGGGAAGCGCTATGTCGATGCATTCGCCAAGGTATTCAATGACGTCGCAACGGCCAAAAAGGTGCCGTTGGTGCCATTTTTCCTGGAGGGTATCGGTGGCAACCCGGCGTTGATGCAGGCTGATGGACTGCACCCGGCTGTCGGCGCCCAGGGCAAATTGCTGGAAAATGTCTGGCCGACGCTAAAACCGCTGCTATGACGCTTTTCTACCGGCAGGCTTTCGGCTAAGGTGGCGCCCCCCCGATCTGGAGCCCCCGATGTCGCGTCCTGCCTGGTCCCTGTTTAACTACCAACTGATCGAGCCGGACGAGCAGCTGGATCTGTTCGCCTGCCAGGAAGTGCGGGTGCATCTGGTGACGCGTCAATTGGAACTGGGCGGCTCCATCGACCGCACCCTGTGCGGTACGTTATTGCCGGCGCAGCCGCGTTGGTCCCTGGTCGACCGTTCGATTTTCCAGGACCAGCGCCTGTGCCCTTTGTGCCGGGCGATCCTGGAGTCGCAGAAGCGTGGCACGCCGCCAATCTGGCCCGAGTTGCGTTTCGAGTTGTAGGGGGCAGCTAGAAGTCCGCTTCACGTATACAATCGATTTTTACCTACCCGTCGTTCTGCGAAGGATTTTCCGGATGTTGTCGCGCCTTTCCGTCGTCACCTGCTGCCTGTCTCTTGCTGCCTTGTGTGCGGCCGGTCCTGCCGCCGCCTTGCAGTTGCCCCTGCCTCCACCCGGCGAAGACATCGTCGGGCAGGTCCAGGTGATCAAGGCCAAGTACGAAGACACCTTTGCCGACCTGGGTACCACCTACGACCTGGGCTATTCGGAAATGGTCGCGGCCAATCCGGGCGTCGATGCCTGGTTGCCGGGGGCGGGGACCGAGATCGTCCTGCCGACGCGCTTCATCCTGCCGCCGGGGCCCCGTGAGGGCATTGTGATCAACCTGGCGGAATACCGGCTCTACTACTTCCCCAAGGGGCAGGACGTGGTCTACACCTTCCCGCTTGGGATTGGCCGTGAAGGCTGGGGCTCGCCCATTGCGCACACCAGCATCATCGCCAAGACGCCGAACCCGACCTGGACGCCGCCGGCCTCGATCAAGGCCGAGCACGCCGCCAACGGCGACCCGTTGCCCAATGTGGTGCCGGCCGGCCCGGACAATCCCCTGGGGCCGTTCAAGTTCACCCTGGGAACGCCGGGTTACCTCATCCACGGTTCCAACATGAAGTTCGGCATCGGCACCCGTACCAGCCACGGCTGCTTCCGCATGTTCAACAACAACGTGCTGGAAATGGCCGGCATGGTCCCGGTGGGGACGTCGGTGCGCATCATCAACGATGCCTACAAGTTCGGCAGCAGCGGCGGCAAGGTCTACCTCGAGGCGCATACGCCCTTGAACGACGATGGCACGCCGTCGGTGGTCGACAAGCACACGGCAGTGATCAACGCCTTGCTCAAGCGTGAAGACCTGGCCAATAACTTGCGGGTGAACTGGGATCAGGTGCGTGATGTGGTCGCGGCCGAAGATGGCCTGCCCACCGAGATCGGTGTGCCAGGTGCTGCACCGATAGCTTCCAGCGCGCCGATCGACCTGCAGCAATAAGCGTCCGGTCCGCTGCTGAGCCCGCCACGGCCTTGCGCTGCGGCGGGCTTTTTATTGCGCGGGGTTCTGGTCCGAATCGCAGGCAATAAAAAGCCGATCCAAGAATGGATCGGCTTGATAACAATCCCGAGGGATTATTACTTGCGGCTAGCTTTTTCAAGCATACGCAGAGCGCGCTCGTTAGCTTCGTCAGCAGTCTGTTGTGCTTTTTGAGCAGCAGCCAGAGCTTCATCAGCTTTACGGTAGGCTTCGTCTGCACGGGCCTGGGAGCGAGCTGCTGCGTCTTCAGTTGCAGTCAGACGAGCTTCGGTTTCTTTGGAGACGCTGCTGCAACCGGTAGCCAGAACTGCGGCCAGAGCCAGAGCAGAGAATTTCAGAACGTTGTTCATCGTGTTCCCCTTCAAGGACTTTCTATTAAATGGCTACTTTCTCAGAGTGAGCTAATAGCCGGCGTACATACTACCCATTACTTGTAGTAAGTAAACTGACGTAGCGCAAGAAGCAAAAAAAATTCTTGTACCGAATCTATTTTGGCTAACCTTTTTGAGGTTTGTATAAAAACTGTCCAGTTTTTTTCATTCGGATGAAAATTGGATCCAGGCTGAAAGGGCCGGCCCGCATGTGCCGGGCCTGGCAACCAGATGAAAATTTATATATCCACGCCGACACTTTGGTTAGGCTTGAGGATGCTTGCCCGAGCATCTTTTACGCATGTAGAGGTGACTTTAAGAGCGCCTGTTCGTCTCAAGGTTCAACTGCCGGCAATGTTCAGGCTTTCGGTCACCGGTTGATCGAGGCCCTTTCTATATCCACCAGCGGCAGGGATGACGGGCACGCCTTGAGCAATTACAGGATTGCTGCCTACTATTCCCTACGTGCTGGTTGTGAGCGCTCAAGGTTTTCTCGTTGTCGAAACCGGCACGGGGTGGCGTAGATGTTCCTTCGCCGGAAAAACATCGGTAAGGTAGGGGTCAGAATCCAAGACCCGCGAGGAGTAGTGATGAGCGAGGCGTTGTCCATCCACCATGACCAGGCTGGTCATCAGTTCGAGACCAATGTGGACGGTCATCGTGCCTATCTGACCTATATGGACCTCGGGAAGCAGACCCTGGACATCTATCGGACCTTCGTGCCCAACGCACTGCGCGGCCGTGGCATTGCTGCCGCGTTGACCGAGGAAGCGTTGAAGTTTGCCGAAGAGCAAGGCTACACGGTGATCCCGTCGTGTTCCTATGTCGAACGCTACATGGAGCGCCACCAGCGCCATGCCGCGAAGCTATAACGCACAACATAAAATGCAGCATGAAAAACGCCGGGCTCAGCCCGGCGTTTTTGTGTGCGCACCCTTCAGATACAGGTTCAGCTGCGTTTGCGTTTCGGCAATACGTCCTTGAGCTTGGCGTGCATGCTGCGCAGGGTGTTCTCGGTGGCGGACCAGTCGATGCAGGCATCGGTGATCGATACGCCGTACTGCAAGTCGGCCAGGTCCTTTGGAATCGCCTGGCAGCCCCAGTTCAGGTGGCTCTCGACCATCAGGCCGATAATCGACTGGTTGCCTTCGAGGATCTGGTTGGCGACGTTTTCCATCACCAGCGGCTGCAGGGCCGGGTCCTTGTTGGAGTTGGCGTGGCTGCAGTCGACCATGATGTTCGGCTTGATCCTGGCCTTGTTCAGCGCCTGCTCGCAGAGCGCCACGCTGACCGAGTCATAGTTGGGCTTGCCATTGCCGCCGCGCAACACCACGTGACCGTAGGCATTGCCCTTGGTGGTGACGATGGAGACGCCGCCTTCCTGGTTGATACCCAGGAAACGGTGAGGGCTGGAGACCGATTGCAGCGCGTTGATCGCCACGGTCAGGCCGCCGTCGGTGCCGTTCTTGAAGCCTACGGCCGAAGACAGGCCGGATGCCATTTCGCGGTGGGTCTGCGACTCGGTGGTGCGCGCGCCGATGGCCGACCAGCTGATCAGGTCCTGCAGGTACTGCGGGGAGATCGGGTCGAGGGCTTCGGTGGCGGTGGGCAGGCCCATTTCGGCCAGGTCCAGCAGCAATTTGCGACCGATGTGCAAACCGTCCTGGATCTTGAACGAGTCGTCCAGGTACGGGTCGTTGATCAAGCCTTTCCAGCCCACGGTGGTACGCGGCTTCTCGAAATACACGCGCATCACCAGGTACAAGGTGTCGGACACTTCCGCCGCCAGCACTTTGAGGCGCTCGGCGTATTCGTGGGCAGCCTTGAGGTCGTGGATCGAGCAAGGCCCGATCACGACGAAGAGGCGGTGGTCGGTGCCATCGAGAATGTCACGGATGACTTCGCGGCCCTTGGTGACGGTCTGCAGGGCAGCGTCGCTCAGAGGGATTTCGCGCTTGAGCTGATCGGGTGTGATCAGGGTCTCGTTGGATTCGACGTTTAGGTCATTGATCGGTAAATCAGCCATCGTGTTACTCGCCAGGGTCACGGGTGCCGGCCGCCAGCCATCCCCGTGCGGCGGGCACAGCATGATTTGAATGCAGGGGGGAGGAACCTTAGCGCGTAACACGGGCCCGCGACAATGGGCAAAGCCCGCTTTAATCCAGCGCTGGCCGCACAAACGTCTCGTGGGCGAACTCGCCGGCATGGCGCGCCACCCACTCACGGGCCAGGGCTTCGAGTTGCTGCGGGGTGGGCTCGGCATCTTCGTGCTGGCGGCAGTAGCGGTCTATCCGGCATGCTTGTTCACCCATTCGCGCACCGAACAACGCATGTTCATCGGTAAACGAAATGCCCACGCGGTAGCCGTTTTCCACCTTGCGACACCACGCCACATACCCCGGATAGCGGGCCGTGGCGCCCAGGGAGGGAATGTGCAGGTCAACGGCCGTGCCCTGGCGCCATGGGCGGGGCCAATTGCAGGCAACGCCGCCCAGTCCGATAGTGTGCAGGCGTTGGCGGGGGATGGCGGGAGAGGGGCGTTGGATTAACTCGACAGCGACATCATCAGGGTGAGGTAAAAAACGACCCATGTACACGGACTCCGAGCACCGTCCAGTTGACGGCGGTGGCAGCAGTATAGTGAAGGAACTGGAATTGACCGACCTGGATATTGACCAGCAATTGCTGGGATTGCCAGGTATTTCGCTGGTGGTGTTCACCAGCGTGGGGTGTTCCAGCTGCCGTTGGGCACGCCAGCAGTTGCCGGGCTGGCGTTTGCCGGTGGACCGCGTGTGCTGGGTGGATGCCGGGCACAATGGCGGTGCGGTCGAACGCTACCAGATCTTTCATTTGCCGGCGTTGTTCGTGGTGTGCGAGGGTCAGTTCCTCGGGCAAATACAGACACGTCTTACGCTTTCTGACCTGACCGAAACCATTGACCAAGCACTTAGCCGCACTCCGGAGGAACTGCCATGACAGTACAGTCGCCACGTATCGGCATTATCGGCACCGGCGCTATCGGTGGTTTCTATGGAGTGATGCTGGCACGTGCTGGCTTCGACGTGCACTTCCTGCTGCGCAGCGAATACGCGGCGGTCAGCGAGCACGGCCTGCGCGTCAATAGCCGTGTGCATGGCAACCTGCAACTGCGCCCGGTGCAGGCCTACGCCCATGCCGCCGACATGCCGCCGTGCGATTGGTTGCTGGTGGGCACCAAGTCCACCGGCAATGTCGAGCTGGCCCCGACCCTCGCCCAGGTCGCGGCGCCGGACGCCAAGGTGGTGTTGCTGCAAAACGGCCTGGATGTCGAAGACAGTCTGCGTGAACACCTGCCGCCATCCCTGCATCTACTGGGCGGGCTGTGCTACATCGGCGTACACCGTTCCGCGCCTGGCGTCGTCGAGCATCAGGCGTTGGGCCGGGTCAACCTGGGCTACCACAGCGGCACGGCCGCCAACGATGAGGCCCGTCAGAAGGCTATTGTCGAAGCCGGTGCCGCGTTGTTTCATAAGGCCGGCATCGAGTCCCAGGCCATGGCCAATGTGCATCAGGCCCGCTGGCACAAGCTGGTGTGGAACGTGCCTTACAATGGCCTCTCCGTACTGTTGGGAACGGGTACCACGGCAATGATGGCGGACGAATCCAGCCGCGAGCTGATCCAGGCGCTGATGGCCGAAGTGGTGCAGGGCGCCCATGCCTGTGGTCATGAAATCCCCGGCAGTTACGCCGAGCAGATGTTCGCCATGACGGAAACCATGGACGATTACCTGCCCAGCATGTACCACGACCATATACATAAACGCCCGCTGGAACTGGCGGCGATCTATGGGCGACCGCTCGCTGCCGCCAAGGCCGCAGGTTGCGAATTGCCACGAATGCAGGCGCTGTACCAGGCCTTGAGCTTTATTGATCGGCATAACCGCTGATTCGGGGGACGTACCATGGCAAAGGGATTGGGCGACAAACTGGTGCTGGCGATTTCCTCGCGGGCCCTGTTCGACCTGAGCGACAGCCACAAGGTCTACCTTGCCCAAGGGGTGGAGGCCTACCGTAAATACCAGATCGAACACGAGGAAGAGATCCTCGAGCCCGGTGACGCCTTTCCGCTGGTCAAGAAGCTGCTGAGCCTCAATGCCAGCCTGGGCCGTGCTCGGGTCGAGGTGGTGCTGGTGTCGCGCAACAGTGCCGACACCGGCTTGCGCGTGTTCAATTCCATCCAGCATTACGGCCTGGATATTTCCCGCGCAGCCTTTGTCGGTGGGCGTAGTCCTTATCCTTATTTGGCAGCGTTTGGCTGTCACCTGTTTCTGTCCACCCATGCTGAAGATGTACGCGGCGCCCTCGATGCCGGCTTTGCCGCCGCGACGATTCTGTCGGGCGGTCCGCGCCGGGCGTCCAGCGAAGAGCTGCGGATCGCCTTCGACGGTGACGCGGTGCTGTTCTCCGATGAGTCGGAGCGCGTGTACCAGGCCGGTGGGCTGGAGGCGTTCCAGGCCAGCGAGCGCGAGTCGGCACGCCAGCCTTTGCACGGTGGCCCCTTCAAGGGTTTCCTGGCGGCACTCAACTTGTTGCAGCGTGAGTTTCCAGACGAGGCCTGCCCGATCCGCACAGCCTTGGTCACCGCCCGTTCGGCGCCTTCCCACGAGCGGGTGATCCGGACCTTGCGTGAGTGGGACATCCGCCTGGATGAGTCACTGTTTCTCGGCGGCCTGGAAAAGTCCGCCTTCCTGGAGGCGTTTGCCGCGGATGTGTTTTTCGATGACCAGGCCGGTCACTGCGAGAAAGCCAGGGAGGTGGTGGCCACCGGGCATGTGCCCCATGGCATCAGTAACGAGGTGAGGATTCAGGCCGAGACCTAGGCGCGCTGCTAAGCTCATTCAATCTCCTCCATCCTGGCCGTCCGGGAGGTTTTATGATTCGTTCGATGCTGTACGCCACGGACCTCGGTCTGTATGCGCCGTATGTGATGCAACATGCACTGGCGCTGGCACGAACGTTCAAGGCTGACCTGGATGTGATTCATGTGGTCGAGCCCATCGGGTTGTTCGCCGAATCGGTGTTGCAGAGCTACCTTGATGAGAAGGCCTTGAGTGAATGGCAGAGCCAGGGGCTGAGTACTGTCATGGCGACCATCGAGCAACGGGTGCTGGACAGTTTTCGCGAAGAATTGGGGGATGAGGGCCAGGATCTTGAACTGATTCGCTCGGTACGGGTGATTCAGGGCGACCCCTGCGAAGTGATACTCGAGCAGTTGCGCAAATTGTCCGTCGACCTGTTGATCGTCGGTAGCCACAGCCATGCCACGGCGGCCGCCACACCGCTTGGGCGCACCGCCGCACGGGTGCTGCAGTTGTCTAGCGTGCCGGTTTACCTGGTGCCTGCGTTACAGCGTCGACGCAGTGATGACGTGTGACGGGTAAAAAACGATAAAAAGTTCTAGATTTATCCGTAAAACCTTTAATATAGTTATATACCGTCGCTGATACCCGTGGCGTCTATCTGCTTTGAGGGACACATATGAAGCTTCAACAACTGCGCTACATCTGGGAAGTGGCGCACCACGACCTCAACGTTTCCGCTACCGCTCAAAGCCTTTACACCTCCCAACCCGGTATCAGCAAGCAGATCCGCCTGCTCGAAGACGAGCTGGGCGTCGAAGTGTTCGCGCGCAGCGGCAAGCACCTCACCCGTGTCACCCCGGCCGGTGAACGCATCATCACCACCGCCGGCGAGATCCTGCGCAAAGTCGAGAGCATCAAGCAGATCGCCCAGGAATTCTCCAACGAGAAGAAAGGCACCTTGTCGATTGCCACGACCCACACCCAGGCGCGTTACGCATTGCCGCCGGTGATCCGCGATTTCATCAAGCAATACCCGGACGTGGCGCTGCACATGCATCAAGGCTCGCCGATGCAGATCGCCGAGATGGCCGCCGACGGCACCGTCGATTTCGCCATCGCCACCGAAGCCCTGGAGCTGTTCGGTGACCTGGTGATGATGCCGTGCTACCGCTGGAACCGTTGCGTCGTCGTGCCCCAGGGCCACCCATTGGCCAAGTTGCCGAAGCTGACCCTGGAAGCCCTGGCCGAATACCCGATCGTCACCTACGTCTTCGGTTTCACCGGCCGCTCCAAGCTCGACGAAGCCTTCAGCCATCGTGGCCTGACGCCGAAAGTGGTGTTCACCGCCGCCGACGCCGACGTCATCAAGACCTATGTGCGCCTGGGCCTGGGCGTGGGCATCGTCGCCAAGATGGCCGTCGATACCAACCTCGATAAAGACCTGGTGGTGCTGGATGCCAGCGAGCTGTTCGAGTCCAGTGTGACCAAGATCGGCTTCCGCCGTGGCACCTTCCTGCGGGGCTTCATGTGCGACTTCATCGAGAAGTTCGCCCCGCACCTGACCCGCGAAGTCATGGCCAAGGCAATCCAGTGCCACAACAAGCAGGAACTGGAAGAGCTGTTCGACGGCGTGGAATTGCCCGTCCATTAAGGGCGTTATTTGGCCTCGGTAACCGTAAAGTGTTGCCGGGCGCCTGCCACCAGGATCTCCACCTCATCACCTTCGAACTTGCCCAGCAGGCTTTTGCCCAAGGGTGAACGCGGGGTGATGACGGTCACCGGTTGCCCGACCACGTCCACCTTCAAACCCGCCGCATCCGGTGCCAGGAACAGCCACTGCTGGCGGCCGTTCTCGTCTTCCAGGCCCAGCAATGTGCCGACTTCTATGCCACGTTGATCATCGTACGCACGCAGTGGCAGGTTCTGGCATAGCGCCAGCGCCTGCTTGATTTCCTCGACGCGCCTGGCTTGCCCGGCTGCCAGGTAAGACGCCTCCAGCCCGAGGGTGTCGTATTTGTTTTCGGCGATATTTTCTTCGTGGGTCGCGGTTTCGTAGGCGGTCTGCGCGGCGCGCTGGGCGATGTCGAGGTCGACGGTGAGTTTTTCCAGGATCAGCTGGTGAACGGCGTGTTTATTCATGGTCATCAATCGCAGAATTGCAGGACATTGGCCCGGGTCTTTTCATTCGGTGCGTTCTGGTCCTGCTGCAGCCAGAACTGGCATTTTGGGTTGGACAGGTTGCGTGCGTTATTGCGGGCCTGGTCCAGGGCCTGCTGTTGTTCATGCTTCTGCAGGTTCTGTTGATATTGCTCGAACATACGGTTCGGCGGCTCCGGCGCAACCGGTGCGGGTTTACCCAGTTGCTCAACGGCCTGGGCTACAGGCGCCAGGCTTTGCGGGAACAGGTAGCGCGACGCCAGCCAACTGGTCAGCGCAATGGCGATAAATCCCAGCCACACCCCCAGGGCAATGGCGAGCGTGAGCTTGGGCAGCGACAACGAGCGATCGGACATGATGGCCTCCTGGCAGGCATTAACGGCATGGCGGCGATTGTCGCACAGCCACTGTGCAGAATAATCGCGATCAAGCCTTCTGCATTGGCGCATTTATGCGGACAATCGAGCCTTTGAGCGTTGGAGCGCGGAATGAAAGCCCGCTGGGATATTTTTTGCAGCGTCGTCGATAACTATGGCGACATCGGCGTGACCTGGCGCCTGGCCCGGCAATTGGTGGCGGAGCAGGGCTGCGAGGTGCGCTTGTGGGTCGACGACCTGCGCGCCTTCGAGCGTATGTGCCCCGAGATTGATGTGCGCCTGGACCAGCAATGGCAAGAGGGTGTCGATGTGCGCCATTGGCCGGCCGTGTGGTCGAGCGCACCGGCAGCCGATGTGGTGATCGCCGCCTTCGCCTGCCAGTTGCCGCCTGACTACATGGAAGCCATGGCCGCGCGTGAACGCACGCCGTTGTGGATGAACCTGGATTACCTCAGTGCCGAAGACTGGGTAGTGGGGTGCCATCGGTTGCCGTCGGTGAAGTTCAAGGGCGTGCAGAAGTACTTCTTTTTCCCAGGGTTCCGACCCGGTACGGGCGGGTTGTTACGCGAGGCCGGGTTGCTGGAACAGCGTCAGGCGTTTCAGCAGGATGCCGCTGCACAGCGGCAATTCCTGCAAGACTTGGGTGTGTTTCCGGCACCGGGTGCGCGGCTGATCTCGTTGTTCGCCTACGAAAACGCCGGGCTGGCCAGTTGGCTGGATGCACTTTCGACCGACGGGCACACCACTCATCTCTTGGTGCCGGAAGGGCGCATCCTCGGTGATGTACAGCATTGGCTCGGTGTCGAAGGCCTGGCGGTGGGGGACGTCCATCAACGCAACGCCCTGACCGTGCAGGTGCTGCCGTTTGTGCGCCAGGAGCAATATGACCGCCTGCTGTGGTGTTGTGACTTCAACGCCGTGCGCGGCGAAGACTCGTTCGTGCGCGCCCAATGGGCCGGGCGGCCGCTGCTGTGGCACATCTATCGCCAGGACGAAGACATCCACCTGGACAAGCTCGACGCCTTCCTGGACCTGTACACCGCCGCCCTGTCACCGGCCGCAAAGGCTGCCCTGGTCGAGCTCTGGCAAGCCTGGAACACTGATGGCGATATGGCACAAGCGTGGAAAATGCTGCTGGCGCACTGGCCTGAGTTAAGCCAGCACGCGCAGACGTGGTGTCTGGAACAAGGCTTGCAGGCCGATCTTGCGACGGCGCTGGTACAGTTTTATGAAAGTTGGATATGATACGCGACCTTGATTTTTGTAATCCCATCCAAATTTCGGATATACGCAATGAAAACTGGTAAAGAACTGAAACCCGGTACAGTGATCCGTCTCGAAAACGACCCTTGGCTGGTTCAGAAAGCTGAGTTCACCAAGTCTGGTCGTAACAGCGCAATCATGAAGACCAAGCTGAAGAACCTGCTGACCGGTTACAAGACCGAGATCGTCTACAGCGCCGATGACAAACTGGACGACGTGATCCTCGACCGCAAGGAAGCGACCCTGTCCTTCATCAGCGGCGACACCTACACGTTCATGGACACCACCGACTACACCATGTACGAGCTGAACGCTGAAGATATCGAAGCCGTTCTGCCGTTCATCGAAGAAGGCATGGAAGACGTCTGCGAAGCTATTTTCTTCGAAGAGCGCCTGGTTTCCGTAGAGCTGCCGACCACTATCGTGCGTAAGGTTGCCTACACCGAAGGTTCCGCTCGCGGTGACACTTCGGGCAAAGTAATGAAGCCTGCCAAGCTGAGCAACGGTACCGAACTGCAAGTAGCCGATTTCATCGAAATCGACGACCTGATCGAGATCGACACCCGCGAAGGTGGTTCGTACAAAGGTCGCGCCAAGAAGTAATTCCGGCCCCGCCGATACGAAAAAAGCCCGACCTAGCGTCGGGCTTTTTCGTGGGCGCTGCTTTTTTACTTCAGGTGTTGCTTGAGCTCGTCGGATGCCTGCAGCAAGGCCGAACGCACCGCTGGTACCTGGCTGACCACATTGAGCAAGCCGTAGTCGTGGATCATGCCGTTATAGCGCACGGCGGTCACTGGAACCCCGGCCTGGTCCAGCTTGCGCGCATAGGCTTCGCCTTCGTCACGCAACACGTCGGCACCGGCGGTCTGAATCAGCGCGGGCGGCAAGCCCTTGAGCTGATCCGCGGTCGCCCGCAGCGGCGAGGCGTAGATCTCGGCGCGCTGATTGGCGTCGGTGGTGTAGTTGTCCCAGAACCACTTCATCATGTTCCTGGTGAGGAAGTGCCCTTCGGCGTACTGGTTGTAGGACGCCGTCTCGAAGTTGGCACCGGTCACCGGCCATAACAGCAGTTGGAACTTGATCGCAGGTGTGCCCTTGTCCTTGGCCATCAGGCTGACGACAGCTGCCATATTGCCGCCGACACTATTGCCCGCGACCGCCAGGCGTTTGCCGTCGACGTTGATGTCCTTGCCATGCTCGGCGACCCACTTGGTTGCGCCGTAGGCCTGGTTGATCGCCACCGGATAGCGGGCTTCCGGTGAAGGCGTGTAGTTGACGAAGACCGCCACGGCCCCCGAACCCGCCACCAGATCGCGCACCAGGCGCTCGTGGGTCGGGTAATCCCCCAACACCCAGCCGCCACCGTGGAAGAACATGAACACCGGCAATGTGCCCTTGACCCCGGCTGGCCGCACGATGGTCAGGTCCAGCGGCTGGCCATCGACCTGAATGGTCTTCTGGCTCACGTCCGCCTTGGGCAGGGTCAACTTCACACCGGCCTGGGCCCCCGTCAGCACGGCACGGGCTTGCGTGGGTGTCAGTTGTTCCATCGGTTTGCCGGTGCCGGCGTTCAACGCATCCAGGAAGGCCTGGGTACTGTGTTCAACGTCGCCATTGGCGGCAAACGCGTGAGTGACGGACAGGGCGAGCAGGCTGCCGGTCAGCACGTTGGCAAATGTGTTCATGTTCTTCTCCAGTGACAGCGGCAGTGGTTAGACGGTTACGTGCAGGCGCACATCGACGTTGCCACGGGTGGCGTTGGAGTACGGGCAGACTTGGTGCGCGGCGTCGACCAGGCTTTGCGCATCGTCCTCGGCCAGGCCTGGCAGGCTGACATGCAGGTCGATATCCAGGCCGAAACCGCCAGGGATCTGGCCGATGCCGACGTGGGCAGTGATCGAGGCATCATCCGGGATTTTGCGTTTGGTCTGGCTGGCGACGAATTTCAGGGCGCCGATAAAGCAGGCCGAGTAACCGGCGGCAAACAGTTGTTCCGGATTGGTGGCCTGGCCGCCGGCGCCGCCCAATTCCTTGGGAGTGGAGAGTTTGACGTCGAGGATATTGTCGCTGGAAACAGCGCGACCATCACGGCCGCCGGTGGCGGTGGCTACTGCGGTATAGAGCGTTTGCATGGTGTCGTCCTCTTGGTTTTAGTGCTAAAGTTTTGCGCACTAAGTAGTTGGTGAGGTAAATGTATAGCGCTAATGTTTAGCGCGCAAGATAAATGTATAAATATTTTTTCAGCCGCTGCAAACCAGTGTGGGAGGAGGCTTGCTCCCGATAGCGGTGTTTCAGTCAAAAGATTCGTCGACTGATAAACCGTCATCGGGAGCAAGCCCCCTCCCACAGGTTGAGTGTTTTGCCGTGTTCAGATCGCGTTCTGCAGGTTGCCCCGCAACGCAAGCAAGTCAGCCTGCAGCTTGCGCAATTGGTCCAGCTCCAAACCGCTGGCGCCGAGAATGCACTGTGGAATGCCCATGGCCTTTTCCTGCAAGGCACGCCCGGCGCCGGTCAGTTCCACCACCACCACGCGCTCATCTTCACGGCTGCGGGTGCGGCTGAGCAGGCCTTCGGCTTCCAGGCGCTTGAGCAGGGGCGTCAGGGAGCCCGGGTCGGTCAGCAGGCGGCTGCTGATTTCTCCGACGGTCAAACCATCTTCTTCCCACAGCACCATCATGGCCAGATACTGCGGGTAGGTCAGGCCGAGGGCTTGCAGCAGCGGTTTGTAGACCTTGGTCATCAGCAGCGACGTGGAGTGCAGGGCGAAACACAGTTGGTTGTCCAGCAACAGGGATTCGCACGGGGCGGGATTTTTGCTCATGGTGGTGCCTCAAAAAAGCGTGTCTGCCTGGAATCTAGCGGGCAAATCTTTAATGCGCCAGATAATTCTGTGCGGGTGGTCAGACCAGTCCGCTTTGCAGTGCCAGATCCCAAGGCGGCACGGGGCTGAATCGGGACTTGAGGTATTCCAGCAGCAACCGGCTGCGCGCATTGGGCTGCTGTTCCAGGCGCAGTGCATAGATCCCGGTGGTCTCCGGGGTGGGCAGGCCGTCTTGGCAAAACAGCGGCAGTAACTCGCCGCGCACCAGGTACTCACTGGCCAGCCAGGTGGGGAGGTGGGCGATCCCCAGCCCGGCGAGAGCGCCCGATAACAGCGCTTCAGCGTTGTTTGCGCTCATGCGGATGCGCCGCGGGCGATATGTTGCACGTCGCCCGTCCAACTCGAAGCGCCACGCGAACATCGGCGCCAGGCCGTCCCAGTCCAGGCCGTCATGCTCGCTCAATTCGCGAGGGTGGGCCGGGGTGCCACGGCTTTTCAGGTAGGCCGGACTGGCGCAGGCGATGCGCACGATACTGGCCAGGGGCGTGGCGATCAGCCGGGTATCGACGATATGCCCGGCGCGCAGCACCAGGTCGACCTTGCCCAAGTGCGCGCCCTGCATATCGACAAAGCTGTCGATCAGATGCAGGTGCACATCCAGCCCCGGGTACACATTCAGAAAGTCGGCGATCACGGGCGCCAGATGCCGTCGCCCAAACGCTGCCGGTGCGTCCACGCGGATCAAGCCCTCGGGCGCATGGCTCAAGGAGACCGCTTCCGCCCGCGCCAGTTGCAGCTCGCTGACAATCCGTCGTGCCCGCTCGGCGAAGGCCAGGCCCGCCGGGGTCGGCACCACCGCGTGAGTGCTGCGCTGGAACAGGCGGCTGCCCACGGAGCTTTCCAGGCTGTCGATGCGCCGCGCCACCGCCGAAGGGGTCAGCGGATGGCGACGGGCTGCGGCAGAAAAGCTGCCGGTTTCCAGTACATCGAGAAACAGGCTCAGTTGATCGGTCAGCGTGTTGGGATTCATCGATGCGCGCTTATGCGAGATTGGCACAGCCATTGTGCGTTGCTGTGCGTTTCCGCGCCAGGGTCGACTGCGTAGCATGCAGGGCCTGGGAATGTGGAGTAGCGAGCGGTGTTGGATTTAGCGGTGTATCTGGTATTGGGCGTGGCCCTCGGCACGGTCGGTGGCCTGTTTGGTATCGGCGGTGGGCTGATTGCGATCCCGGTCCTCGGCGTATGGTTCGGCCTGGACCAACAACTTGCCCAAGGCACGGCGCTGGTGATGGTGGTGCCGAACGTGATGCTGGCCCTGTGGCGTTACCACCAGCGCAATCGCATCGAACTGCGCCACGCCCTGCCGTTGGGCATCATGGGCTTCAGCTTTGCCTGGCTCGGCTCGATCTGGGCCGTGGGGCTGGATGCAGGCGCCATGCGCATCGGCTTTATCGTGTTCCTGCTGACGCTTTCGGCTTACAACCTGCTGCGCATGTTCACGCGCAATGCACCGCCGACGGCACACATGCGTTATTCCTGGCCCTGGCTTGGCGTGTTGGGCGCGGCGTCCGGTTCCATGGGCGGTTTGTTTGGGGTGGGCGGCGCGGTGGTGGCCACGCCGGTACTGACCAGTGTGTTCGGCACCACCCAGGTGGTCGCCCAGGGCTTGTCCCTGGCCTTGGCCCTGCCCAGTACCGGGGTGACCCTGGTCACCTATGCCTGGCACCACGAAGTGGACTGGCTGATCGGCATCCCCCTGGCTGTCGGTGGCCTGCTCAGTATCAGTTGGGGCGTGAAAGTCGCCCACGCCCTGCCGGAAAGGCTGTTGCGCGGCCTGTTCTGCGGCTTCCTGGTGCTGTGTGCGGTAATGCTGACCTTTAAAGTCTGAAGCCTTCGAGGATGTACTCCGCCAGGCAATCGGTGATCGGTGAGGCCATCAGGGGGTTACGCAGCAAACGCAGGTTCATTGACGGCAAGGGCGGTAGCCCTTCCTCGCTGCCGAGTATGCGCAGGTCTGCAGTCACCAGGCTTTCCATGCTGACCATGGCCGCCAAGCCCGCGCTGACGACTGCCTGGATCGCCGCCCCATTGGTGCTGTGATAGGCGAGGCGATAACTGCGCTCGACCGAATCCAGTGCCCCCAGGGCCCACTGGGTGTAAAGGCAGTCAGCACCGGAAATCGCCAGGGGCAGGGCGTCGTGCTCGTCTACGCAAAAGCACGGTGCTGCGGCCCATACCATGCGTTCGGAACGCAACAGTTCCCCGACATCATTCCCGGGCTCTCGGCTGATCACGGTCAGGGCCAGGTCCCGGCGCTGCATCAGCACCGTGGACGCCTCGCAGTGCATCTCAATCTGGATCAGCGGGTACGCCTTGGAAAACCGTTGGAGAATCCCCGGCAGGAAGCGCATCACGTAGTCATCCGGTGTACCGATGCGTACCAGCCCCACCATATGCGGCTCGCGCAGGGTGTTGAACACTTCGCTGTGCAATTTCAGGATGCGCCGCGCATAGCCCAGCAGCACTTGGCCCTCGGGGGTAAGCCGCACTTGCCGGCCATCGCGCTCGAACAGTTTGCGCTGCAGCACGTCTTCCTCCAGGCGCTTCATCTGCATGCTCACCGCCGATTGGGTGCGGTTGACCCGTTCACCGGCGCGGGTGAAACCGCCCTGGTCGGCGATGGCGACGAAGGTGCGCAGCACTTCAGTGTCGATGCTCGGGTAGCCGGACAATTGATCAATCTCCGAGATGTATTGCATAAGAAACATTCGTTGGATTGATCATAAGGCCAGGCTCACACTCGCGTCATCCCCATTGGAGGGCGAGAAGATGAAAGGTCAAAGAGGCTTTGTGTTGATGGCAAAACGTCCGTTTTCCGGGCTGTTTCACAGGATTGCCCGTTGGCAGGCGCTGCATGGGGAACGCCAGGTCCTGGCCAGCTTGAGCGATGATGCGCTCAAGGACATCGGGCTCAATCGCGGCGACGTTGAGCAGGATCGCCATCTGCATTTCTGGCAAGACCCGCTGCGAAAATGACCCCGGATGCAGTAGGGTGGTTGGCGAGCCCACATGGAGAACCTCATGGCCGCCGACCTGTCTTTTTCCCTCAAGCAAGCTCGGCGCATGGCGCTGGCGGCCCAGGGATTTTCCGGGCGCCAGGCGCCCGTACTGATAAAAGCTGCGCACATCAACCGCGTGATCGAGCGCTTGGGCGTGTTGCAGATTGACTCGGTCAATGCGCTGGTGCGCTCTCATTACTTGCCGCTGTTTTCCCGCTTGGGCGGTTACTCGCCGTTGATGCTTGAACAGGCGGCCTGGAGCCAGGGCCGGCGGCGTTCGCTGTTTGAGTATTGGGGGCACGAGGCCTCGTTGCTGCCGATGGCGTTGTATCCCTTGATGCGTTGGCGTATGGAGCGGGCGCAGCAGGGACGGGGCATCTATTCGCAGATGGCGCGCTTCGGTCGTGAGCAACAGGCCACGATCCAGCGCGTTTTGCAGACTGTCGAACAGCAGGGCGCGCTGGGCGCGGGCAGTTTGTCGACCCGCGAAGAGCGAGCCGGACCCTGGTGGGACTGGAGCGATGAAAAGCACGCGCTTGAGTGGCTGTTCGCCGCCGGCCTGGTGACCGTTGCCGGCAGGCGTGGTTTCGAGCGGCTGTATGACTTGCCCGAGCGCGTCATCCCGGCTGACATCCTCCAGCAGACGCCATTGACCGAGGCCGAGGCCCAGCGTGGCCTGTTGCTGCACAGCGCCACCGCCTTGGGTGTAGGCACCGAAAAAGACCTGCGCGACTACTTCCGCCTTGACCCCGCCGACAGTCGCAGTCGCCTGGCGGAATTGGTCGAGGACGGGCAATTGCAGGTGTGCCAGGTGCAAGGCTGGAAGCAGGCAGCATACTGCCTGCCCGGGCCAAAAGTGCCACGCAAGGTGTCGGCCAGCGCACTGCTGTCGCCCTTCGACTCGCTGGTCTGGGAGCGCAGCCGCACCGAGCGCCTGTTCGATTTCCGCTACCGCCTGGAGATCTACACCCCGCAACACAAACGGGTGTACGGCTACTACGTGCTGCCGTTTTTGCACAACGAGCGGATCGCTGCACGTATCGACCTGCGGGCCGAACGCGCCAACGGGCGCCTGGCCGTGCATGGGGTGCACGAAGAGGAGCCGGGGCTGGATGATGAGGGAATGCAGGCGCTGGCCCTGAACCTGCGGCAAATGGCCGACTGGCTGGGGCTGGAACAGGTCCAGCTCAATTGCCAGCGGCCGAGTGCCGACCGGCTGCGGTTTGCCATGCTGCACGTGTAGGAGGAAGGTACTTTCGTGGCGAGCGGGCTTGCCACAACAAGCCCTATTTTCCAAACGTCTGCTAGCGTTTGACCTGCTTCAAGGTCTCGGCAATCAGGAACGCCAACTCCAGCGACTGATCGGCATTCATCCGTGGGTCGCAGTGGGTGTGGTAGCGGTCCGACAAGCCATCTTCGGTGATCGGCCGTGCGCCGCCGATGCACTCGGTGACGTTCTGCCCGGTCATCTCGATATGAATCCCGCCGGCATACGTGCCCTCGGCCTGGTGCACCTGGAAGAACTCCTTGACCTCGCCGAGGATCTGCGCAAAGTCGCGGGTCTTGTAGCCGCTGCTGGCCTTGATGGTGTTGCCGTGCATCGGGTCGGAGCTCCACAGCACCTGCTTGCCTTCGCGCTGCACCGCGCGAATCAGCTTGGGCAGGTGGTCGCCGACTTTGCCTGCACCCATGCGCGCGATCAGGTTGAGGCGGCCGGGGTCGTTGTCGGGGTTGAGGATGTCGATCAGGCGGATCAGGTCATCGGGGTTCATGCTCGGGCCGACCTTCACGCCGATCGGGTTGTTCACCCCGCGCAGGAATTCGACATGGGCGCCATCCAACTGACGGGTGCGGTCGCCGATCCACAGCATGTGGGCCGAGCAGTCGTAGTAGTCGTTGGTCAGACTGTCGCGGCGCACGAAGGCTTGTTCGTAGTTGAGCAGCAGCGCTTCATGGGCTGTGAAAAAGCTGGTTTCGCGCAACTGCGGCGAACTGTCCATGCCGCAGGCGCGCATGAACGCCAGGGTTTCGTCGATGCGGTCGGCCAACTGGCTGTATTTTTCGGCCAGGGCGGAGTTGGCGATAAAGTCCAGGTTCCACTTGTGCACCTGGTGCAGGTCGGCAAAACCGCCCTGGGCAAAGGCGCGCAGCAGGTTGAGGGTGGCGGTGGACTGGTGGTAGGACTGCAGCAGGCGGTCCGGGTCCGGCACGCGGCTTTTTTCGTCGAAACCGATGCCGTTGACGATGTCGCCACGGTAGGCGGGCAGGGTGATGCCGTCGAGGGTCTCATCGTTGGCCGAGCGCGGCTTGGCGAACTGGCCGGCCATGCGCCCGACTTTCACCACCGGGCAGCCGGCGGCGAAGGTCATCACGATGGCCATCTGCAGCAGCACCTTGAAGGTGTCGCGGATTTTTGCAGCGGAGAACTCGGCGAAGCTCTCGGCGCAGTCGCCACCTTGCAGCAGGAACGCGCGACCCTGGGTCACCTCGGCAAACTGACGGCGCAACTCGCGGGCTTCCCCGGCAAACACCAGCGGCGGATAGCTGGCCAGGCTCTGCTCCACTTGCAACAAGTGCGCAGCGTCCGGGTACTGGGGTTGTTGCTGGATTGGCAGGGCGCGCCAGCTGTCGGGGCTCCAGGGTTGGCTCATCATGAACTCGATTGGGTGGTTGACGGTCGGGCGCCAATGTTATCAGCAATTAGTGCGTGACCTGTTGCCGCCGGTTGGCCGACAATCGCGCCTTTGCCGTGGGGTAACCCCTTTAGGAGTAGTGATGAGCGAGGAGCGTGTCGAGCGCCTGCTGGCCGAAGTCCATGATGATTTCGGCATGATTCGTGTGCTCGAGGTGGCCGATTACCGGTTTCTCGAGTTTGGCGACGCCATCGAGCAAAGCTGCGTGTTCACCGCTGACCCGAGCTGGCTGGAGTACGACTACACCCGCGCGATGCTGATCGGCGCGTTGTGCCATGAGCAGCCGGAGAGCGCACTGTTCCTCGGCCTGGGAGCTGGCACCTTGACCCAGGCCTGCCTCAAGTTCCTGCCGCTGGAGGATGTCGAAGCCATCGAGCTGCGCCCCGATGTGCCGCGCCTGGCCATCGAATACCTGGGGCTGGATGATGATCCGCGCCTGTATATCCGCATCGGCGACGCCTTGGAACTGTTGGAGAGCGCTGAATCGGCGGACCTGATTTTCGTCGACCTCTACACGGATGTCGGTCCCGGCGTCGGACACCTGGCCTGGACCTTCCTGGAAAACTGCCAGAAGAAACTCAACCCCGGCGGTTGGCTGGTGATCAACCAGTGGGCCACCGACGATGGCAAACCCTTGGGCGCGGCGCTGCTGCGTGGTTTGTACCACCGGCATTATTGGGAACTGCCGGTGAAGGAGGGCAATGTGATCCTGTTGGTGCCTTCGGAGCTGGACCAGGCGCTGGATATGGAGGCGCTTTCTGCTCGGGCTGAGTTGTTGGCGCCGCGTCTGGGTTACTCGTTGCAGGCGTTGATCAAGGCGATTCGTCCGGCTACATAAGCTAGATGCCCTTGAACACCCCCGGCCGCTTCTCGACCATCGCCCGCACGCCTTCCTTGGCATCCTCGCTGTTCAGCAATTTATCCACCATCGGCGGCAGCGCGGCGGCGGCAACGGTTTCGCCTTCCATGTGTGCCAGGCGGGCCGACATCAAGGTGGCCTGGACGCCAAGCGGCGCCTGGCGCGCGATGCGGCTGGCGAGTTCGATGGCGCGGGGCAGCAGGTCTTCACTGGCCATGACTTCCTGCACCAGGCCCAGGCGCAGGGCTTCATGGGCGTCGAACTCATCGCCGGTGAGCAGCCAGCGCATGGCGTTGCCCCAGCCGGCGATCTGATGAAAGCGCAATGTCGCGCCTCCAAACGGAAAAATCCCACGTTGCACTTCCATCTGCGCAAAGCGGGTATTGCTCGCGCACAGGTTGATATCCGCCGCGAGCATCAACTCGATACCGATGGTCAGGCAGTAGCCCTGGGCCGCGACGATCACCGGTTTGCTGACCCTGGGGCCGGCGAAAACGCCCCAGGGATCGCAACCGCCCAGGGGCGGTTGCCAGCCTCCAGCCATCACGGCGCTGACATTGGCCAGGTCCAGGCCGGCGGTGAAGTGGTCACCGTGGGCAAATACTACGGCCACCCGTGCTTCGTCATTTCGATCAAATTCGCCATAAGCCAGGCTCAGTTCATTGAGCAGGTCCAGGTCAAAGGCGTTGCGCTTGGCGACCCGATCCAGTCCCAACAGCAGGACATGGCCCTGGAGTTCACGGCTGACGCGGCTGCTGCTGGCTTGATTCATCGGGTGTGCCCTCGGGCGCAATGAAGGGTTTCAGACCAAAGGGTCTCGATGCAAGGTGAACCGTTTAAGCGTTATGACCAGCAGGGCCGGGCCTTTGAAAAATAGACCCTGCCGCGCTTATCTGCAAAGACTGTGATGCAGCGCGGTTTATCGGCGCCTGGCGATAAAAAAAGCTCCCTTTTTCAGGTATTTCCGGTATAGTGCGCGCCGGCCTTTAACCGGGCCGCGTTTAGGTAGCGCAATTCCCCGAAGTCAGCTTCGGCTGCACGTCCGCACAGCGGACTCTCCCTTGACGAATCTTTTTCATTCATTCGTTTTCGCAAATCCCCGCCGACAAAGCAGCCAGGGCGACTCTTGAGTCTCAACACGGCATGCGCAGCTTTGGAGCATGGGTCTTTGCGGATGCACTTAGAGGCAGACCCATGACCCAGGAAACCGGCGGCTTCGCCGCTTTTAATCTTAACCCGAACATTCTCGCTGCCGTCATCGCGACCGGCTACGAAGAACCTTCGGCGATTCAGCAGCAATCGATCCCGATCATCATGGCCGGCCAGGACATGATTGGCCAGGCGCAAACTGGTACCGGTAAAACCGCCGCGTTCGCCCTGCCTATCCTGCACTGCATCGATCCTGCCAAGCGCGAGCCGCAAGCCCTGATCCTGGCGCCAACGCGTGAGTTGGCGCTGCAAGTAGCAACCGCTTTTGAAACCTACGCCAAGCAAATGCCAGGCGTTACCGTTGTTGCCGTCTACGGCGGCGCGCCGATGGGCCCGCAACTGAAGGCCATCCGTAATGGCGCTCAGATCGTCGTGGCCACCCCGGGCCGTCTGTGCGACCACCTGCGTCGCGACGAGAAAGTCCTGTCGACCGTGAACCACCTGGTTCTGGACGAAGCCGACGAAATGTTGAAGCTGGGCTTCATGGATGACCTGGAAGTCATCTTCAAGGCACTGCCTCCGACCCGTCAGACCGTCCTGTTCTCGGCCACTCTGCCACAGTCGATCCGTGCCATTGCCGAACGCCACCTGCGCGATCCGCAACACGTGAAGATCCAGACCAAGACTCAGACCGTTACCGCGATCGAACAGGCTCACCTGTTGGTTCACGCTGACCAGAAGACCTCGGCTGTATTGAGCCTGCTGGAAGTCGAAGACTTCGACGCCCTGATCATGTTCGTGCGTACCAAGCAAGCGACCCTGGACCTGGCCAGTGCCCTGGAAGCCAAAGGCTACAAAGCCGCTGCGCTGAACGGTGACATCGCCCAGAACCAACGTGAGCGCGTGATCGACTCCCTCAAGGATGGCCGTCTGGACATCGTTGTGGCGACCGACGTAGCGGCTCGTGGTCTCGACGTTCCGCGTATCACCCACGTGTTCAACGTTGACATGCCTTACGATCCGGAATCCTACGTTCACCGTATCGGCCGTACCGGCCGTGCCGGTCGCGAAGGTCGTGCACTGCTGCTGGTGACGCCACGTGAGCGCCGCATGCTGCAAGTGATCGAGCGTGTAACCGGTCAGAAAGTCGCCGAAGTCCGCCTGCCGGATGCCCAGGCCGTTCTCGATGCCCGCATCAAGAAACTGACCAACAGCCTGTCGCCGCTGGTGGCTGACGCTGAATCGACCCACGGCGACCTGCTGGACCGCCTGACCGCCGATATCGGTTGCACCCCGCGTGCCCTGGCTGCAGCCCTGCTGCGCAAGGCTACCAACGGTCAGGCCCTGACCCTGGCGGCCATCGAGAAAGAGCGCCCACTGGTGCCGAACAACGCGCCACGCGGTGATCGTCCAGAGCGTACCGGCGACCGTCCGGACCGTGGTGATCGTGAGCGTCGCGCTCCGGTTCCATTGGCAGAAGGCCGTGCCCGTTGCCGTACCGCGCTGGGCGCACGTGATGGTATCGCTGCCAAGAACCTGCTGGGCGCTATCCTCAACGAGGGTGGCCTGGCACGTGAAGCCATCGGTCGCATCCAGGTCCGTGACAGCTTCTCCCTGGTGGAGCTGCCGGAAGACGGTCTGGAAAAACTGCTGACCAAGCTGAAAGACACCCGCGTTGCCGGCAAGCAATTGAAGCTGCGTCGCTACCGCGAAGATTGATCCGCCCTTGGGCTGATTGATCGCACATAAAAAATCCCCGACTGGTTCGGGGATTTTTTTTGTCCGCTGTTAACCGAAGCGGTAGATGTCCATACCCAGCGCGCCCATGGTGAACCCCTGGTGTGCAACGCTGAAGTCACCCCCGGCGCCGCGCGCAAAGTACAGCGGCAACAAATGTTCATCGCTGGGATGGCTGCGCACGGCGTGGGGCGCCTGGCGACGGTAATCATGCAAGGCCGCCTCGTCGTTGGCGGCGAGTGTCTCCACCATCCAGTCACGGAAGTCGCGTGCCCAAGGCTCGATACTCTCAGGTCCGGCCTGCCAGTTCAGCTCCCCCAGGTTATGGGTGATGCTGCCGGAGCCGATCAACAGCACGCCCCGTTCGCGCAAGCTGGCCAAGGCATGCCCGATGCGGGTTTGCAGGGCAGGGCCCATGTGGCTGGGCAAGGAGGCTTGCACCACTGGAATATCCGCTGCCGGGTACATCAGCGAGAGCGGCACCCAGGTGCCATGGTCAAACGGGCGGCGCTCATCGATTCGCGCCTGCAAGCCGTCGGCATGAAGCAGTTCGACAATTTCGCCGGCCAATTGCGGGTCGCCCGGTGCCGGGTACTGCACGGCGAACAGCTCCCGGGGGAAACCGCCGAAGTCGTGCCAGGTCTCGGGCGCGGCACTGCCGCTGACCAGCAGTTCCTGGCTTTCCCAATGTGCCGACACCACCACAATTGCCTTCGGCCGCGGCAGTTCAGCGGCCAGGCGCTGCAGGGCGGGGCCGCTGGCGCCGGGTTGCAGGGCAAGCATGGGCGATCCGTGGGAGATAAACAGGCTGGGCAACATAAGGAAGGTCCTGAGGTTTAACATGGGCCCATCTTCAATCAGATCATTGATCTAAATCTAATATAAGTTTTAGCGCTTTTTGATCGAATTTTCGGAGGTGATTCCATGGAGCCCAAATTTTGGCAGGAGCGCTGGGCGCGCAATCAGATTGGCTTTCACCTGCCCGAGGTCAATCCTTACCTGCTGCGGTATTGGCCTGTGCTTGGCCTTGCCCAGGGCGCCAAGGTGCTGGTGCCGCTGTGTGGTAAAAGCCTGGACCTGATGTGGCTGGCCAGCAACGGCTATCACGTATTCGGCGTTGAGCTGTCGGAGCAGGCGGTAGAAGCCTTTTTCAGCGAGCAGAACCTGACGCCGCGCATCACTCGGCACGGCGTGTTCAAGGTGTACCAGGCTGATTTGATCGAAATATGGTGCGGCGATTTCTTTGCCTTGGATGCCGGGGCACTGGCTGACTGCACGGCGCTCTACGACCGTGCCGCACTGATCGCCCTGCCGCCGCTGATGCGCGCGCAGTACGCCGAGCAGTTGAACAGCCTGTTGCGGCCAGGCTGCCAGGGACTGCTGATCACCCTGGACTACGACCAGACGCAAAAAGCCGGCCCGCCCTTTGCGGTGCCGGATGATGAGGTGAAGGTGCTGCTGGGTTTGCAGTGGCGCCTGGAGGTGCTCGAAGCCCAGGATATCCTGGGTGAGAGCTGGAAGTTCGTGCAGGACGGTGTCACGTGTCTTGAAGAGCGCGTTTATCGGCTCACCAAGGGGTAAAACCCGCGCACAAAAAAGGGGCGATCCAATCGCCCCTTTTGCATTACCGGGTATCAGCCCCGACGACGCAGCGCGTCGATACGCTCTTCCAGCGGCGGGTGGCTCATGAACATGCGAGCCAGGCCCTGCTTGACACCACCGTTGATGCCAAAGGCGGTCAGGCTGTCGGGCATATGCACCGGCAGGCCCTGTTCGGAGCGCAGGCGCTGCAGCGCACTGATCATTGCACTGGTGCCAGCCAGGCGCGCGCCGGCTTCGTCTGCACGGAACTCTCGTTTGCGCGAGAACCACATCACAATCGCGCTGGCCAGGAAACCCAGCACCACTTCGGCAAAGATGGTCGCTACGAAGTAGGCGATCCCGCGGCCGCCTTCGTTCTTGAAGATCACCTTGTCGACAAAGTTGCCGATGATCCGCGCAAAGAACATCACGAAGGTGTTCACCACGCCCTGCACCAGCGCAAGGGTAATCATGTCGCCGTTGGCTACGTGGCCGATCTCGTGCGCGAGGACCGCCTTCACCTCATCGGGTGAAAAGCGCTCGAGCAGCCCTTGGCTGACCGCCACGAGGGCGTCGTTCTTGTTCCAGCCCGTCGCAAAGGCGTTGGCCTCGTAGGCAGGGAAAATCCCGACCTCGGGCATTTTTATACCTGCTTCCTGAGACAACTGCTCCACGGTCTGCATCAGCCATTGTTCATGGCGGGTGCGTGGTTGAGTGATGATCTGGGTGCTGGTGCTCATCTTCGCCATCCACTTGGAGATGAACAGCGAGAACAGCGAACCGGCAAAACCAAAGACCGCACAGAAAATCAGCAGCTGATTGAGGTTCAGATCAACCCCGTTGGCCGCCATGAACCCGTTGAAGCCGAAAAGGCTCAGGGTGATGCTGGCAATCAGCACGACCGCCAGGTTGGTAGCCAAGAACAGCAGGATGCGCATCATGGTTGTAGAGTTCTCCTCATGCTTAATATGTCGCGTACTGCGGGGTATATAAGGTGCGGCTTGGGGTGATTCAACCGAGCGACTATTTCAAACTGTGTCCTACAGCCTGAATGTAGAGCCTTGAAGGGATTTTCCGATGATGAATACTACCCGTGAAAAGCTATTTTTTGCCTTACGGGCCCGTAACTACAGGGGCTTGTGGATGTAGAAACGCAAATGCAGTACGGGGAATGTGCATAGCCAGAGAAGTGTTGCCAGATAATCGCTGTACGACCGAATGCCGGTCGTACAGCGCCACGTCGGTTACTGGCGATAGGACTTGAGGAAATTGCCGATACGGCCAATGGCCATGTCCAGGTCATCCACGCGGGGCAGGGTCACCACTCGGAAGTGATCCGGCCACGGCCAGTTGAACGCCGTGCCCTGGACCACCAGCAGCTTTTCCGAGAGCAGCAGGTCGAGCACGAATTTCTCGTCGTTGAGGATCGGGCAGACCTTCGGGTCGATCCTCGGGAAGGCGTACAGCGCGCCCATGGGCTTGACGCAGCTCACGCCCGGGATTGCATTGAGCAGCTCCCAGGTACGGTTGCGCTGTTCCAGCAGGCGGCCCTGGGGCAGGATCAGGTCATTGATGCTCTGGTAGCCGCCGAGGGCGGTCTGGATTGCGTGCTGGCTCGGCACGTTGGCGCACAGGCGCATGTTGGCCAGCATGTCGATGCCTTCGATGTAGCTCTGGGCATTGTGCTTGGGCCCGGAAATCGCGATCCAGCCGGAGCGGAAGCCCGCCACGCGGTAGGACTTGGAGAGGCCGTTGAAGGTCAGGCACAGCAGGTCCGGCGCCAGGGAACCGGTGCAGATATGCACCGCATCGTCGTAGAGGATCTTGTCGTAGATCTCGTCGGAGAACACCACCAGGTTGTGCTGGCGTGCCAGCTCGAGCATGCCCAGCAGCACTTCCCTGGAGTACACCGCACCGGTGGGGTTGTTCGGGTTGATGATCACCAGGGCCTTGGTGTTCGGCGTGATCTTGGCCTTGATGTCGGCCAGGTCCGGGAACCAGTCGGCGCCCTCGTCGCACAGGTAATGCACCGGGTGGCCGCCGGCCAGGGTCACGGCGGCGGTCCACAGTGGGTAGTCGGGTGCTGGCACCAGCACTTCGTCGCCGTTGTTGAGCAGGGCCTGCATGGACATCACGATCAGCTCGGACACGCCATTACCCAGGTAGATGTCTTCGATGCCGACGCCTTCGACCTGCTTCTGCTGGTAGTACTGCATCACGGCCTTGCGCGCGCTGAACAGGCCCTTGGAGTCGCTGTAGCCCTGGGCGGTGGGCAGGTTGCGGATCACATCCTGGAGGATTTCATCCGGCGCTTCGAAACCAAAGGGCGCCGGGTTGCCGATGTTCAGCTTGAGGATGCGATGGCCTTCCTCTTCCAGGCGCTTGGCGTGCTTGAGCACCGGGCCGCGAATGTCGTAGCAGACGTTGGCGAGCTTGTTCGATTTGCTGACCTGCATGGCGATGTGATCCTGAAAATGAACGATCCAGACGGTGTGGGCACTACCGTACTGTGAATGCTGCAAGGCCCGCACCCATAAATACGTTTGAATGCCGGTAGCGCGGGTGCCAGACTGGCGTTTTGAAGAGGCGCAATCATACGTGCCGCCTGATCCATGGAAAAGATACAGATCAGGCTTTTTCAGTTGCCGAGGTGTACCGATGGAAAAGTTGCAGAAAACCGTTGAAGAATGGAAGGCAATGCTCGATCCGGAGCAGTACAACGTGTGCCGTCTCAAGGGCACCGAGCGTCCTTTCAGCGGCAAGTACAATGAGACCCGGACCGATGGCGTGTATCACTGCATCTGCTGCAATGCGCCACTGTTCGATTCGACCACCAAGTTTGACTCCGGCTGCGGCTGGCCGAGTTTCTACGCGCCGATCGCCGACAGCGCAATGATCGAGATCCGTGACGTCAGCCACGGCATGATCCGCACCGAAGTCACCTGCGCCCAATGCGATGCGCATCTGGGCCATGTGTTCCCGGACGGTCCGCCGCCGACGGGGCTGCGGTATTGCATCAACTCGGTGTGCCTGGATCTTGTGCCCCGTTAACTCGACTGGCGTCGGGCCCCTGTAGAAGCGAGCTTGCTCGCGAAAGTCGTCAACGATTACACGGGCATTCTGGTTCAGCCCGGTGTCCTTGAGTTTTTCGCGAGCAAGCTCGCTCCTACAGAGTGTTGATGAGGTGTCATCAGTGCGGTCAATTAAATTGCACGCAATTGAATTGCCTACTATGTTTCATCCTCTTTCTCCCTTATCGAGGCACTGCCATGAGCAACAACCTGCTGAGCATCCCTTGCACCACCATCAAGGGTGAGCAAAAGACCTTGGCCGATTTCGCCGGCAAGGCCGTCCTCGTGGTCAATACCGCCAGCAAATGCGGCTTCACCCCGCAGTACAAGGGCCTGGAGCAACTCTGGCAGCAGTACAAGGACCAGGGCCTGGTGGTATTGGGCTTTCCTTGCAACCAGTTCGGCAAGCAGGAGCCCGGTGACGAAGGGGCGATTTCCGAATTCTGCGAACTGAACTTCGGTGTCAGCTTCCCGTTGTTCAAGAAGATCGACGTCAATGGCAGCGATGCCCATCCACTGTTCGTGCAACTGAAAAAACAGGCGCCGGGCCTGCTGGGGTCCAAGGGCATCAAGTGGAACTTCACCAAGTTCCTCATCGGCCGCGACGGCCAGGTGGTCAAGCGCTTCGGTCCTGCCACCAAGCCGCAGGACTTGACCCAAGAGATCGAAGCCTTGCTCAAATGACCGACCTGCCCAGCGTGTCCCTGGCCCTGGACAACCAGCTGTGTTTCAAGCTCTACGCTGCGTCACGCGCTGTCACCCGTGCCTATAAGCCGATGCTCGACCAGTTGGGTCTGACCTACCCGCAATATGTGGTGATGCTGGTGTTGTGGGAGTGGCACGCCACGCCTGCGCTGCAGCCGACGGTCAAGGCCCTGGGGGAGCGCCTGATGCTCGACTCGGGCACGCTGACGCCGCTGCTCAAGCGCCTTGAACAGCTTGAGTTAGTGACGCGTCGGCGCAGTGCCAGGGATGAGCGTGAAGTGCACTTGAGCCTGACCGAGGCCGGTGTGCAACTGCGGGACCAGGCCCATGGCCTGAAGACCCGCCTGTTGTGTGATCGCGGCATCGACCTGAATCAGGCCGATGCCTTGCGCGATGGTCTCGACCAGTTGCTTGCGCAGCTTAAAGACTTGTCGTCCCAGGCACCCACAAGTCCAGCAGGGCATTGAGTTCTTCGCGGCGGAACGGCTTGGCCAGGTAATCATTCATCCCCGCCGCACGGCAGCGCTCGCGCTCTTCGGACAGGGCATTGGCGGTCAACGCGACAATCGGCAGGTCCGGCCAGCGTCCGCTGCGCCGAATCTGCCGGCTGGCCTCATAGCCATCCATCACCGGCATGTTGCAGTCCATCAGCACCATATCGAAGCGTTGTTCTTCAAGAAACGTGAGCGCTTCGCCACCGTGGGCAGCCACGATCACTTCGCAGCCCAGTTTGCTGAGCATGCCCTTGGCCACCAGTTGGTTGACCGGGTTGTCCTCCACCAGCAGGATGCGCGCCCGATGTGCGAGCGGTGCGGCATCCAATTGGACGGGGTCAAGCACCAGGTGCGCGTCGGTGCGCAAGTTGCGTTGCAGGATCTGGTACAGCGCGTTGCGGCTCAAGGGGCGTGCCTGTTGGTGCAACGGCGCCAGTGCCGCCACTTCTTCGCTGGGCATGAAGTTGCCATAGGCGGTCACCAGCAGGATGGGCGCGGTGATGCCCGGCCGTATGCGGAACAGGCATTCCGGGCAGTCGGTAATCAGCAGGTCGGGGGTTTGCCCGCTCAAATCGTCATCCATGGTGAAACAACGCAGGGACAGTCCCCAGCAGGGCAGCAGGGCCGTGAGCAACTCTGTCAGGCCGCTGCCGGCGTTGGTGATGGCGATGACCTCGCCTTTGAGAGGCGCTGGCTGCACCGCGGGCAAATGGGCCGGCAGTGGCAGGTCTGCGCAGAACTGACTGCCAAAGCCCACTTCCGAGCTGATACTCAAGCGCCCCTTCATCGCTTCGCACAGGTTGTGCGTCAGTGCCAGGCCCAGGCCCGTCCCGCCATACTGGCGAGTGATGCCGGCGCCGGCCTGGGTGAACGGTTGGAAGATTTTCACTTGGGCCTCCTGCGCAATGCCGATGCCGGTATCGCAGACTTCAATGCGTACGCCGCCGTCGTGGGTACGCAGGCGCACATCAACCCGACCAAAGCGGGTGAACTTCAAGGCGTTGGAGAGCAAGTTGCTGACAATCTGCCGCACACGGGTCGGGTCACCGAGCACCTGGGCCGGGAACTGCGGGTCGATCAGGCAGCTCAGCTCCACGCTCGGTGCGGCGTTCTGCGATAACAGGTTGGCGGTGTCTTCCACCAGCGCGCCGAGGTCGAAGGGGATGCGCTCCAGCTCCAACTGGCCGGCGTCGAACTTGGACAGGTCGAGAATATCGTTGAGCAGTTCCACCAGCACTTTGCCGGAGTCATGGGCGATAGACAGTTGCTGGCGTTGTTCGGCGTTCAACGGGCTGTCCAGCGACAGTGCGATCATGCCCAGCAGGCCGTTGAGCGGGGTGCGGATTTCGTGGCTCATGTTCGCCAGGAAGGCCGCCCGGGCCTGGGCCATGCCCAATGCATGCATCTTGGCGGCTTCCAGCTCATCGTTGGACTGGGTCAGCCGCTGGTTGCTGGCCTTGAGTTCAAGGGTGCGCGCGGACACGATATGTTCCAGTTGCCCCAGGTATTCGGTCAGCCGATCCTCGGCGTGGCGGCGCTGCTGGATTTCGGTTTCCATGTTTTCGAATTGCTGGTTGGCGACGTCCACCAGCACCCCGATTTCATCGTGCTCATGCCCCGGCGGGCAGTCCAGGCGTGCCTGCTTGCGGGTGCTCAGCTCACGAATAATGCGCACCAGCGGTTGGGTCAGCATGACGTAGAACAGGCCCAGCAGAATCCCGGTCAGCAACAGGCTGCGTGCGAACCCGTTGAGCAGGGTGATCTCGGCGCGGCGCAGGAACCGGCTGCCAAAAGCGTAGGTGTCGACGTCCAGGCGCAGTACGCCAAGTGACTCGTTGGGCATGTGGCTCAGGAACAGTTGATCTTCGAACTGGCGGTTGGCGCCAAACATGAAGTCACTGATAGGGCGGTAGGTGCTTTCCTTGCGTGGCCGGTCGACATCGGCCAGCACCACGCCATTGTTGTCGATCAACTGCGCGCGAATGATGGCGGGGGAGTGCAGCAGGCCCAGGGTCAGTTCCTGGGCCAGTTCGGCATCGATGTTGTAGGCGATACGTGACGCGGGGTTATGGCTGATTTCGATCAGCGAACGTATTTCGCGGTTGATGGATGCGTCTTCGCTGGCATAATCAATGCCGATTTGGATCAGGCTGAGCAAGGTTCCCAAGACGAAACCGACCAGCACCGTCAATCTGGCTTGTTTATAAGACAAGCGGTGGGCGAACTTGATATCCATTGAGTGTTGAACCACTTCACGTTTCCCTTCGCCCGGCAAGCATAGCTGAACATCCACACGCCCAGGCCTGCCCGGCATGAATCGTTTTTACGCAGCCCCAAGCGGTCTGTCGCAGGGTTGCCAATACGCCATCTTTTGCAAGAACTTGCCAGAGGAATAATCGTGGATTCTCGATTGAGTGCCTTTCTGGAGCGAGCCGATGCCGTGCTCGCCCGCCTGGAACCCTTGTTGCCCGCGCCGCGCCAAACCATCGACTGGAACCAGTGCCTGGCCGCCCGTTGGCAGCGCGAGGGCCGCAGTGGCTTCCTGTTGCCGCTGGACGTGAGCCTGGACATGCGCTTGTCCGACCTGATCGGCGTGGACAAGCAACGTGAAACCCTGGCGCGCAACACCCAGCAGTTCCTGGATGGCCTGCCTGCCAACCATGCGTTGCTGTGGGGTTCGCGGGGCACCGGTAAATCGTCCATGGTGCGCGCTTTGCTCGCTCAACACGCCAAGGCCGGTCTGCGCCTGATCGAAATCGAGCGTGACCACTTGGCCGACCTGCCGCGGGTGGTTGAACAATTGCTCAAGTTGCCGCAACGTTTCATCCTGTTCTGCGACGACTTGTCGTTCGAAGCCGGCGAAGGCGACTATCGGGTACTCAAGAGCGTGCTGGATGGCTCCCTGGAACAGGCCCCTGAAAACGTGCTGCTGTATGCCACGTCCAACCGCCGCCACCTGGTGCCGGAAAACCAGAGCGACAACGATAACTGGAAGCGCGTGGACGGTGAGTTGCACCCAAGCGAGGCGGTGGAAGACAAGATTGCCTTGTCCGACCGCTTTGGCTTGTGGCTGTCGTTCTACCCGTTCACCCAGGAACATTTCCTGGACGTGGTCGAGCACTGGATCGGTGAGCTGGCGAACAAGGCGGGTTTGCAGTGGCAGCGCGATGAGGACCTCGACATTCTTGCCGTGCGCTGGGCCACCGGGCGCGGCAACCGCAACGGTCGTTGCGCGTATCAATTCGCCCGTTACTGGGTGGGTCTTAAATTGCTGGAGCGTCAACCATGATCGATTTACAACAAGCCGGCGCCGGCCTCGGTGGCTATGCCCTGCTGAGTGCCCAGCTGGAGTCGCTGCTGGCCGATGAGCGTGATTTCATCGCCAACAGCGCCCAGTTTTCGGCTTTCCTGTTCAGCCAGCTGGATGACCTGAACTGGGCGGGCTTTTACCTCAACCGCAATGAAGAGCTGGTGCTTGGCCCGTTCCAGGGGCAGATCGCCTGTGTGCGTATTCCGTTCGGCCGTGGGGTGTGCGGCGCGGCCGCGGCCTCGCGGCAAACCCAGCGAGTAGACGATGTGCACGCGTTCCCCGGGCATATCGCCTGTGACAGCGCGTCCAACAGCGAACTGGTGGTGCCACTGGTCAAGGACGGCGCATTGATTGGTGTCCTTGACCTCGATAGCCCGTCGTTGGCCCGCTTTACCCCCCAGGATCAGGCCGGTATCGAACAGCTGGCGGCGATTTTCCTGCGTTTGACCGACTGCTGATCGAAATAGGGGGCGCAGCCCCGCCCCTTATCGGCCATCCAGTTCGTCAAGCCGCACTTGCAGCATCCTCTCCAACTCCAGCATCAACTTCTCCAGGGATTTCACACCCGCTTCGATCAGGGGCCGATCATCGCCCCGGGCACAGGCCTGTTCGACGGCTTCGCATTGCGAGGCCAGCGCAGAGGCTTGAACGATGCGCGCGGCCCCCTTGATCTTGTGAGCCTGTTCGATGATCTCTTCGGGCAAGGCCTGCGCAGCGATCAGTGCAACCAACTCCTGGCGATCCTGGCGACTGCTGCTCAGCAACTCCTCCAGCAAGAGGCGGCTCATGTGTGGATCGCCACCGGTAAGGGCCTCGAAGTTGCCGATGTCCAGGGTCATGCCGCTGGGTTGAGGACTGATCTTCGCCAGTTGCAGCTCCAGCGCCGTAAGGTTGATGGGTTTGAACAGGCAGTCATTCATGCCCGCCTGCGCACAGCGTTGTTTCTCTTCGGGCTGGGCATTGGCGGTAAAACCCAGTACCACGCAAGGCGTCAGTTGTTCGCGCTCCTCGTATTCGCGGATCGAACGACTCAGTTCGTAGCCATTCATGATCGGCATGTTGCAATCGGCGATCACCAGGTCAAAGTGCTCCTGGCGCCAGGCCTGGAAGCCGGAGGCGCCGTTCTGGGCGGCGGTGTACTGATGGCCCAGGTAGCCGAGCTGCTGGCACATCAACAGGCGATTCGCCGGATGATCGTCCACCACCAGCACATTGAGCACCGGCACGTTCGAGGCCTCGGCGGGCTTGAGTTCTTCGGCCACCTGCAGCGCCTGCAGGCGATTCATCTTCAGGCTCACATGCACCTGGGTGCCCACCATGGGCACGCTGCTCAGGCTCAGTTGCCCGCCCATCATCGCGCACAGGCTGCGACAGATCACCAGCCCGAGGCCCGCACCGCTCCTGGCCAGCTGTCCTGAGTTGTCCGCCTGGGCAAAGGGTTCGAACAGGCGCATCTGGTCGTCCCGGCTGATACCGATGCCGGTGTCCTCCACCACCAGTTTCATCTCGACCTGCTGCGGCAGTTCGGTGGCCGATACTTCCACCTTGATCTTTACCTGGCCACGTTCGGTGAACTTGATGGCGTTGCTGATCAGGTTGGACAGCACCTGCTTGAAGCGCAGCGGGTCGATCAGCACTTCGGTGTGCTCCAGATCAGGCGTGAACTCCAGCAACAGGCTAAGGGTCTTCTGGCGTGCCAGGCCGTCGAAGACACGCACCACCGACTCGATCACCTCCCTCAGGTTGACGCGTTCCGGTGCCAGGCTGAGGCGCCCGGATTCAATCCGCGCGATGTCCAGGATGTCGCCGATAAGCTCCAGCAGATCCTTGGCCGAGTTGTAGGCGACTTCGATGGCCGGGCGGTCGAGGTGGCCCTGGTCCGCCCGCTTGAGGGTCAGCTCGAGCATGCCGATCACCGCGTTCATCGGCGTGCGGATTTCGTGGCTCATGGTGGCGAGGAACGTGCTCTTGGCCCGATTGGCTTCGTCGGCTCGCTCCTTGGCGGTGCGGAGTTCGTCGAACAACTGGCGTCGTTCACTGATATCGATCCAGCCACCGATGATGCCCTGGACTTCACCGACGGAGTCGCGGTACGGCAGGATCCAGTGGTAGATCGTCAGTTTTTTTCCGCGAATATGCAGGGTGCGGTCCAGGATCAGCGGGTTGCCCTCGGCCACCACGCGCTGATAGTCGGCATGGTATTGCGCCGCCTCGACTGCAAGGGCTGTACTGATCTGGACCGCGCTTTTACCTATCACGTCCTCGCGCTTGACGTCGAACGCCTGCAGGTAACTGTCGTTGCAGGTCTGCAGCAGCCCCTTGTTGTCACGCACGTAGATCGGGTGCGGGGTTTCATTGACCAGGGCGCGCATGAACTCGAACTGATCATTGAGGGCGCGCTCGGCCATTTTCCGGTGCTTGATCTGGCGGCGCATGTACGCGTTCCAGCTCAGGGAAATCAGCAGCAGCAGGCCGGTCCCGATGACGATGCGCGCAATCAGTTGGTGATAGTCGCGCCAGTAACTGTCCGAGGCCGCGGTATAACCGCGCCAACGACTGTTGATCACGCCGAGTTCGTCCGGGGCGATGCTGAGCAACGCCTTGTCGAGAATCGAGCTGAGCTCGGTGGCGCTGCGGGACGTCGCCAGCCCGAAGGTGGCCGGCATCGTGCCGATGCTGAAGCTGATTTGGATCTTGTCCTGGAGTATCTGCGAGGACAGGAAGTAATTGGCGACCACCAGGGTATTCACCGCGCCCTCTACATGGCCTTGTACCAGCAGTTCGGCTGACTTGAACGTGTCGCCGGTATCTACCAGCTGAATCTTTGGGAAGTGCTCACGCAGGAATTTTTTCAGCGGACTGCCCTGCGTGATCGCCAGGCGCTTGCCCTCCATTTCCTCAAGGCCTGTGGGGGCCTGGCCGTCCTTGCGTGTCAGCATCACGTAGGAGTTTTCCAGGTAGGGACGACTGAAGTTCAGTTGGGCTTCTCGCTCGACGCTGGGGATGATTGCGCCGACGATGTCCGCTTTGCCGCTCTCTACATGCTCGATCATGGTGTTCACATCACGCCCGCGCTGGATCTCGAAGCGCAGCCCGGTGCGCAGGCGAATCAGTTCCAGCAGGTCGGCGGTAATGCCGCGAAAATTGCCATCGGCGTCGAAGAAGGTCAGCGGCGCAAAGGTAGGGTTCACGATCACTTTGACGACCGGGTTTTCCCTCAGCCAACGTTCTTCGCGAAGGGTCAGTTGCAGCTTTTGGTCGGTCAGGAGGATGTCGCTGCCAGCACTCCAGCGTTTGGCAATGGTTTCCCGTTCGGCAGCGGGCACGGCCCTCAGGACGGCGTCGACGATGCTCAACAGCGTCTGCTGTTCCTGGGGCATGGCAAAGCTGAATCCATAGGCTTCATGTTTGCCGAAGTTCGCCATGCGAATGTTTTTCAGGTAACCCTTGTTGATCATGTAGTGGGTGGAAATGGTATCGCCGAGAAAGACGTCTGCCTGGTCGAAGGCCACTGCATTCAAGGCGTTTTGATAAGAAGGATAGGCACGGATGATTGCCTTGGGGTAGAGCCTTTCCACTTCGTGCAGTGGCAGATAGTGATAGACCAGTGCCAGGCGCATGCCGGCCAGCCCATCAGCCAGGCTGCGGGTTTCGCCTTCGCGGGTCACCAGCACTGGCCGGTCCACGGCGTACGGCTCCGACAGGGTCAGGTTGGGATTTGCCGCTTCAAAGCTGTTGGAGGAACCCAGTAAATCGATTTCACCCGCTTCGAGGGCATGAATGGCGGCCTCTCGGGAGGGGTAGCGCAACACTTTTACCGGTACGTCCAGCGCCATTGCCAGCAAGCCGGCGTAGTCGGCGGTGAGTCCCTCATAGTCACGCCCGCTGGAGGTGAGGTCAAAAGGCGGGTAGTCAGGAAACGCCGCGCCCAGTACCAGTTCGCGTTTGTTCTGGAGCCATTGGCGCTGGGCCTTGTTCAGGTAGGGTTCCAGCTGCACGGAGCTCGCACGACTCAAAAGGTTGAAATGCTCCGGGCTTGCTGGAGGGGTGGCAGGCACGGCGGTGCTGAAGCACAAACCGGCACTCAATATAATCAAATAGTCCTTTATACGCCTGGGCATCCGGTTTCTCACACTAGCGCGTTCCGTTTTGCCATCTCGATAAGTTCTACCAAGGACTTGGCTTGAAGTTTCTGCATCAGTCTCTTTTTATAAGTACTTACTGTTTTATTGCTCAGGAACATACCTTTGGCTATTTCCTTGTTGGTGCGGCCTTGTGCAAAAAGTTGCAGTACCATCAACTCCCGGTCGTTAACCGCCTTGAACAGTTCAAGTTCCTTGCAGGCCTCATCGTTGGGGTTCAAGGCTTGGCTGGGGAAGTAGTTATAACCGGACAGTACAGCGCGGATGGCGCTCATCAGTTCGCTCAGGTCACCTTCCTTGCACACGTAGCCATCGGCTCCCGAACGCATGCAACGCGTGGCAAACAGGGTGGGGGATTGAGCCGTCAGCACCAGGGTTTTCATCGACGCGTTCATGGCGTTGAATCGGCAAAGCACTTCCAGTCCGTCGAGTTTTGGAATGCTGATGTCGAGGATGATCAGGTCCGGCATGCATTCGCGGACCATTTGTATGGCGTCGCATCCGTTATCCGTTTCGCCGACTACTTTGAAGTTTTCTTCATGTTCCAACAACATTCGTATGGCAAGTCTTATCACCGGATGGTCGTCAATAATAAAAACTGTATTCATGATCATATTCCATGCAAGTACAAATAAAGCGGGCACATTAGCTCAGAAGCCGATGGGTAAGCATGAACTTGGGGGGTGGCAGGTATAAAACAGGAAAGTTCCTACATTAAAAAAGGTAAAAGCCTACCTGTCTCTAAGGAGCTGTAACGCAAGAGGCCAAGGTTCCGCAGGGGCATGGGCCGAAGGAACATGGCAAGGACTTTACGGTGGTTATGCGCGATTTTTCCGACCGGTCGATCTGTTTAAAGTCCTACATTTATAACGTGAGTAATGTATGGGTCAAATGTTCAAGCTCATCTTTATTCAACGGCTTTGGCAAGTAGCCGAGCAAGGGCAGGCCACGTTTGAGGGCCTGGGTTTGCAACGCTGAAAGTTCTGCCTCGGGAAGTCCGCTGAGCAGGATGGCGGCCTTGATAAAGCATTGGCGACTGGCGATTTCAATCAATTCAAGCCCGGGCAGGTCGGGCAGGCACTGGTCACAGAGGATGATGTCGAAGGGCGCCTCGGCCTGGGTCATCAAACGGATCGCCTGCTCGGCGTTTTCGGCCGGGGCCAGGTGCTCGAAGCCGAAGCTTCTCAGCAGGCATTGGGTGGCGAGGAGCTGAAAGGGATGGTCCTCCACCAACAGGATCCGAAAGGGGTAGTGGGGCATAGAAGGCACACGGTGAGTCAAGCGTCGATAGGGGGCACGTAGGAACTGTTCGCCAGACCTGCCCGGAGCGTGCGCGATTATTCTTCGGGCGCTTGTGCGAATTCGATCAGGCCGCTCTGTTCCCATCGTAGGCAGATTCTGTTCAGTGAACAGGCGGCGTGATCAGCCAGGTTATTGAGGGCTGGAGCGCCCGGTCATCTCCCGTGCCATCTCGGTGGCATAGCTGTCGGTCATGCCGGCGATGAAGTCGATCATGCGCAGGAACGACCTGTGCAGCGGCCACGCAGGGTCCGGCGCGTTGTTGCCCAGCAGGTCGAGAATGCGCCGGTTCTTGAACGACGGCGTGCGTCCGCCGTGCTGCTCCAGGGCCGCGCCGCAGAAGGCGTTCAACAGGATTTCCAGGGTGGTGTAGGCGCCGATCTCGTGGAGGGTCTTGCGCTTGTCCTGGAAGATTTTCTTGCGCGCCATGTCCTTGGCATCCAGCACGCAGCGTTTGGCGGGGCCGTGCATGTGCTCCACCAGGTCGCCGGGCAGGGTGCCGGCAAGCAAGGCCTCCTGTTGTTCGACGAAGGCGCGCGCCGCGGCGTTGGTCAAGTGCTCGATGGCCTTGCCGCGCAGGATCGCCAGCTTGCGTCGGCGCGAGTCCTGGGCGCCCAGTTGCCGGTAGGTCTGCGGCAGGTCGTCGCCCACCAGGTCGAGCAGCAGTGACTCGACTTCGGTGTACTCCAGCAGGTCCATTTCCAGGCCGTCCTCCAGGTCGATCAAGGCGTAGCAGATGTCGTCTGCCGCCTCCATCAGATAGACCAGTGGATGGCGAGCCCAGCGTTGTTCCTCGAGTTGCGGCAGGCCGAGCTTGCCGGCGATCTGTTCGAGGATCGGCAGTTCGCTCTGGTAGCAGCCGAACTTGTGTTTCTTGTAACCCAGGGAGTCGGCGTGGCGGGCGGTCCAGGGGTACTTGAGGTACGTGCCCAAGGTCGCGTAGGTCAGGCGCGTGCCGCCGTCGAACTGGTGGTATTCCAGTTGGGTCAGTACCCGGAAGCCTTGGGCATTGCCTTCGAAGTTGAGGAAGTCATTGCGCTCGGCGCTGCTCATGTCGTCCAGCCAGCCGCGCCCCGCTGCCTGCTGGAACCAGTGGCGGATGGCGTCTTCGCCGGAATGCCCGAACGGCGGGTTGCCGATGTCATGGGCCAGGCAGGCCGATTGCACCACCATGCCCAGGTCGCTCGGGTCGCACCAGTCGGGCAGGGCGCTGCGCAGGGTTTCGCCCACGCGCATGCCGAGGGAGCGGCCTACGCAACTGACTTCCAGGGAGTGGGTCAGGCGTGTATGGATATGGTCGTTGCTGGACACCGGGTGCACTTGGGTCTTGCGGCCCAGGCGGCGAAACGCGCCGGAGAAGATAATGCGGTCATGGTCTTTGTGAAACGGGCTGCGGCCGAGTTCTTCCGGGCTGTGCAGGGGTTTTCCAAGGCGTTCGCGGGTAAGCAGGGTGGGCCAATCCAAGGCGGGTACTCTCCGTACGGTGAATGACCCGCCCAGCTTCCCGGTTCCGCCTTGGCGGGGCAAGCGAAAATCTACAGGCCGGCCGCGTCGATATCGATTAACAGCAAGCGCTGACCGTTATCGAAGAATTGTCCGGCGGTGAGGCAGTACTGGTTGGTGGTGGCGTCGCGGTAAGTCGAGGACAGCGTCAGGCGACGCTCTTCCCAACCTTCGGCCAGCAGGTGATAGAAGTACGGGCGCCATGACCAGTTGTGGCCCAGGTAACGGCTGTCGGCCTGCCAGGCGTCCTGGCGCCATTCGAAGTTGGGGGTCAACTGGGTGCCATGCCGGTCGCATTGGTAAAAGCGCAGCAGCCAGGGGAAGGCCGGCAGTTGGGGCAAGTGATCCAGCGGGGCTTGGGCATGTGCCCAGGATTGCAGGATCTTCATCAGTTCGGTCAATTGCTGGCGCAGTTGCATGATGCGCCCGCGTTCGGCCAGCTTCTGCTGGACATACGCCGCGCGCAGTTGGTCAAAGCGCGGCACGAAGGCGTCGGTGGCGAACCAGTCCAATTGCGCCTGGGCAAACAGATAGCCCTGCACGTAGCGCGAACCGCATTCCAGGGCGAAGCTCAGCTGCGCCTCGGTTTCCACGCCTTCGGCAATGATCCAGCAGCCGGTCTTTTCCGCCATCTGCGCCAGCGCCCGCACGACGTCACTGCTCGGTCCGCCCCTGGCGGCTTGCTGGAACAGGCGCATGTCCAGCTTGAGGATGTCCGGCTGCAGCGCCAATACCCGGTCAAGCTGGGAATAGCCGGCGCCGAAATCATCGATGGCGATGCGCGCACCGGCCTCGCGATAACGTGCCACCACCTCGGCCAGGCGCTGGATGTCGCCGCCCAGTTCGGTGATCTCGAACACGATGCGCTGCGGGTCGACGCCATGGCTGTGGATCTGTTTGAGGCTCGGCAGCGCCTGGCCCGGGCGCAGTTGGTTGATCCAGCGCGGCGAGATATTCAGGCTGAGGAACCAGTCTTCGGGGGCTTCATGCAGGCGGCTTAACGCGTTGTCGCGAATCTGCCGGTCGAGACGGCGCAAGCTCGCGCCTGGCGTGCGTGGGTCGGCGAACAGCGGGCCAACGGACTGCAGGCGGCCATCAGCCTGGCGTAGACGCCCCAAGGCCTCGACGCCGGCAATGCGCCCGGTGGCGGTATCGATAAACGGTTGGAAGCAGGCGAGCGGTTGCCCGTCGATCACGGGGCCTCCTTAAAAACACTGGCGAAAAAAGACCCGGCCCTCGAAAACGAGGACCGGGCCATTCTGTTAGCAAGAATGCAGCCAGCAGGCTCAACCTTTGCGTGAATTGCCCTGCATGGCCAGTTTGATCAGCGGGATCAGGCCGGCACCGAGGCGCACCAGGCGCGTCACACTGCTGATACCGCCGCCCTTGGCGCCCTTGCCGGTGAAGAAACCGATCAGGGTTACAGCGGCCACGCCCCACAGCGGCGCGTGCTTGATGCCCAGGCCGCCCTGAAAGTTTTGGCCCAGGTTGCGCACCTTGTTCAGCGGCGCCATCAATTGCTGGGATTCGTGGCGTATCTCCTGGCGGTGCATCTCCATGCGCAGGCGGATCAAAGCCTTGCGCATTTCCCGGCGGGAGGTTTGCTGGATTTCATTCGAGCTCATGGCAGCAGGCGCTCCCGATCATTGGCCAGCTCTTCGAGGGTGGCGTGGAACGGCGTGGACTCATCGAACACCGCCGCTTTCAAGCGCACCCCGCAGAAGGCAGCGGCCAGGCTGTAGAACACGCAGAGGCAGATGATCCCGGTCAGGCGGTAGCCGGTGTCCCATACCAGGATCATCACCAGAGTCGATAACCCCACCAGCAACAACAGGGCAAACACCAGCGCCAGGCCGGCAAACAGCAGCAGGCTGACGGTACGGGCCTTCTGCTCCTGCAATTCGATGCCAAACAGTTCGACGTGGCTGTGCAGCAAGCCAAGAACGGCCGCGCCCAGGCGTCGTGAGGTGGTACCCGTGGACGAGCCAGTTTCGCCGATAGACATGATTAGCGCCTTGTGGCCAGCAGGCCGATCAGAAAGCCCACGCCGGCGGCAATGCCTACCGACTGCCAAGGGTTGGCCTGCACGTAATCTTCGGTCGCAGTGACCGCCGCCTGGCCGCGTTCGCGCAGGGAGTCTTCGGTTTGCTTGAGGGTTTCGCGGGCCTGCAACAGCGTGTCATGAATCTTGGCGCGCAGCTCATCGGCCTGGTCGCCCGCAAGCACCTTGGTGTCGTCCAGCAACCTTTCGGTGTCAGTCACCAGGGTTTGAAAATCCGCCATCAGTATTTCTTGAGCAGTCTTTGCAGTTCTTCTGGCCATGGTTATCTCCGTGATTGGCTGATCGGTACGTGTGGTTTCGAGTCACCGGTATCGGTGAAGGTTCAGTGCAATTGTCTGGTACAGCTTTTGCTTTGCCTTGGTGCGCACGCCCCGTGGCTTGCGCTGAATCCGGGCGGTCGGGGCGCAGGTCTCGAAAAACCTTACCCTAAATAACTCAAACTCGCGGAAAAACCCTGTCGGCAACGGCCGGTTGTGTTGAACGCTGCGCTAAAGCGGTTCACGCCCTCTGAAGAGGGGCGGTGCCGGTGGTGCCAATTTAGTGCGCGCAACCCCTGGCTTGAACCGCTTTGGTGCTTTTTGCCTTTACACAGGCCTGCCAACCTCCATGGAAAATCTGCAAAGTGCGGTGGACACTCTGGTCCACAGCTCCAATACCCTGTTTATCCTGATCGGTGCGGTCATGGTCCTGGCCATGCACGCCGGCTTCGCGTTTCTGGAAGTCGGGACGGTGCGCCAGAAAAACCAGGTCAACGCCCTGTCGAAGATCCTCAGCGACTTCGCCATCTCCACCCTGGCCTATTTCTTTATAGGCTATTGGATCTCCTACGGGGTGAGCTTCATGCAACCGGCGGCCGTGATCAGCGCCGACCATGGTTATGGCCTGGTGAAGTTCTTCTTCCTGCTGACGTTTGCGGCAGCGATCCCGGCGATCATCTCCGGCGGTATTGCGGAGCGCGCAAAGTTCGCTCCGCAGTTGTGCGCCACCGCGTTGATCGTGGCGTTTATCTACCCGTTTTTCGAAGGCATGGTATGGAACGGCAATTTCGGTTTGCAGGCCTGGTTGCTCAAGGCGTTCGGCGCCAGCTTCCATGACTTTGCCGGCTCTGTGGTGGTGCATGCCATGGGCGGCTGGCTGGCGCTGGCGGCGGTGCTGCTGCTGGGCCCGCGCAATGGGCGCTACCGCGAAGGGCGCCTGGTGGCATTCGCGCCGTCGAGCATTCCGTTCCTGGCGTTGGGCTCGTGGATCCTGATTGTCGGCTGGTTCGGCTTTAACGTGATGAGCGCGCAAACCCTGGACGGCGTCAGCGGCCTGGTGGCGGTGAACTCGCTGATGGCCATGGTCGGCGGCACCGTCGCCGCCCTGGTGATCGGCCGCAACGACCCCGGCTTCCTGCATAACGGTCCTTTGGCCGGGCTGGTAGCGATTTGCGCGGGTTCCGACCTGATGCATCCGGTGGGCGCGCTGGTCACCGGCGTGGTCGCGGGCGGGTTGTTTGTGTGGTGCTTTATCGCCGCCCAGGACCGCTGGAAGATCGACGATGTGCTGGGGGTGTGGCCACTGCATGGCCTGTGCGGTGTATGGGGCGGGATTGCCTGCGGCATCTTTGGTCAGACCGCGCTGGGTGGACTGGGCGGTGTGAGCCTGATCAGCCAATTGATCGGTACGGGGCTCGGTGTGGTCGTCGCGTTTGGCGGCGGCCTGCTGGTGTACGGCGTGATCAAGCGCGTGCACGGGCTGCGCCTGAGCCAGGAAGAGGAGTATTACGGCGCAGATCTGTCGATCCACAAGATCGGTGCGGTCAGTCAGGATTGATCGGCGCCTCTTCGTCGGTGCTCGGGTGCGTGTAGAAACCGTGCAGCAGGCGATAGCGGTTATGCCGGACTTCATCGACCCGCGCCTGCACCTGTTGGTCCGGCAGGCCCAGCAGGATCAAGGCGTGGGAGGCGAGCATCAGGCTTGACTCCAGCAGCTCGGGCACCACTTCGCTGGCGCCCGCGGCTTTCAATTCAGCCCACTGGCTGTCATCGCGGGTGCGCACCAGGATCGGCACGTCGGGGTTGATATGGCGGGCTTCCTTGAGCACCGCCAGGGCCACATCACTGTTGTCCACGGCAATCACCACCAGGCGCGCGCGTTCCAGGCCCACGGCACTGAGCAAGGCGCCACGGCGACAGTCACCGTAATGCACGCTGCTGTCTTCGGTGGCGGCTTCCTGGACCCGTTCCGGGTCGTCATCCAGGGCGATGAACGCCTGTTGCTCATTGCGCAGAAAGCGCCCGATGGATTGCCCGACCCGGCCATAGCCGCAGATGACCGCATGCCCGTGTAATTGGGCGTTGAGGGCGGCAATTTCTTCAAGTTGCACCTGTTGGTTGGGCTTGCGGTGCAGGCGCAGGGCAATCGCCGGCGCGGCGCGCAGCAGCAGTGGGGTCAACAGCATCGAACAGAACGTCGCGGCGAGCAGCAAACCGTTGAACTCATCGGGTATAAGCCGGCTCTGTTGCATCTGCGCCATCAGGGCGAAACAGAACTCACCGCCCTGGGCCAGGGCCAGGCCGGTGCGCCAGGCGGTTTCACTGTCGCTGCCGCGCAGCTTGACCAGCGCGGCCACCACACTGCCTTTGATCAGCATCAGCGCGAGGGTCATGCCGAGGATCAACAGACTGTGGCTGACGAACAACTGCAGGTCGATAAGCATGCCGATGCTGACGAAAAACAGCCCCAGCAGGATGTCACGAAAGGGCCGGATATCCGCTTCGATCTGATGGCGGTAATGGCTTTCGCCCAGCAGCATGCCGGCCAGGAAGGCACCGAGGGCGGGGGAGAGGCCCAGCAAGTGGGTGAGCCAGGCGGTCAGCAAGACGATCACCAGCGCCAGCAGCACAAACAGCTCCGCCGAATGGGAGGCGGCGACCTCATGAAACAAGCGCGGCAATAACCAGCGGCTGGCGAGCAACAGGCCCACGAACAACACCACGGTTTTGCCCAGCGTCAGCGGCAACGCCCAGTACCAGGCCTGTTCGCTGCTGCCGGCGAACACCGGCACCAGCGTCAGCAGCAACACCGCCACCACATCCTGGAACAGCAACACGCCGATCGCATTCTGGCCATGGCTGCTGAAGATTTCGCCGAGGCTGGTCAGTTCCTTGCTGACGATCGCCGTGGACGACAGCGCCAGCCCCGCACCCAGCAACAAGGCGATGCCCGGCGCCACACCGAAGGCCATCAACAGGCCCCCCAGCAGCACGCTGCACCCCAGCACCTGCAAGCTGCCCAGGCCAAACACCACGCGGCGCAGGGCGAGCATCCTGGTCAGGGAAAACTCCAGGCCCAGTGAGAACAGCAGGAACACCACGCCCAGTTCGGCGAGGTCGGGCAGTTCTTCGCTGTCATTCACCCAGTCCAGGGCCGTCGGCCCCACGGCCAGGCCCACGCACAGGTAGCCCAGCACGGGTGGCAGTTGCAGCCGGCGAAACAGCGCAATCACCACCAGGGATGAGGCCAGAATGATCAGCAGGTTGGCGAACACAAGCATCTCCGTTGCAGGGGGAGCGGGCAAAAAGCCGCGAGAATCGCTGAATCAGTTATAGGCCATGGTGATCTGGGTCAGGGTTTATTGTGGCCGGCGGATTTCCGGAGAGCGAACGCTGTACCTGTGGCAAGCCCGCTCGCCACAGGTTTTTGTCAGGCTTAGAATGCTTGTCTACTTACTGATCAGGGCCATTCGTCATGCTTCCTGAATGCCAGTTGTTCGGCACCCTGGGTTGCCATCTTTGTGAAATTGCCGAAGCCGAAATCATGCCGCTCGTCGAACGCGGGTTGCTGGTCGAGTTGGTTGATATCACCGACCCCGACGACCTGACCGACGCCTACGGCCTAAGGATTCCGGTGCTTCGGCGGGTGGACACCGGGGCTGAACTGGATTGGCCCTTCGATGCGGATCAGGTTGTCGCCTTCCTGCGCTGACGTTTATGCGATGGCGGGTTTCCGAATATTACGTTACTGTATGTTTGTACAGCGATTGAATAGAGGGAACGCCCGTGGTGAATGTTGAACAACTGAAAAGCAGCGTCAATCGCATGTCTGCCGATGTCGTGCGCGACGCGGTGAACGAGCTGCGCCTCGACGGCCTGGTCACGGAAGGCAAGACGCCGTTTAACAAAGTGCATTTCAATACCTGCTTTGCCGAGATCGAGGCGTTGTTCCAGCGCGCCGGTTATCACAAGCAGCTCGATGTGGTGGGTTACCAGGGTCTGTTGTACGCGTTGTACGATCCCGGCCGCTGGGAAGCGGTAGACGTGCTGCGCTGGCTCAAGGAGTTCACCGAGGCGGCGAGTGCTTCGCCGATCCTGCGCGCGGAATTGGCCAAGGCCTGAGATCCGCCCTAGGTTTCATCCCGCTTGATGCGGGATAATGCCCGCCTGTTTTTTCAAGGCTTCGAGCATGTCCACATCCGCTTTTTCCGCGTCCCAGCACCAGGCCAGCACCCTGTACCTGCCTCCTGGCCCCTGGGCGACGGTGCTGGAGTGCCTGTGCGAGCACTTTGCGGCGATCAGTCGCGAACATTGGCTGGACCGCATCGCCCGTGGGCGGGTGCTGGATGTCACTGGCAGCCCGATCCCCCTGGACCTGGCCTACAGGGAAGGCCTGTGCATCTATTACTTCCGTGAAGTCCACAACGAAAAAGTCATCCCGGTGCAGGAAACCATCCTCTACGCCGACGAGCACCTGGTGGTGGCGGACAAACCGCACTTCCTGCCCGTGACCCCGGCCGGCGAGTACGTCGAGCAAACCCTGCTGCGCCGCCTGATTCGCCGCCTGGACAACCCCGCGCTGGTGCCCCTGCACCGCATCGATCGACACACCGCCGGGCTGGTGTTGTTCTCGGCCAACCCGGCCAGCCGCTCGGCCTATCAGCAGCTGTTTCCCACGCGCCGGATCGATAAATTCTACGAAGCCATTGCCCCGGCCTTACCGGGACTGACATTCCCGTTGCTACACAAAAGCCGCCTGGTGGATGGCGAACCGTTCTTCCGCATGCAGGAAGGCCCTGGCGCCAGCAACACCGAAACAGCCGTGGAGGTGCGGGAAAAGAACGTCGACTTATGGCGCTACGGCCTGTTTCCCGTGACCGGCAAGAAGCACCAGCTGCGCGTGCACATGACCGCGCTGGGGGCGAGCATCTGCAACGATCCGTTCTACCCGGACGTGATCAAGGATGCCGTGGACGATTACGCCAATCCCCTCAAGCTGCTGGCCCAGGGCGTGCGATTTATCGACCCGGTCACCGGTGAGGAACGCCATTTCTGCAGCCAGATCACCCTCGACTGGTAACCCCCGGAAACGACAAGGCCCGCGCGAGGCGGGCCTTGTGTGCAAGCGCTGAGGCTTACAGGTCTTTAACGGTGCGAACCTGATCTTTGTTGATGCGGGTACGCTTGCCATCAAGCTGTTCGAATTCGTAGAAACCCGAATCTTCGTTGTATTTCGGGGTGTCGACGGCCTGGATTTCGCGACCGTCATTCAGGGTGATCACTGTCGGCGAGGCGCAACCGGCGAGGGTAGCCAGGCCCAGTGCAAGCATGAGAGCGGCGATGGTCCGTTGAGTCATGGGTGTTGTCTCCAAGAGAATACTTTTTGATTGCTGACCTTGAGACGTGTGAGACGTCGCCAAAGTTCCTTGTGCGAAGGTTCATTCTGACACGTCAGACCTTGGGCGCAACAGCTCTGGTGTATTCAGGTTGGCCAGGCGCGGGTCATCGGTTGGGCATTCCACGCCGACGCCGCCCAATTGCAGGAGGATCTTTCGCGGGCTGCGTTCACCGGCATGCCAGGCCTGTTCTACCTCGGTTCGCAGGTCGATGGGGATGATGCAGATCAAGGGTTCCCAGAATTCACCGTGGCGCACCATCACCGGCAACAAGGGATGGCGTTGTGCGGTTTCACGCAGGTCGGCGAGGAGTCGAGCGTCGATATGGGGCACATCGCACGGCAGGATCAGCAGGTGCCCATGGCGCGCGGCGGCCAGTCCTGCGCGGATACCGGCCAATGGCCCGGGAAAATCCGGGCTGTCGTCGCTTACCAATTGGTCGGCATAGGCGGCGTACTGCGCCAGGTTGCGGTTGCACGAGATGATCAGGTCATCGGTCAGTGGCCGTACCAGGCGCTGCACGTGTGCGATCAAGGGCAGGCCGTGCCAGTCCAGCAGGCCTTTGTCCTGGCCGCCCATGCGCTGGCCGCGGCCGCCGGCCAACAGCAGGATCGAACAGGGCAGGGGGATTGAATCGAGTGGCATGTGGGTTCCGCGCAGGCAGCTGAACAGGGGCCTGTGATATAACATCGGGCCGTTCCTTCGACAACCGGACCGTGCCATGAAAGCCAAGGCCGATGCACCCTTCGTACCCCTGAATATCGCGGTATTGACCGTCAGCGACACCCGCACCCTGGACACCGACACCTCGGGCCAGGTCTTCGTCGACCGCCTCACCGCCGCCGGCCACCACCTGGCCGAGCGCGTGCTGCTCAAGGACGACCTCTACAAGATCCGCGCCCAGGTCGCCCACTGGATCGCTGAAGACGTGGTGCAAGTGGTGTTGATCACCGGCGGCACCGGCTTCACCGGCCGCGACAGCACCCCCGAAGCGGTCGGCTGCCTGCTCGACAAACAAGTCGACGGCTTTGGCGAACTGTTCCGCCAGATTTCCGTGGCCGACATCGGCACCTCCACCGTGCAATCCCGTGCACTGGCCGGCCTGGCCAACGGCACCCTGGTGTGCTGCCTGCCGGGCTCCACCAATGCGGTGCGCACCGGTTGGGATGGCATCCTCGCCGAACAACTGGATAACCGTCATCGGCCGTGCAACTTCGTGCCGCACCTGAAGTTGGCCGAACCCTGTGAATCCCGTGGGTAAGCCCGGCAAGACCGGCGCCCTGATGCCGGTAGAACAAGCCTTGCAACAGCTGCTGGCGATGGCCGAAGCCGCGCCGATCCGCGATCAGCACGTGCTGCCCCTGGCCGAGTGCGACGGCCGTGTATTGGCCCAGGACCTGGTCTCCACCCTCGACCTGCCGCCCTGGCCCAACAGCGCCATGGACGGTTACGCCGTGCGCCTGGCGGATTGGACCGGTGAACCCTTGCCCGTCAGCCAGCGCATCTTTGCCGGCCAGGCGCCGCAGCAGCTGGCGGCCGGCACCTGTGCACGCATCTTCACCGGTGCGCCGGTACCGGAAGGCGCGGACTGCGTGGAAATGCAGGAAAACGCCGTGGTCCACGCCGATGAGCGCGTGAGCTTCAGCGAACCGTTGCAGCCCAACCAGAACATCCGCCCCCAAGGCCAGGAAACCACCGTCGGTGAGTTGGTGCTCGCGGCCGGTACGCGCCTGGGCCCGATCGAGCTGGGCCTGGCGGCTTCCCTTGGCCGTGATCGGCTGGACGTGATCCGCCGCCCGCGTGTCGCGGTGTTGTCCACCGGCGATGAGCTGATCGAGCCCGGTTTGCCCCTCGGTCCGGGCCAGATCTACAACAGCAATCGCCGCGTGTTGTGTTCTTGGCTTGAGCGCATGGGGTGCGAAGTCATCGACGCAGGCATCCTGCCGGACGACCTGGAGCAGACCCGTTCGCGCCTGGCAGGCTTGAGCGCGGTTGATCTGATTTTGTCCACGGGCGGTGTGTCGGTGGGCGAGGCGGATTTCCTCGGTATCGCCCTGCGCGAGGAGGGTGAGCTGGCGTTATGGAAGCTGGCGATCAAGCCGGGCAAACCCCTGACCTTTGGTCATTTCCGTGGCGTGCCGGTGATCGGCCTGCCGGGCAACCCGGCCTCGACCCTGGTGACCTTTGCGCTGTTGGCGCGCCCCTACTTGCTGCGCCGCCAGGGTGTGGCAGACGTGGAGCCGCTGCGTTTCGACGTGCCGGTGGGGTTCACCTGGCCCAAGCCGGGCAACCGCCGCGAGTATCTGCGCGGGCGCATCGAACAGGGCAAGGCGATCATCTACCGCAACCAGAGCTCCGGCGTGCTGCGCAGCGCGGCGTGGGCGGAGGGGTTTGTGGAGGTGTTGGAAGGGACGACGCTGGACATCGGCGATCGAGTCAATTTCATCCCTCTGAGTGAAGTCTTGAATTGACCCCCAATCCAAATGTGGAAGGGGGCTTGCCCTGATGCCAGTCAGTTAAGCGTACATCGCGTCCTGTAGGAGCGAGCTTGCTCGCGAAAAACGTCAACGATAACGCGTGCTTCCTGAATGAACGCGGCGCCTGTGAGTTTTTCGCGAGCAAGCTCGCTCCTACAAAAAGCCTTAGGGCAAGCCCCCTCCCACATTTGAACCTGTATATGCCCGTGGCTATTCAGTAATCGTCGCCACGCTCCGTGACATCACGCTCCACCGGCCCGGCATCCGGGTCATAGCCCACCGGGAATTTGCCCTTCAACGTCCAGGCAAACGCAATGATCTCGGCAATGGTGCGGTACAACTCCTCCGGGATACTGTCGCCCAGTTCCATGCGTGCCAGCAGCTTCACCAGCTCGGCATTTTCATAGATCGGCACTTCATTTTCCCGCGCCAACTTGAGGATGGCTTCGGCCAGGGCATCGTCGCCCTTGGCGGTCAGGGTCGGCGCCTGCTGGCCATCGTACTTGAGGGCAATCGCCTGGCGTGGCGGGTTGGCGTTGTTCATGCGGTTTCATCCACCCAGCGTTGTTCCAGTCCGGTTTTCGGCCCGCGTGGCGGGGTGCCCAGGTGGCAGTCCAGGTCGCCGACATTCAGCCCCGACGACACCAGGCGCTCGCGCAGGCTGCCCAAATGGCTTTCGATCAGGCTGGCGGTGAAAGCGCGGGTTGCCCACAGTTGGCTGGACAGCTTGCCCTGGGTCAGTTGCGCCTGGACCTGCAACGGCCCCAGGGGCTCCATGTCGAAGGCCAGTTCGACGCGCCAGAGCATCTGTTTGGGCTCCTTGGAATCCTTGCGTTCGGGCTGGTCCTTGTCCGGCGCCGGCTCTTCGCGCTGGAACTTGACCTGCAACGGCACGATGTCCTGCAGGGTGCGCATGGGGATCTCCAACTGCCAGGTGGTTTGCAGGCGGCCATCGGCGGTGGTGCCGGTTTGCTCCAGGCTCGACAGCTGGTGGCTCTGCAGGCGGGAAATGGCCCCGGCGGCCAGGCGCAGCAGGTTTTCCAGGTCGCCTTCGCCCTCCAGTTTCGCCATCAGCCGCTCCGGCAGTGGGAAGCTGACCGGCGCCTGCCGCGCGCCGACCTGGCCGAGGGTGCCCAATGGGCTGCGCACAAAGTTGGGCAGCACCTGGGCCAGGGTGTTGGCGGCAAGAATGGCATTCAGGTTGGTGCTCGCGGGCAGGGCGGGCAGCAGGTCGGCGACCAGGCGCAGCAGCGCGCCCTTCATATCCAGCGGTGGCACCTGCGGGTTTTGCCCGGCGAGTAACTTGGCTTCAAGAAAGGCGCCGCTGTTCTGGATCACCTGGGCCAGCACCTTGGGGTTGCTCACCTGTGCCAGGTCGGGCAAGGCCGCCAGCAAACGGTCGGCGGCAGCGCGAAGGTCGGCGGAGGTGCTGTCGCCGCGGGGCAGATTTTGCAACGCCGTGAACACCGCATCCAGGGAGCCCTGGCGACTTTGCTGGGTCGCCAGTTGCTGGGTGACGGCCAGTTGATCCTTGAGCCCGCTCAACGGCACAAAATTCAGGGTTTGCGCGTTCTGCACCACGGCGCTGAGCAAGCTGCCCACGCGCAACGGTTGCGGGCTTTCCAGTGTCAGGGTCGCGCCGGCCAGGGCGCTATTGAGTACGGTCACCAACGAACGGTAGATCGCCGGCTGCGCGCTGCCTTGGGGCAGGGCCTGGGTGGTCAGCACCTTGGCCTGCAGCAGTGTGCCTTCCGGCATCCTGGCCGTATCGATACGGGTGAGGGCGGCAACATTGGCGCTCAGGGCTTGTTGCAGGCTGATGGCCAGGTTGCCTGCGGGCGTCTGGCTCACGGCCACATTGCTGCCCAACGGCAAGGGTTGTGGGCTGCTGGCTTGCACCAGCGTCTGGCGGCCGCCTTCAAGGGTCAGCTTGAGCAACAGCTGAAACGCCTCACCGCCTTGTTTCAGGGCGAGCACCTCGGCATTCACGGTTTTGCCCGGGTCGATCAGCCCGATCTGCGGCTCCAGCAGTTTCAGCAGCGCCCCGGGCGCAGGCGTAGGGCTTTGCCCGGTTGCCGGGGTGGGAGGAAGCGTAGGAAGGTTGATCTCGCCGGTCATCGTGCGCATCGTCTCTGGGGAAATAGCCCTCTTTAGCGTAGGGCATCGCATGTATAATGCCGCCCGTCTGCAAAGAGAGCGGTAAAAACCTCACAACTATTTGATCCAGCTCTCTAAAATCGGTCGCCAAAGCCGTTATTGTGCTTCTTTCTATAACGGCCGCTGCACCGCCGACTTGAACCGTAAAGGCCCGTGATCTCTTGACCAGCCCTCTTCTTGAAGCCGTAGCGCTCTCCTGTGAACGCGACCTGCGCCTGCTGTTCGAGCACCTCGACCTGCGTGTGGCGGGCGGCGACATGGTGCAGATCAGCGGCCCCAACGGCAGCGGCAAGACCAGTTTGCTGCGCCTGCTGGCCGGCCTGATGCAACCCACGGCCGGTGAAGTGCGACTCAACGGCAGGCCCCTCGACGAACAACGCACCGAACTGGCACGCAACCTGATCTGGATCGGCCACGCCGCCGGCATCAAGGACGTGCTCACCGCCGAAGAAAACCTCAGCTGGCTCAGCGCCCTGCATCACCCTGCGACCCGCGACGCCATCTGGCAGGCCCTGGCCGCTGTCGGCCTCAAGGGGTTCGAAGACGTGCCTTGCCACACCCTGTCCGCCGGCCAGCAGCGCCGCGTGGCCCTGGCGCGCCTGTACCTGCCTGGCCCGCCGCTGTGGATTCTCGACGAACCCTTCACCGCCCTCGACAAACAAGGCGTCACCCAATTGGAACAGCACCTGGCGCAGCACTGCGAGCAGGGCGGCCAGGTGGTGCTCACCACCCACCACACCCTGGCGCGCATGCCCGGCGGTTACCGCGACCTCGACCTGGGGCGGTGGTCGGTATGAGTGTGTTTGCCCTGTTGATCGCCCGCGAAGCCCGCTTGCTGTGCCGCCGCCCGGCCGAACTGGCCAACCCGCTGGTGTTCTTTGCCATCGTGATTGCGTTGTTCCCGTTGGCGGTCGGCCCGGAGACTAAACTGTTGCAAACCTTGTCGCCGGGACTGGTGTGGGTCGCGGCCCTTTTGTCCGTCCTGCTCTCGCTGGACGGGCTGTTTCGCAGTGATTTCGAAGACGGTTCCCTCGAACAGTGGGTCCTTTCGTCGCACCCCCTGCCACTTCTGGTCCTGGCCAAGGTACTGGCACACTGGGCTTTTTCCGGCCTGGCGCTAGTCTTGCTCTCGCCACTGCTGGCGATGATGCTCGGATTGCCCGGCGAATGCCTGCCGATCCTGTTGCTGAGCCTGCTGCTCGGCACCCCGGTACTCAGCCTGTTGGGGGCGGTGGGTGCCGCGTTGACCGTCGGCTTGAAACGGGGTGGCCTGTTACTGGCCCTGTTGATTCTGCCTTTGTACATCCCGGTACTGATCCTGGGCAGCGGCGCGTTGCAAGCCGCGCTCATGGGCATGCCGGCGACCGGTTACCTCCTGTGGCTTGGCAGCCTGACCGCCCTGGCGGTAACCCTGACACCCTTTGCTATAGCCGCCGGCCTGAAGATCAGCGTCGGTGAATAATGAGGTCTGACTGGGCGGTATACGCATAGTCAGTAAAGACCCTACGCTTCTTGCCAAGACAAGAAGCAACCGTGATGGAAACAGCAATGAACTGGACCTGGTTTCACAAGCTCGGCTCGCCCAAATGGTTCTACGGCATCAGTGGCAGACTGCTGCCTTGGTTCAGCCTCGCCGCCGTGTTGCTGATCGGCATCGGCCTGGTCTGGGGCCTGGCCTTTGCACCGCCGGACTACCAGCAAGGCAACAGCTTTCGCATCATCTACATCCACGTGCCTGCCGCGATGCTGGCCCAGTCCTGCTACGTGATGCTGGCGGTGTGCGGTGTCGTCGGCCTGGTGTGGAAGATGAAACTCGCGGACGTCGCCCTGCAATGCGCCGCGCCCATCGGTGCGTGGATGACCGCCGTGGCGCTGGTCACCGGCGCGATCTGGGGCAAACCCACCTGGGGTTCGTGGTGGGTGTGGGATGCGCGACTAACGTCGATGCTGATCCTGCTGTTCCTGTACTTCGGTCTTATTGCCCTGGGCAACGCGATCAGCAATCGTGACAGCGCCGCCAAGGCCTGCGCGGTGCTGGCGATTGTCGGCGTGATCAACATCCCGATCATCAAGTACTCGGTGGAGTGGTGGAACACCCTGCACCAGGGCGCCACCTTCACCCTCACCGAAAAACCGGCGATGCCCGTGGAAATGTGGGCGCCGTTGCTGCTGATGGTGCTGGGGTTCTACTGCTTCTTCGGCGCCGTGCTGCTGATGCGCATGCGCCTCGAAGTGCTCAAGCGTGAAGCCCGCGCCAGCTGGGTCAAGGCCGAAGTGCAAAGCTGCCTGGGAGCGCGTGGATGAGTTTTGCTTCTTTCAGTGATTTTCTCGCCATGGGCCACCACGGCCTGTATGTCTGGACGGCCTATGGCATCTGCCTGGCCGTGCTGGCCCTCAACGTCGCCGCGCCGATCCTGGCCCGCAAGCGTTACCTGCAACAAGAGGCGCGTCGTCTGCGCCGGGAGACCGAAAAGTGAATCCGCTGCGTAGAAAGCGTCTGTTGATCATCCTTGCCATCCTGGCCGGCGTCAGTATTGCCGTGGGCCTGGCGATGAGCGCCCTGCGGGAGAACATCAACCTGTTCTACACCCCGACCCAGATCGCCAACGGCGAAGCGCCGCTGGACACGCGCATCCGCGCCGGCGGCATGGTGGAGAAGGGCTCGCTGAAGCGTTCCGGCGACTCCCTCGACGTCACCTTCGTGGTCACCGATTTCAACAAGGCCGTGACCATCACCTACCGCGGCATCCTCCCGGACCTGTTCCGCGAAGGCCAGGGCATCGTCGCCCTGGGCAAGCTCAACGCCGACGGCGTGGTGGTGGCCGATGAAGTGCTGGCCAAGCACGATGAGAAATACATGCCGCCGGAAGTCACCAAGGCCTTGAAAGACAGCGGCCAGTCCGCACCCACCCCCGCCAAGGAGGGCTAAGTGATGACGTCTGCATTGTTTATTCCGGAACTGGGCCAGTTGGCGATGATCCTCGCCCTGTGCTTTGCCATCGTCCAGGCAGTGGTGCCGTTGCTCGGTGCCTGGCGCGGTGACCGCCTGTGGATGAGCCTGGCGCAGCCGGCCGCCTGGGGCCAGTGTGCGTTCCTGGTCTTTGCGTTTGGCTGCCTGACCTACGCCTTTATGACCGACGACTTTTCCGTCGCCTATGTAGCCAATAACTCCAACAGCGCCTTGCCCTGGTACTACAAGTTCAGCGCGGTGTGGGGCGCCCACGAAGGCTCGCTGCTGCTGTGGGCGTTGATCCTCGGCGGCTGGACCTTCGCGGTGTCGGTGTTCTCGCGGCAGTTGCCGCAAGTCATGCTCGCACGGGTGCTGGCGGTGATGGGCATGATCAGCATCGGCTTCCTGCTGTTCCTGATCATGACCTCCAACCCGTTTACCCGCATCCTGCCGCAGATCCCGGCGGACGGTCACGACCTCAACCCGCTGCTGCAGGACATCGGCCTGATCGTGCACCCGCCGATGCTCTACATGGGCTACGTGGGTTTTTCCGTGGCCTTTGCCTTCGCCATCGCCGCCTTGCTCGGCGGGCGTCTCGATGCGGCCTGGGCGCGCTGGTCGCGGCCGTGGACCATCGTCGCCTGGGCGTTCCTCGGCATCGGCATCACCCTCGGTTCGTGGTGGGCCTACTACGAACTCGGCTGGGGTGGCTGGTGGTTCTGGGACCCGGTGGAAAACGCCTCGTTCATGCCATGGCTGGTCGGCACGGCACTGATTCACTCCCTGGCCGTCACCGAAAAACGTGGCGTGTTCAAGAGCTGGACCGTGTTGCTGGCCATCGCGGCCTTTTCCCTCAGCCTGCTCGGCACCTTCCTCGTGCGTTCGGGCGTGTTGACCTCGGTGCACGCGTTTGCGTCCGACCCAGAGCGCGGTGTGTTCATCCTGATCTTCCTGCTGTTTGTGGTCGGCGGCTCCCTCACTTTGTTCGCCCTGCGCGCACCGGTGGTCAAGAGCCAGGTCGGCTTCAACCTGTGGTCGCGGGAAACCCTGCTGCTGGGCAATAACCTGGTGCTGGTGGTGGCCGCGTCGATGATCCTGCTCGGCACCTTGTACCCCTTGGTGCTGGATGCCCTGAGCGGCGCCAAGCTGTCCGTCGGCCCGCCGTACTTCAACGCGTTGTTTATTCCGTTGATGGGGCTGTTGATGGTGGTGATGGCGGTCGGTGTGCTGGTGCGCTGGAAGGACACCCCGGTCAAATGGCTGGCCGGTATGCTGATGCCGGTGCTGCTCGGCAGCGTGGCCCTGGCCGTGGTCGCCGGTATCGCCTATGGCGACTTCAACTGGGCGGTGCTCGCCACCTTCCTGCTCGCCGCCTGGGTACTGCTGGCCGGTGTGCGTGACATCGTCGACAAGACCCGCCACAAAGGCCTGGTCAAAGGCCTGCCGACCCTGACCCGCAGCTACTGGGGCATGCAGATCGCCCACATCGGCATCGCCGTGTGCGCCCTCGGTGTGGTGCTGTCCAGCCAGAACAGTGCCGAGCGCGACCTGCGCCTGGCGCCGGGCGAGTCCATGGACCTGGCCGGTTACCAGTTCATCTTCGAAGGCGCCAGGCACTTCGAAGGGCCGAACTTTACGTCAGACAAAGGCACCGTGCGGGTCGTGCGTAACGGTAAAGAGATCGCCGTGCTGCACCCGGAAAAACGCCTGTACACCGTGCAGAGTTCGATGATGACCGAAGCCGGTATCGACGCCGGTTTCACCCGTGACCTCTACGTGGCCCTGGGTGAACCCTTGGGCGATGGCGCCTGGGCCGTGCGCGTGCATGTGAAACCGTTTGTGCGCTGGATCTGGTTAGGTGGCTTGCTCACCGGCTTTGGTGGTTTGCTCGCGGCGCTGGACCGCCGGTACCGGGTCAAGGTCAAGAGCCGGGTGCGTGAAGCGCTGGGCCTGCAAGGAGCGGCGGTATGAAGCGTTGGTTGATGGTCGTGCCGCTGGCCCTGTTTCTGGTAGTGGCGGTATTCCTGTATCGCGGCTTGTACCTGGACCCGGCCGAGCTGCCCTCGGCGATGATCGGCAAGCCGTTCCCCGCGTTCAGCCTGCCGACCGTGCAGGGTGACAAGACCCTGACCCAGGCCGACCTGCTCGGCAAACCGGCGCTGGTCAACGTGTGGGGCACCTGGTGCATCTCCTGCCGCGTCGAGCACCCGGTGCTGAACAAGCTGGCCGAGAAGGGCGTGGTGATCTACGGCATCAACTACAAGGACGACAACGCGGCGGCCTTGAAGTGGCTGGCGGAATTCCATAATCCCTACCAGCTGGATATCCGTGATGAAGACGGCAACCTCGGTTTGAACCTCGGCGTGTACGGCGCCCCGGAAACCTTCTTCATCGACGCCAAGGGCGTGATCCGCGACAAATACGTCGGCGTGATCGACGAAGTGGTGTGGCGCGAGCAACTGGCCGCCAAGTACCAGGCGCTGGTCGACGAGGCCAAGCCATGAAGCGTCTGTTAGCTGCTGCCGTGCTGACGCTGGGCTTGGCCGGGGTGGCCCACGCCGCGATCGACACTTACGAATTCGCCAAGGACGGTGACCGCGAGCGTTTCCGCGAATTGACCAAGGAGCTGCGCTGCCCCAAGTGCCAGAACCAGGACATCGCCGACTCCAACGCGCCCATCGCCGCCGACCTGCGCAAGGAAATCTTCCGCATGCTGGGGGAGGGCAAGGACAACCAGCAGATCATCGACTTCATGGTCGACCGCTACGGTGATTTCGTGCGCTACAAACCGGCCCTCACCGGCAAGACCGCGCTGCTCTGGTTCGGCCCCGCCGGGCTGCTGCTGGCCGGCGTGGTGGTGATGGCCGTGATCGTCCGCCGTCGCCGCGCCGCGACTACCGATGGTTCCGACGCGCTATCCCCCGAAGAGCGTAAACGCCTCGACCAATTGCTGGACACCAAGACTGATGATTGATTTCTGGCTCGCAGCCGGCTTGCTGCTTCTGATTGCCCTGAGTTTCCTGTTGATCCCTGTGTTGCGCGGCCGCCGTGCCCAGCGTGAAGAGGATCGCACCGCGCTGAACGTGGCGCTTTACCAAGAACGTGTGGCCGAGCTGCAAGTGCAGCAGGACGAAGGCGTGCTCAACGCCGCCCAACTCGACAGCGGCCGCGCCGAAGCCGCCCGCGAGCTGCTGGCCGACACCGAAGGCGTGGAAAAGCCCCGCGAATCGCGCCTGGGCAAGCCGCTGCCGTTGCTCGCCGCCGTCCTTGTGCCGGTGCTTGGCCTGGGCCTGTATATGCATTTCGGTGCCAGCGACAAGGTTGAACTGACCCGCGAATTTTCCCAGCCGCCGGTGTCCATGGAAGACATGACCCGGCGCCTGGAACGCGCCGCCGCCGCCCAACCGGACTCGGCGGAAGGCCTGTACTTCCTCGGTCGCGCCTATATGGCCCAGGACCGTTCCGCCGATGCCGCCAAGGTCTTCGAGCGTACCGTGGCGCTGGCCGGGCGCCAGCCGGAACTGCTCGGCCAGTGGGCCCAGGCGCAGTACTTTGCCGACAACAAACAGTGGTCGCCCAAGGTCCAGGCGCTGACCGACGAAGCCTTGAAGCTTGACCCGAAGGAAGTCACCAGCCTCGGCCTGCTCGGTATCGCCGCCTTCGAAGGCCAGCGTTATCAAGAGGCCATCGACTACTGGAGCCGCCTGCTGGCGCAACTGCCACCGCAAGACAATTCCCGCGTGGCGCTGCAAGGCGGCATTGACCGTGCTGCGGAAAAACTCAAGGAAGGCGGCGGTAGCGTGGCGCAGAAAGCGGTGATGAACGTCCGCGTGGACCTGTCCGCCGAGGTCAAGGCCAAGGCCCTGCCCAGCGACAGCGTATTCATCTTCGCCCGCGCGGTAAAAGGCCCGCCGGCCCCCCTGGCGGCCAAACGCGTCACCGTTGCCGAACTGCCCGTCACGGTTGAACTCGGCGATGCCGACGCGATGATGCCGCAGTTGAAACTGTCCAACTTCCCCGAAGTCCAACTGGTTGCGCGCATATCCCGGGCCGGTCAACCGACCACCGGCGAGTGGATCGGCCGCAGCCAACCCCTGGCCAGCAGCACCACTGCGCTGCAGCAGCTGACCATCGACAGTCCGGACAAGTAATTTCGAGGAAAAGCCCATGACCGCATTTGCACGCATCACCCTGCTCAGCCTGGTAGTGGGCCTGAGCGCCTGTGCGGTCCACCGCCCACCGCCTGCGCCGACCGGCCCGACCATCCCGCCGTCAGGCCCTTCGACCCAGCCGAGCACCAAGCCCTCTGGCCCGGTGACCCCGCCGCCGAAGCCACTGCCGACCAAATCGCCCACCTTCGCCCCACCACCGGGCGCCGCCAGCCACTGGGACGGCAAGATGCAGGTGTACGTGCTCGACGACCAGCCCGACACCTTCTACCGCCAGCGCACCTACTACCGCTGGAGCAACGGCTGGAGCCGCTCCATCAGCCCCAACGGACCCTGGGAAGACACCGACGTGCAGGGCGTGCCGCCGGGCTTGAGCAAGCAGTACGCGCAATGACAAAAGGCGACCTTCGGGTCGCCTTCTTCATGCCTGTGAAACCCATTCTTCCAAACACTGGAGGGCAAATGTGGGAGGGGGCTTGCCCCCGATAGCGGTGTTTCAGTTGATTAATGTCTGACTGACCTACCGCTATCGGGAGCAAGCCCCCTCCCACAGGAGATCTCCTCAGCCATCAAGCCACGGGACACTCCCGCTCCAGCGCCGCCCCCACTAACAACTGCGCAATCTCAACCATCTGTACCACCGCCAGCACCTGCCTGCGGCTTGAACCATCCAAGTGCTCGGCACAGTCGTAGGCACACACAGTCGCCGACTCCAGCATCTCGCTGGCATTGCTCAAGGCAGCTTCGGTGCTGAGGCCGGGGTGGACGCTGAAGATGAGGTTGGGTGGGGTTTGCGGGGTGTCATCCATGGAGGATGGCGGGGGATTTGGCGTGACTTTTTTCATGCAGTAAATCTCCATTCAGTTGGAACTCACCACATCCGCGACCAAGCGGAAAGGCGGCGAGCTGTACGCAGGTTGGTCGACCAGGGAATGGAAACCCGGCAGGGCCCTAAGCCCTCCCACGCACAGCTCGCCATAACGCGAACACAATAATGCCGCTTGCGCGGCACTGTGCGCCATTCTAATCCAGGCGACCAAGCCTGATCGCTGATGAGCAGCGACTGCGAGAGGCTAACGGTGCGTTATAGCTACTGCAAGCCACAGAGATCGTAGGAAACGTCCTGTTAGCGTTTCGCTGATTTGATTGATCACCCGGAGCATGGGAGCGATCATTAGGCGATAGGCGGCACTATCATCAGGACCAGATTAACTCCCCACCCTTCAACGAGACGGACCCTCATGAACCTCTACGTCATACGCCACGGCGAAACGTGGGCCAACGCGGAGCATCGCTACCTCGGCGCACTCGACCCGGAACTGACCGAGCGGGGCCGGGAACAGGCTGTTTTGCTCAGCGAAAAACTACCCGGCGGTATTGAGGTGTTGATCGTTTCTCCACGCTTGCGGGCGCGGCAAACGGCGCAGATTCTTAACCGTGTGTTAAACCTTGAACCTGTGACGATTGACAGCTTCCGCGAGCGCGATGTGGGTGTGTTCGAAGGGTTGACTCAGGCGGAGGCCAAGGCCATGCATCCAGCGCTTTGGGCACAGGACATCACGCGCCAATGGGCGGCAGGGCCTGACGGTGGTGAGTCGATAGCTGATGTGGTCACGCGAGTACACCAAGGCTTGGTCCAGTTAACTTCGCTTTATCCAACACAGGTTGTTTTGCTGGTGGCACATGGTTTTGTGGCAAAGGTGATTCGTGCATTGGCCAGAGGGGACTTCTCGGATTTCTACACCTGGCAGCTTTCAAATGGGGCGATGTTGGCTCTGGAAGATTTTGAATTGAAGATACTTCCGGCTATCTCGCCCTTTGAAACGGACTGAATCACCGCAACACGCGACTTTCAAAAAACCTCACCAACCCGTCAGGGTTGAGTAAGCACTACGCCCAGAAAATATTGAGGCGGCGCGCACTTCGGTAACGTGGTCGCTGCCGAGGGATTGCTGGATATACTTTCCAGTGTGGGGCCAAATCGCCATTGGCCTGCGCGCCGACCTGGCCCAAGCCAGGAGTCGCGCAGGGCTTCCCGTGGTGCAACACGTCTGGCGACAAGCGAAGAGGGTGTTTTGATGGCGGGCAGGTTGATCTATCTCATCGGGCCATCGGGTTCAGGCAAGGACAGCCTGTTGGAGGCTGCACGCCCACGATTGGCCGAACGCGGTTGCCGGATTGTGCGCCGCGTGATCACACGCTCGGCGGAAGCGGTGGGTGAGGCGGCCCAGGGTGTCAGCCCGGAGCAATTCGCCGTGATGCAGGCCGAGGGCGCGTTTGCCCTCAGTTGGCACGCCAACGGGTTGTCCTACGGCATTCCCAAGGTCATCGACGAATGGCTGGCGGCGGGGGAGGACGTGCTGGTCAATGGTTCTCGCGCGCACCTGGCGCAGACCCGCGAGCGCTACCCGGATGTGTGGGTGCTGTTGCTGGCGGTGGATCAAGCCGTATTGCGCCAGCGCCTGGTGGCGCGGGGGCGTGAGGCCCTGGCGGATATCGAGGAGCGCCTGGCGCGCAATGCACGGTTCACCGCCGACCTGATCGCCGGCAATGGCTCGGGGTTGTTTGTGCTGGATAACTCCGGGCCACTGGAGCACACGGTCGAGCGCCTGCTGTGTTGCCTGAACCAGAGGCATTGCGTATTGACCTGACCCTGCTCTGCACCGGTGAGGTGCGGGGCATGTCAAGCGGCGAGATCCTGACATGCAGCGAACTCGGCGGAAAAAGTTAAGTGCATGTATCTGGGTGAAGGCGGATTTGGTGTAGTCGAAGCAGCACGGTTTTGTAGGATTATGTTTTTTTCCTGAGAATCCAATAGGTTTTTTTGCGCGAAAGTGTGTGTTCAGTTGTTTAAATTGCAAGTGGTTTAGTGCCTGTCTTAGCGCATGTTGCGCCGCCTAAAGGTGTTTCAGTACGAACTAAATCAGCGCTGTCCTGAGCGTTTTCTGCATGGGAGTTTATTGCGTCGATTCTGATTGACTCGACTCATCAACTTACTATAGGGAGCGCACTGTCCCATGATTTGCTCTGAACGTTCTCGGCTCAACTTCTCACTTGAAAACCTGCCGCCTTCCGATCCTGGCCCCTATGGTGTGGGCGCCGGTCGCAAACCAACCTTCACGACGGAACAGGCCGGAAAGTACATCACCCGCGACAACCTGCACTTCCACGACCGTAATGGCGACAAGCGGATCGATCTCTCCTATACGGTGGACCCGACGTTCAGCGCCGCGCAGCAGCGCCGAGTGCGCCAGGCGGTGCAATATTGGGAGGACGTGGCCAACATCAGTTTCAAGGAGCGGGCAGCCGGCGCCGACGGCACGGTTCACATCAAAAACAACCCGCACGGTGACCGTGGCGTCGCCAGCTCACCCTCGCGCGGCATTACCACCACCACGGCCACGGTCGGCACACTGCGAGAAAGTAGTTCGCCGGCGCAGGGCAGTCACTTTTCAGTCACTACCGTGCATGAAATCGGCCACGCCATCGGCCTGCAGCATCCGGGTGACTACAATGGCGGCGGCGCTGATTACAACAATGGTGCCAGGTATGCCGGCGATACCAAGGCACGCAGTGTGATGAGCTACTGGTCGGAGACGAACCAGGCCGGCCATGATTTTCGGTATTCGAATCCCTCTGCCCCGATGATGGATGACATCGCAGCCGCTCAGCGGCTCTATGGGGCCAATCACAAAACCCGCAACACCGACACCACCTACGGCTTCAATTCCAATACCGGCCGCGACGCCATGACCCTCACCAGTGCGAGGGATAAAGCTATCTTTTGCATATGGGATGGGGGCGGTAACGACACCCTGGATTGTTCCGGGTTTTCCCAGAACCAGAACATCAATTTGAAAGCCGAGTCGTTTTCTGATGTGGGCGGCTTGAAGGGCAATGTTTCCATCGCCAAGGGCTGCGTGGTTGAAAACGCCATTGGAGGGGCCGGACGTGATGTCTTGACGGGGAATGAAGCGGACAATCGGCTCAAGGGCGGCTTGGGTGCAGACAGGCTGCGGGGCGGCGGCGGGGCGGATATTTTTGACTACGACAAGGCCAGCGACTCCACACCGCAGCAGCCTGACCTGATCGAGGACTTTACCAGCGGGACGGACAAGATTGACGTCTCGGGTGCATTGAAAGAGGCGCGCGTCGGTGCCCTGACGTTCACTGATCGATTCTCTGGTCGCGCCGGCGAGGCATTGCTCAGGCACGACGCGGCCACCGGGCGTTCAAGCCTGGAGATAGATCTGAAGGGGAGCGGCAGCGCCGACCTGGTGGTCAAGAGCATTGGCCAGATCAAACCCGGCGATGTGCAGTGGCAGGGGCAAAAGCCGGAGGTTAAACCCGCACCGAAGGTTGTCCCCACACCGGCCCCTGCGCCGCCGCCGGCGCCCCCGCTGGATAGCAGCACGGACCCGCTTGCAGCGTTACGCGAGGTAATGATCAAGGCGTTCTCAGCCTTGTTGCAGTGGATACAAAACATCGTCCAGCCGTCGGATGCCCGCAGATAACACTGCCATGACGAGGCGCTGACAGGCTCAGGCCTTGATCAGCGCCTGCCATGGTCGGCAAACGCTGGCGCCCTGGCCCTTGCCATGCACAGACAAGCCTGTGGGGAATACCCATGGCATGTCATTCGGTTGGCGGTTTTCAACATCGCGCAAAACAACCATCAGTCAGCCTGACCTATTTTGTGCTTGAGTAAAGATAACTCTAGGGTTGCTTTTATTTAGGCCGAGCCAAGGAGGCTGGTGTGCAAGGCAGGCTATTGATCAAGGCGCTGCAAGAGGCGGGTTGGGTGCTGGATCGGGTCACGGGCAGTCATCCTATTTTTACCCACCGCTATAACCCGTACACGATCCCGGTGCCGCATCCGAAGAAGGATCTGCCGCTGGGCACCATCAGAAGCATCAGGAAACGTGCCGGGCTGTTTCAGTTTTAAGGAGAGCATTCATGCAATACCCAATCTGTATCGAATGGGGCGATGACTTCACCGCCACCGGTATCCAGATCCCCGATATTCCAGGCGCAGTCACCGCCGGGGACAGTTTCGAAGAGGCCTACAACGCCGCGGTGGAAGTCGCGCACATCCTGCTGCAGGAGATCGCCGCCGAGGGCGGGGTGATTCCGATGCCAAGGTCGGTGGGCACTCATCACACCCATGAAGACTATGCCGGGATGGGCTGGGGCATGCTGGAACTGGACATCTCGCCGTATCTGGGCAAGACCGAGAAGGTCAATGTGACCTTGCCCGGCTATGTCATCCAGCGAATTGACCGGTATGTGCGCGAGCACAAGGTCAAAAGCCGCTCGTCATTTCTGGCGGATGCGGCTTTGGAGAAGTTGGTGCGTTCCTAGGCGGTGGCGACAGCCGTTTGCCGCGACGCACTGAGGAACCGCAACAACGCCACCAGCGGGAACGCGCTGCCCACCAGCATCACACCCAGCCAGCCGCCGTGTTCGTACACGCTGCTGGCAATCGCCGAGCCGAAGGCACCACCGATGAAGATGCTGGTCATGTACAGCGCGTTCAAGCGGCTGCGGCTGTTGGCGTCGAGTGCATAGATGGCGCGTTGGCCGAGGACCATGTTCATCTGCACGCAGAAGTCCAGAACCACGCCGGTCACCGCCAGGCCGATGACGCTGTACAGCGGGTGCACGAAGGCCGGCAGGAAGCTCAATACCGCAAAGACCATGGCCAGCAGCGATGCGCGGTGGGTGTGACCGGCATCGGCCAGGCGTCCGGCGATGGGGGCGGCAATGGCGCCGATAGCACCGACCAGGGCGAAGATCGCGATCTGGGTCTGGCTCAGGCCGTGGTTGCGCACCAGCTCCAGCGGGGCGGCGGTCCAGAACAGGCTGAACGTGGCGAACATGCAACCTTGGTAAAACGCGCGTTGACGCAGCAGCGGTTGTTCTCGCAACAGGGTGCCCAGGGAGCGCAGCAATTGGCCATAGCTGGCGCTGTGGTCCGGCTGGCGCTTGGGGATGGTCAGCATCAGCACCACGCTGATAAATACCATCAACGCGGCGGCGGCCATGAACATCGCGCGCCAGCCAAAATGGTCAGCCACGACGCTGGACACTGGCCGCGCCAGCAGGATGCCCAACAGCAGCCCACCCATGATGCTGCCGACCACCCGACCCCGAGACTCGGCGGGCGCCAGGTGTGCGGCCAGGGGGATCAGGATCTGTACCGACACCGAACTGAAGCCGATCAGCAACGACACCAGCAGGAACAGGTTCGGTTGTTCGGTAAAGGCCGCACCCAGCAGGCTGGCAATCGCCACCAGGGTCGTGATGATCATCAGCTTGCGGTTTTCCAGCAGGTCGCCCAGGGGGACCAGGAAGAACAGGCCGAGGGCATAGCCGATCTGCGTCAGGGACACAATCAGGCTGGCCATCGCCGGGGTGAGGCCGATGTCCGGTGCGATCAGTTCGATGATCGGCTGGGCGTAGTAGATGTTGGCGACGATGGCGCCGCAGCAAAACGCAAACAGCATCACCATTGCGCGGGTCATGGTGCTCGTAGCATGGGGGGTAGCATTCATGGTGTTCTCATAAAAGCGAAGGTAGATGGCGAGCGAGAGTAAAGACAAGGCTCAACGGCGAGTAGGCCGTTTGTGGTGATATCACTTATGCCGGGTGATGATACATTCAGAAACAACTGCCGAAACAGGAAATCCAGCGCCATGAAAATCACGCTCAACAAGATACTCCTGGCTTCAAGCCTCGCTGTTGCGATGGCCCTCGGCCTGGCCAATGCCGCCGATGCACCGCGCGTAGGCGTACGCGGGGCAATCACCGCGATGGACGGTGATGCGATGCAGGTCAAGGTCAACAGCGGTGAAGACGTCACCGTGCACCTGACCAAGGATACCCAGGTGCGCGCCGTTACCCTGGCCAGGATCGACGAAATAAAACCCGGCAGCTACATCGGCTCGGCCGCCATGCCCAACGCCGACGGCACCCTGACGGCGCTGGAAGTGCATGTGTTCCCACCGGCCATGGCCGGCACGGGGGACGGGCATCGGGCGTTTGACCTGAAGGAAGGCAGCAGCATGACCAACGGCACCGTCGGCGACCTGGTGGTCAGCAAAGGGCGGACGTTGACCGTGAAATACAAAGGCGGCGAACAGAAGATCGTGGTGCCGGAGGATGTGCCGATCGTCAACCTGGAACCGGGGGACCGCAGCTTGCTCAAGCCGGGGGTGAAGGTGGTGTTGTTTGCCGCGCAGGGGGCGGATGGGAAAATCACTGCCCAAGCCATTTCAGCCGGCAAGGATGGCGTGACACCGCCGATGTAACTGCAAAACCCGGATCTAAATGTGGGAGGGTTCAAGCCCCCTCCCACATTTGTCAGTTACTGACCGGAGTAGATCTGGTCGAAAACCCCACCATCATTGAAGTGGGTTTTCTGCACGGTGCGCCAGTCACCAAAGGTCTTCTCCACCGACAGGAAGTCGACTTTCGGGAAGCGGTCGGTGTACTTGGCCAGCACCTTCGGGTCACGCGGGCGCAGGTAGTTGTTGGCAGCGATTTCCTGGCCTTGCGGCGACCACAGGTACTTCAGGTAGTCTTCAGCCGCCACGCGGGTGCCTTTCTTCTCGACCACTTTATCCACCACCGACACCGGCGGCTCAGCTTCGGCGGAGACGCTTGGGTAGATCACTTCGAACTGATCGCGACCGAATTCACGGGCGATCATTTCCGCTTCGTTCTCGAAGGTCACCAGCACGTCGCCGATCTGGTTGGTCATGAACGTGGTGGTGGCGGCGCGGCCACCGGTGTCCAGCACGGGCGCCTGTTTGAACAGCTTGCCGACAAAGGCCTTGGCCTTGTCTTCGTCGCCGCCGTTCTTGAGCACATAACCCCAGGCCGACAGGTAGGTGTAGCGGCCGTTACCCGAGGTTTTCGGGTTGGGCACGATCACCTGCACGCCATCCTTGAGCAGGTCCGGCCAGTCTTTCAGGGCTTTCGGGTTGCCCTTGCGCACGATGAACACGGTGGCCGAGGTAAACGGCGCGCTGTTGTTCGGCAGGCGGGTGACCCAGTTGTCCGGCACCAGTTTGCCGTTGTCGACCAGGGCGTTGATGTCGGTGGCCATGTTCATGGTAATCACGTCAGCCGGCAGGCCGTCGATCACCGAGCGCGCTTGTTTGCTGGAACCGCCGAAGGACATCTGCAGGGTCAGCTTGTCGTTCGGGTGCTCGGCTTCCCAGTGCTTCTGGAAGGCGGCGTTGTAGTCCTTGTAGAAATCGCGCATCACGTCGTAGGAGACGTTGAGCAGAGTGACCGGGGCGGCCTGGACGGCGCCCGCGAGGGCAAGGCCGGCGGCCAGGAGAGAGGCGCTTACGAGTTTTTTCACTGCTCATTCCTTGTTGTTCGGGAGAAGAGGGGAGGCACATTGCCAGCGACTATAGCCGGGGGCACTTAGTCGCTTAAAGATTAAAAAGTACTTTGCTTATTCCACTTTCTTAAAAAGAGCGCTGCCACAGCGCGAACAGAACGCCGCGTTGGGCTCGTGGCTGTTTTTCCTGCACACCGGGCAGTCGTGTTGCAGTTGTTCACCGCGCATGGCACTGGCCAGTTCGGCCGTAAAAATACCCGTGGGCACGGCGATGATCGAGTAACCGGTGATCATCACCAGTGACGAAATCACCTGGCCCAACGGCGTCTTGGGCACGATATCGCCAAAGCCCACAGTGGTCAGCGTCACGATCGCCCAATAGATGCCTTTGGGGATACTGGTGAAGCCGTGCTCCGGCCCTTCGATCACATACATCAAGGTGCCGAACACCGTGACCAGGGTGCATACGCTCACCAGGAACACCACGATCTTCTGCTTGCTGCCGCGCAGCGCCGCCATCAGGTAGTTGGCCTGCTTGAGGTACGGGCTGAGCTTGAGCACGCGGAAAATCCGCAGCATCCGGATGATGCGGATGATCAGCAGGTACTGCGCGTCGCTGTAGTACAGCGCAAGGATGCCGGGCACGATGGCGAGCAGATCCACCAGCCCGTAAAAGCTGAAGGCGTAGCGCAACGGCTTGGGCGAACAGTACAGGCGCAACCCGTACTCGATCAGGAAGATCAGGGTGAAGCCCCATTCAATGTAGGCCAGCACATCGGCGTAGTTCTGGTGGACCTGGTCGATGCTGTCGAGCATCACGATCACCAGGCTGGCGAGGATGATCAACAGCAGGATGCCGTCAAAGCGCCGCCCGGCGACGGTGTCGCTCTGAAAAACCATGATGTAGAGCCGCTGACGCCAGTCGTTGTTGCTGTCCATAAAGCCCGCCTGAATCGAATATCGAGCAAGCCTAGGGGGATTCGAAGGGGCTGTCCATGCGGGGTTTCCTGAGTATTCGGGCGCCGGCGCGTACCAGCCAGCAGGCGAGGATAAACGGCGCGGTGAGTGCGGGCAGGTGCACGGCGGCAAAGCCCGGTGTGAGAAGGATCGCCAGCAGGATGCCGAGCAGCGGCAGCCAGGGTTGGCGCCGTGCCTGGCTCAGCGCCAGGGCCGCGAGAGCGGGGTTGTAGCTGTGCAGGCCGAGGAGGGCGGCGCTGGTGTCGTCCAGCAGCCATCCGATCAGTACGCCGCTGCTGGCGCCGATCATGGCCCAGACCGCGGCACGCCGGTTCGCCAGCCACAGGCCGAGGGCAATCAGCGCGCCCGCCAGCGGCTGGTCCAGCAGCATGATCTGCGCGAGTCCGGTGAACGGCGCGCCGAGCACCGCCAGGGTATCGGGCTCGCCCAGGGCCAAGGCACTGTGTGGGACGCTGCCCAGCAGCAGCCAGCCCAGGCCGACAAAGGGCGCGGTGTAGGCGGGCAGGTCGTGCGGCCGGCTGGCGTGTTTCAGCCACTGCCGCGTGAGGATCGCGCTCAGGCCGCCGCACGCCAGGATCAGCGGCGGCAACAACGCCGACCAGGCGAAATGCTGGCTGATCAACAGGCCCAGCAATACGCCGTTGTAGCTATAGATACCCGCCTGGCGCTCGGCCTTGGGATAGCCGCGACGCTGGGCCGTGAGCAACCCGGCGACCCCACCCAGCAGTGCACCGCCGAGCAAGGCCGGAGCGCCGATCAGGATCGCCAACAGGCACAGCAGGCCGCACAGCGGATGGCGTTGCAGGAAGATCTGGCTGAAGCCGTTGAGCAGGGCTTCGGCCCAGTCGGGGCAGGTTGGGTTGTGCATGTTTAGTGAGTCAGTGGGACCGAGTTGTCTCCATCGGGGGCAAGCCCCCTCCCACACTTGATTGGGTTCACATAGTTAGATGTGTGAATGCCGTCCAATGTGGGAGGGGGCTTGCCCCCGATGGGGCCTCTGCAGGCGCTAGATCAGCGTCTCTATGCGCAAGGAGTTGGTCGACCCCGGTTGCCCGAACGGCACCCCGGCAGTAATCACCAAGGTATCCCCGCGCTGCGCCATGCCCTGGGCCTGGGCAATCTCCAGCGCGGTGGAACACACCTCATCCACCTGCCTCAGTCGATCATTGACCACCGAATGCACGCCCCACGCCACACTCAAGCGGCGTGCGGTGGACAGGTTCGGCGTGAGGTTGAGAATCGGCGCTACCGGCCGTTCCCGCGCCGCGCGCAGGCTGGAACTGCCCGACTCGCTGTAGTTCACCAGCACCGCCACCGGCAGGATGCTGCTGATGCGCCGGATCGCGCAGCTGATGGCGTCCGACACCGTGGCATCGGCCTTGGGCCGGCTGACGTCGAGTTGGGTCTGGTAGTCCGGGCCGTTCTCCACCTGACGGATGATCTTGCTCATCATCTGCACGGCTTCCAGCGGGTACTCGCCCGACGCGGTCTCCGCCGACAGCATCACCGCATCCGCCCCCTCAGCCACTGCATTGGCGACATCCGTCACTTCCGCGCGGGTCGGCGCCGGCGAGAAGCGCATGGACTCCAGCATCTGCGTCGCCACCACCACCGGTTTGCCCAACTGGCGGCAGGTGCGGATGATGTCTTTCTGGATTTGCGGCACGCTCTCGGCCGGTACTTCCACGCCCAGGTCGCCCCGGGCCACCATGATCGCGTCGCTCAGCTCGGCGATCTCCCGCAGGCGTTGTACGGCTGAGGGCTTCTCGATCTTGGCCATCAGGAAGGCCTTGTCGCCGATCAGCTCGCGGGCCTCGCGGATGTCTTCCGGGCGCTGCACAAACGACAGCGCCACCCAGTCCACGCCCAGCTCCAGGCCGAAGCTGAGGTCGCGACGGTCCTTGGCGGTGAGCGGGCTGAGTTCCAGCAAGGCTTGTGGGACGTTGACGCCTTTACGGTCGGACAACTCGCCGCCATTCAGTACGGTGGTGTCGATGGCATCGGCATGCCGGGTGATCACGCGCAGGCGCAGTTTGCCGTCGTCGAGCAGCAGGTCCATGCCCGGTTCAAGGGCGGCGATGATTTCCGGGTGGGGCAGGTTGACCCGGCGCTGGTCACCCGGCGTCGGGTCCAGGTCCAGGCGCAGGGCCTGGCCACGCACCAGTTGCACCTTGCCCTCGGCAAACGTCCCGACGCGCAGCTTCGGCCCTTGCAGGTCCATGAGGATGCCCAGCGGGTAATTGAGCTGGCGTTCCACCTGGCGAATCCAGTGGTAGCGCTGGGCGTGATCGGCATGCGCGCCGTGGCTGAAGTTGAGGCGGAAGATATTCACCCCGGCTTGCACCAGCTCGCGGATGTCATCGATACCGTCGGTGGCCGGGCCCAGGGTGGCGAGGATCTTGACCTTCTTGTCAGGCGTCATGGTGGGCAGTCTCCAGGATCAGGATGGCGCGCACGTCATTGACATTGGTGCGGGTCGGCTCGGTAACGATCAAGCCGTCGAGGGCGGCGAAGTAGCCATAACCGTTGTTGTTATCCAACTCGTCGCTGGCCGACAGGCCCAGGGCTTCGGCGCGCGCATGGCTGCACGGGGTCATGATTGCGCCGGCGTTGTCTTCCGAGCCGTCGATGCCGTCGGTGTCGCCGGCCAGGGCGTACACGCCCGGCAGGCCTTTGAGGCTGTCGGTCAGGCTCAACAGGAATTCGGCGTTGCGCCCGCCACGGCCATTGCCGCGCACGGTGACGGTGGTTTCCCCACCGGAGAGGATAACGCACGGCGCCGCCAACGGCTGGCCGTGCTGCACGATTTGCCGCGCGATGCCGGCGTGCACTTTGGCCACCTCCCGCGCTTCGCCTTCCAGGTCGCCGAGGATCAGCGCGCTGAAACCGGCCTGGCGCGCTTTCACCGCCACCGCTTCCAGGGATTGTTGCGGGCGTGCGATCAACTGGAAGTGGCTGCGGGCGAGCACCGGGTCACCGGGTTTGACGGTTTCCGAGGCCGGATTCTGCAACCAACTGCGCACGGCGGCCGGTGCGTCGATGCCGTAGCGCTTGAGGATCGCCAGGGCCTGTTGCGAAGTGCTCGGGTCGCCGACCGTGGGGCCGGAGGCGATGACCGTGGCCTGGTCGCCCGGCACATCGGAAATCGCGTAGGTGTAGACCGTGGCCGGCCAGGCCGCCTTTGCCAGCCGACCGCCCTTGATTGCCGAGAGGTGCTTGCGTACGCAATTCATCTCGCCAATGGTGGCGCCGGATTTGAGCAGGGCTTTGTTGATGGCCTGCTTGTCGGCCAGGCTGATGCCTTCGGCAGGCAGTGCCAGGAGTGCCGAACCACCGCCGGAGAGCAGGAAGATCACCCGGTCGTCTTCGCTCAGGTTGCTGATCAATTCCAGCACGCGCTTGGCCACCGCCAGGCCGGCGGCATCGGGCACCGGGTGGGCGGCTTCGACCACTTCGATTTTCTGGCAAGGGGCGCCGTGGCCGTAGCGGGTGACCACCAGGCCCGAGACTTCGCCTTGCCAGCAATTCTCGACGACCAGCGCCATGGCGGCCGCCGCCTTGCCGGCGCCGATCACGATCACGCGGCCGCTGCGGTCGGCGGGCAGGCAGGGTTCGAGGACGTGCCGGGGGTGGGCGGCGTCGATGGCTGTGGCAAACAGCTCGCGAAGCAGGTGTTGCGGATCGACCGACATAAGCGGGCTCCCGGGTATTTTTGTTATTAGAGGTACAGCCCTTTCAAAGGGGGGTTATTTATCTCGAATCGAGAAATTCGCCATATGCTCCAGCCCCTTGATCAGCGCCGAGTGGTCCCAGTTACCGCCACCAAGCGCCGCGCAGGTGCTGAACACCTGCTGGGTGCCGGCGGTGTTCGGCAGGTTGATCCCCAGTTCCCTGGCACCGGCCAGGGCCAGGTTCAGGTCCTTCTGGTGCAGGTTGATGCGGAAACCCGGATCGAAGGTGCCCTTGATCATGCGTTCGCCGTGCACTTCGAGGATCTTTGATGAGGCAAAGCCGCCCATCAGCGCTTCACGTACCTTGGCCGGGTCGGCGCCGTTCCTGGAGGCGAACAGCAGCGCTTCGGCCACCGCCTGGATATTCAGCGCGACGATGATCTGGTTGGCCACTTTGGCGGTCTGGCCATCGCCATTGCCGCCCACCAGGGTGATGTTCTTGCCCATGCTCTGGAACAGCGGCAGGGCACGTTCGAAGGTCTGTGGTTCGCCACCGACCATGATGCTCAAGGTACCGGCCTTGGCGCCGACTTCACCGCCGGACACCGGGGCGTCGAGGTACTGCGCGCCGTGCTCGTTGATCTTCGCCGCAAACGCCTTGGTGGCTGTGGGAGAGATCGAACTCATGTCGATCACCACCTTGTTCGGCGACAGGCCCGCGGCCACACCGTCGGCGCGGAACAGCACGTCGTCGACCTGCGGGGTGTCGGGGACCATGACGATAATGAACTCGGCTTCCTGGGCCACTTGCTGCGGGGTGGCCAGGGCCACTGCGCCGGCGCTGATCAGCTCGGCCGGCGCCTTGCCGTGGTGTTCGGAAAGAAACAGTTGATGACCGGCTTTCTGCAGGTTCGCGGCCATGGGCTGGCCCATGATGCCGGTGCCGATAAATCCGATTTTAGCCATGATGAAATCCTCTTTTTATGCTCTGTGGGCGCTGGGCTTGCGGTGGTGAGCGGGCTTGCTGTGGTGAGCGGGCTTGCTGTGGTGAGGGGGCTTGTTGTGGTGAGCGGGCTTGTCCCGCGCTGGCTGCGTAGCAGCCCCATGGGGTCTGTGGTGAACCCGTCGGGGGACAAGCCCCCTCACTACAGCAACCCCCTCCCACAAGGTTTTTGGGTGGTGTCGGTTAGATGGCGTTATGGGCTTTAAGCCAGCCCAAACCCGCTTCGGTGGTGGTCAGCGGCTTGTATTCACAGCCGACCCAGCCCGCGTACCCGATGCGGTCCAGATGTTCGAACAGGAAGCGGTAGTTGATCTCCCCGGTTCCCGGCTCATTGCGCCCAGGGTTGTCCGCCAGCTGGATGTGATTGATCTCCTCCAGGTGCGCGGCCATGGTCCGGGCCAGATCGCCTTCCATGATTTGCATGTGGTAGATGTCGTACTGCAGGAACAGGTTGTCACTGCCCACCTGTTCGCGAATCGACAGGGCCTGGGCGGTGTTGTTGAGGTAGAAGCCCGGAATGTCGCGGGTGTTGATCATTTCCATGACCAGCTTGATGCCTACTGCTTGCAGCTTGTCGGCGGCGTACTTGAGGTTGGCGACAAAGGTCTTTTCCACGGTTTCATCATCCACACCCTGCGGCCGAATCCCCGCCAGGCAGTTGATCTGGGTATTGCCCAGCACCTGGGCGTAGGCGATGGCCAGGGTGACCCCGGCGCGGAACTCCTCGACCCGGTCCGGGTGGCAAGCCAGGCCGCGTTCGCCCTTGGCCCAGTCACCGGCCGGCAGGTTGAACAGCACCTGGGTCAGGCCATGGGTGTCGAGCTGGGCCTTGATGTCAGCCGAGCTGAATTCATAGGGGAACAGGTACTCGACACCCTGGAAACCGGCCTCGGCAGCGGCCTTGAAGCGCGCGAGAAAGTCCTGTTCGGTAAACAGCATGGACAGGTTGGCGGCAAAGCGTGGCATAGGGTTCTCCTTAATCGAGCAGGGAAATGGCGGTCGGCGCATCGTTGCCGACCAGGGCCAGGTCTTCGAATTCGTTGACGGCGTTGATCTCGGTTCCCATGGAAATATTGGTCACGCGCTCCAGAATGATCTCGACGATCACCGGCACCTTGAACTCTTCGATCATTTCCTCGGCGCGGCGCAATGCCGGCTGGATTTGCCCCGGCTCGAATACGCGCAGGGCCTTGCAACCCAGGCCTTCGGCAACTGCGACGTGGTCGACGCCATAACCGTTCAGCTCCGGTGCGTTGAGGTTGTCGAAAGACAATTGCACGCAGTAGTCCATTTCAAACCCGCGCTGGGCCTGGCGGATCAGCCCCAGGTAAGAGTTGTTCACCACCACGTGGATGTACGGCAGCTTGAACTGCGCGCCCACGGCCAGCTCTTCGATCATGAACTGGAAGTCATAGTCGCCGGACAGCGCCACCACCTTGCGGCCCGGGTCGGCCTTGACCACGCCCAGCGCCGCCGGAATGGTCCAGCCCAACGGGCCGGCCTGGCCGCAGTTGATCCAGTGGCGGGGCTTGTACACATGCAGGAACTGCGCGCCGGCAATCTGCGACAGGCCGATGGTGCTGACGTAGCAGGTGTCTTTGCCGAACACCTGGTTCATCTCTTCGTACACCCGTTGCGGCTTGACCGGCACGTTGTCGAAGTGGGTCTTGCGCTGCAGGGTCGACTTGCGCTGCTGGCAGTCATGCAGCCAGGCACTGCGGTCCTTGAGCTTGCCGGCGGCTTTCCACTCACGGGCCACTTCAATGAACATCGTCAGCGCGGAGCCGGCGTCGGACACGATGCCCAGGTCCGGCGTGAATACGCGGCCAATCTGCGTCGGCTCGATGTCGACGTGAATGAATTTACGCCCTTCGGTGTAGACCTCGACCGAACCGGTGTGGCGGTTGGCCCAACGGTTACCGATACCCAGTACCACGTCCGATTTGAGCAGCGTCGCGTTACCGTAGCGGTGGGAGGTTTGCAGGCCGACCATGCCCACCATCTGCGGGTGATCGTCGGGAATGGTGCCCCAGCCCATCAGCGTCGGGATCACTGGGATGCCGGTCAGCTCGGCGAACTCCACCAGCAGCTCGCTGGCGTCGGCGTTGATCACACCGCCGCCGCTCACCAGCAACGGGCGTTCCGCCTGGTCCAGCAGGGCCAGGGCCTTTTCGACCTGGATGCGGGTGGCCAAGGGCTTGGCCAGTGGCAGCGGCTGGTAGGCGTCGATGTCGAATTCGATCTCGGCCATCTGCACATCGAACGGCAGGTCGATCAGCACCGGGCCAGGTCGCCCGGAGCGCATTTCATAGAAGGCTTTCTGGAACGCGTACGGCACTTGGCCCGGCTCGAGGACGGTGGTCGCCCACTTGGTCACCGGCTTGACGATGCTGGTGATGTCCACGGCCTGGAAATCTTCCTTGTGCATGCGGGCCCGCGGTGCCTGGCCGGTGATGCACAGGATCGGGATCGAGTCGGCCGAGGCGCTGTAGAGGCCGGTGACCATGTCGGTGCCCGCCGGGCCCGAGGTGCCGATGCATACGCCGATATTGCCGGCCTTGGTGCGGGTGTAACCCTCGGCCATGTGCGAGGCGCCTTCAACGTGGCGAGCAAGGACGTGATCGATGCCACCCACCTTCTGCAAGGCTGAGTACAGCGGGTTGATCGCAGCGCCTGGGATACCGAAGGCGGTGTCCACGCCCTCGCGGCGCATGACGAGGACGGCGGCTTCGATTGCTCTCATTTTGCTCATGATTTTGGTGCCTCTTGCGTTTTGTAATTGTATACAAGTGGTGTCTGGCCAAAGTGTATTCACGGCGGACGGCGCAGGTCAATCCATTTTATTGATTGGCCTTTGCGTTGGTCGGAACGGCTTTTTTCGACGTATGGAGCCTTTGTTTGAAAATATTGTATACAAAAATGAATTTCATTGTGTTCTATTTGTTTGGTCGAGCATCTGATCAAACAGACCTCCACCGCTTTCCCAATAACAAAAGAAGGACGGCACCATGAGCGCTTTAACCTTGAAGATTGCCACCCAACTGGCCAGCCAGGCCCTCAGCGCAGGGCGCACGATCTCAGCCGCACCGCTGACCGTTGCGGTGCTCGACAGCGGTGGCCACTTGATCACCGTGCAGCGCGAAGACGGCGCCAGCCTGCTGCGCCCGCACATCGCCATCGGCAAGGCCTGGGGCGCGATTGCGCTGGGCAAGGGCTCGCGCTTGCTGGCGCTGGACGCACAGCAACGGCCGGCGTTTATCGCGGCGTTGAACAGCCTGGGGCAAGGCAGCGTGGTGCCGGCGCCGGGTGGGGTGTTGATTCGGGATCAGGCGGGGGCGGTACTGGGGGCGATCGGGATCAGCGGGGATACGTCGGATATTGATGAGCAGTGTGCGATCACGGCGATCGAAGGGCTGGGGTTGAGGGCGGATGCGGGGGTATCAGCTTGAGTGGTGTGTGACTGTAAGGGCCTCACCGGGAGCAAGCCCCTCCCACAGTCTTGAGCGTATTCACGGTTCAATAGGTGGGAGGGGGCTTGCCCCCGATTGGCACAGGCACCTCGGTGCATCAGTCCGGCGCGCAGCCTTTGAGCACCAACCGAATAATCGTCTGCGCCGCCGCTTCATAATCGGCCTCATCCAGCTTGGCCTTGCCGGTCACCGCGGAAATCTGCCAGTCGAAATCCGCATAGGTCTGCGTCGCCGCCCAGATGCTGAACATCAGGTGATGAGGGTCGATAGCCGCGATCACCCCGCGATCCACCCAACTCTGGATGCAGTCGATATTGTGCTTGGCCTGGGCATTGAGTTGTTGGACCTGCTCGGCACTCAGGTGCGGTGCGCCATGCATGATTTCGCTGGCGAACACCTTGGAGGCGAAGGGCAGGTCGCGGGAGATGCGGATTTTCGAGCGGATGTAGTTGCTCAGCACCGCTGAAGGCTCGCCCTCGGGGTTGAACGGCGTGGACGCCGCCAGGATCGGCTCGATAATGCTTTCGAGCACCTCGCGGTAGAGGTTGTCCTTGGACTTGAAGTAGTAATAGACGTTGGGCTTGGGCAGCCCGGCCTTGGCGGCGATGTCGCTGGTTTTGGTCGCGGCGAAGCCCTTGTCGGCAAACTCCTCGCTCGCCGCCCGCAGGATCTTTTCTTTGTTGCGCTCGCGAATGGTGCTCATAAAGTGCTCAGTCTCACAGATACTGTTTCTGTTTGACGGCGTCTGTTGCCGCCATTCTGCGTCGCCGCTCCTCCCCATAGCGAGCTATGAGTCGTCGCGGCTCCTTGCCTGACGACAACAGCCACTCGCCAAAAGAGAAACGTATCTATGAAACTGAGCACGGGGAGTTTCCTTGCCAGGACAGGCGGTTGCGCATGGTAGCACCGGCTATCCGCGGGCCTCAACAATGTGCCCGCAAAGCCCTGCGCCGCGTTATGCTCCGCCCATCCCTCTCTTAAGGAAGCCCGATTCATGGCAGGAAGCAGCTTGTTGGTGTTGATTGATGATATCGCCGCGGTACTCGATGACGTTGCCTTGATGACAAAAGTGGCCGCGAAGAAGACCTCCGGCGTGCTGGGTGACGACCTGGCGCTTAACGCCCAGCAGGTTTCCGGTGTGCGCGCCGAGCGGGAAATTCCCGTGGTGTGGGCGGTGGCCAAGGGGTCATTCGTCAATAAGCTGATCCTGGTGCCGACGGCGCTGTTGATCAGCGCCTTTGCACCCTGGGCGGTGACGCCCTTGTTGATGCTCGGCGGTGCGTACCTGTGTTTCGAAGGCTTCGAAAAACTCGCGCATAAATTTCTGCACAGCCAGGCTGAAGACCAGGCCGAACACACCCAATTGGTCGAAGCCGTGGCCGACCCGGCGACCGATCTGGTGGCTTTCGAAAAGGACAAGATCAAAGGCGCTATCCGCACCGACTTCATCCTCTCGGCGGAAATCATCGCGATCACCCTCGGTATCGTGGCTGATGCGCAGCTGATGCAGCAGGTGATCGTGTTGTCGGGCATCGCCATCGTCATGACCATCGGCGTCTACGGGCTTGTGGCTGGCATCGTCAAGCTGGATGACCTGGGCCTGTGGCTTACCCAGAAGCCTGGCCAGATGGCTCGCCGTATCGGTGGCGGCATCCTGCGGGCGGCACCGTACATGATGAAGAGCCTGTCGGTGATCGGCACGGCGGCGATGTTCATGGTCGGCGGTGGCATCCTTACCCATGGCGTGCCGGTGGTGCATCACTGGATCGAGGGTGTGAGCCAGAGCACAGGTGGATTGGCGTGGTTGATGCCGACGTTACTGAATGCGGTGGCGGGGATTGTTGCCGGGGCGGTGGTATTGGCAGTGGTCAGTGTGGTGGGCAAGAGCTGGAAAGCGCTCAGGGCATAAATCGCCGACACAAAAAAGGCCATTCAATCGAATGGCCTTTTTTACGGGCGTTATTTACTCGGCAATCTGCAACTTGCGCGATTCCGTGTAGATATACCGCACCTTCTCATACTCGAACGGCGAGTTCATCTGACCGTAGCGGAAGCTGGTCTGGTAGCGCTTGTCCACCGCGCGCAGGGCCCAGATTTCCGGGTGGTTGGAGCTGACTTCGGAGACGTTGAGGAAGTTGATCTGGGACTCGGCGGTGTAGTCCACCAGCAGGCCGCCGGTGTCGCGCAGGTTCGACGGGCCGAAGATCGGCAGCACCAGGTAGGCACCGCCGGGCACGCCGTAGAAGCCCAGGGTCTGGCCGAAGTCTTCGCTCTGGCGCGGCAGGCCCATGGCGGTCGCCGGGTCCCACAGGCCGGCGATGCCGACGGTGGTGTTGAGCAGCAGGCGCCCGGTGGTTTCCAGGGAACGGTGGCCCTTGAGTTGCAGCAGGCTGTTCAACAGGTTGGGCACGTCGCCCAGGTTGTTGAAGAAGTTGCTCACGCCGGTGCGCAGGAAGCTTGGCGTGACGTAGCGGTAACCGTCGACCACCGGCAGGAACACCCATTGGTCAAAGCGGTAGTTGAAGTGGTACACGCGGCGGTTCCACGATTCGAGCGGGTCATACACGTTGAGGGCGTTGACCGACGAGCGTTCGAATTCGCGTTGGTCCAGGCCCGGGTTGAACTTGAGTTTGCTCAACGGCTCCTTGAATCCGTCGGAGTCCATCACCACAGGCGCGTGAGCCTTGCTGTTGTCGGCATTGGCAACGCCTGCGCACATCAGGGCGGCAAGCAGCAGAAGATATTTAGCCACGGAAGAACTCCAGCATGGCGTCGGCGTTGACGCGGTAATTGAGGTTGCCGCAATGGCCGCCCAGGGGGTAGACGGTCAAGCGATCGCCGAAGGTCTTGCGCAGGAAGCCGAGGTCGCCCGGGCCGAGGATCACGTCGTCGGCGTTGTGCATGACGGCGATTTTCGGGCTGGCGTGCAGGTAGTCCTTGAGGGCGTACAGGCTGACCTGGTCAACCAGTTGCAACAGGCTGCCGCCGTCGGAGCGGGCGCGCCACATCGGGATTACCTGTTCGGTGAGGTAGCAATCGAAGTCGCATTGCAGTGCACGCTTGAGGAACGGCGTGAGGCTGGTGCCTTCGCTGATCGGGTACTTCGGCGGGATGATCAGGCCACGGCGGTTGATCAGGTCCGAAGTAAAGGCGATGTCGGCTGCCGAGAAGCGGAACGAGGTGCCGATCAGCATGGCCATCTGTTCGTTGGTCAGGTGCTGCTTGGATTGCTGGAAGTCGTAGAGCAGGGCGTCGTTGAGGTCGATGTAGCCCTTTTGCTGGAAGTAACGGGTCAGCTTGTTCAACACCAGTTCATAGAAGGTGGTGGTGTTGTTGATGCCCTTGACTTCGGTCTGTACCAGCTTGTCGAGGTTGGTGATCGAGGTGTAGAGGTTGACCGGCGGGTTGAGCAGCAACACTTTCTTGAAGTTGAAGCTGCGGCGGGTCTCGTCGAGCTTGCTGACGAACGCCGCATCCAGCGCACCGAGGCTGTAGCCGGTGAGGTAGAAGTCGGTCACCGGCAGCGAAGCGTTCTGGGCGCGCACGGCTTGCATCACGCGGTACATGTCTTCGGCATCTTCCTGGCTGATGCCGGGGGTGGCGAAGCGCGATGCCGAGGCGATGAAGTCGAAGCTGGTGGGCGACGACAGTTGCACCACGTGGTAGCCGGCCTGGTAATACAGTTTTTTCAGGTATTCGTTGATGCTGCTGTCAAACCGCGCACCGGTGCCCGCGATCAGGAAGATCAGCGGCGCGGCGCGGTCCTGCTTGGCGATGCGGTAAGTGAGTTTCTTCACCGCCCAGAAGTTGTCCGGCAGGCTGAACTCGCGCTCGGGGCGCATGTTCAGGGTGTAGTCGGACTGGTTGATCTGGTCGTCGGTCGGCAATGTCGGCCGAAGGTCGGGCGGGGTGGTGGCGATGGTCGCTTCGAACGGGTTGGTCAAAGGGTAGCCATAGCTGGCTTGGTCGATATCGACGGCCAGTGCTGACGCACTCAAAAAAAGGCTGCCCAGCAGAGCAGCACAGCGCAAGGAACGGAGCATGACTTAATCCCTAAGAGGAAACGTGCTTAATGAAGTTCGCAGGCTATGACCACCGCGTTGCCACCGAAGTGCCAGCCCTCGGCACGAAAAGTCGGAAAATAACGTCGGATTCGGGGTAATAGTAGCGAGACGATACACTTTGCCATGCATTAGTGAACACTAATTGTGTGTACGCACCTTGCTAACGGCCGCCGGCGCATTAAGCTGAGCGCCGTTTTTGCCTATCGGAGTGCTCCATGTCCCGCCGCTTGCCGTTGATTTTGCTGCTTATTGCCCTGCCGTTATGGCTGGCTGCCAGTTATGGCGCGCGTTACGGCTTTATGGAAGATGGCCAGTGGGTCGGCATTTGTGCCGACGAGGCCAGCCGCTGGGAATGCCAGGTACGTTCGAACCTGGGCTTGATGATTCACTTCAAGGTGCTGGGCTGGGCCGCGCTGGTGACCTCGGTGCTGGCGTTTTTCGTGCCGGGCCGTGCGGGATGGGGCTTGGCGGTACTGGGGCTGGCGTTCGGGCTGCCGGCCCTGGCGTTGTACAACACCTCGTTTGCGGTGTTTGCGGTGGTGATTGCGGGGTTGCGGTTGGTCAGGCAGTCGCGGCGCGCCTGACAAGACCAATCGGGAGCAACCCCCCTCCCACATGAGAACGCAGTCCAAAGGTGGGAGGGGGCTTGCCCCCGATGGCGCTCTTAAGCCTTGCGCATCCGCAAGCACCGCCACAAAGCCACAACCATCAACCCACTGACCACCGCCCAACCCCACGCCTGCTGGTTCAGCAAGCCTTCACGGTACAGCTGTGGCGCAATGCCGGCTCCGATGATAAAGGTCAGCAAGGCAATCTCCCGGCGTGGTCCGGTCACCGGACGAACCAGGTACACCAACGCCGGCAGCAGCAGCGCCGCACTCGGGAAGCTGCGGTAGCGTGGGTCAAACACCAGTGCCAGCATCATCACGGCGCCCGCGAACCCGGCGATTGCCACCAGCCAGCCGGCACGTTGTTCCAGCCAGTTGAACAGTCGTTCGCGCCAGCCTTCACGGGCACTCAGGGCCAGTGCGGCGTGGGCCAGCACCAGCAGGTTCAGCGCCACGAGTAAGCCGGCCCATGCCCACTCATCGTTGAAGCGCGCAGTCACGCGGGTCAGTTCGGCCCAGGTGCCGATGGCGCAGGCAGCCACTGCACCCAGCAGGGGCAGGGCGATCGCGGCGCGCGAGCTGCGGACGCGACCACCGAGCACCAGCGTGCCCAGCAGGATAATCCCGCCGACCCCCAGCCACAGCGGCCAGTGCGGCACATTGGTCACCGGCCCGGCGAGGATGCCCTTGTCCTGGCGGTCGGCATCGAACAGGCCCCAGTAGCCGCCCACGGCACCTTCACTGGCGCGCTTCCACGGTTGGTCAAACGCTTCGATCAGGTTGTAGTGCCAGCCATTGGCCTCGGCCATGGCCACGAAGCCACGCATGAACTTGGCCTCATTGACCCGGCTCGGCACCGCGGTTTCGCGTTGGCGGCCTTCGCTGGGCCAGCCCGTCTCGCCGATCAATATGTCCTTGGGCGCGAATTTGTTGCCAAAGGTCTGGCGTACGTCGCCCACATGCTTGAGGGCCTGGTCGATGCCGGAGGGGTCATCTTCCCAGTAGGGCAGCAGGTGGATGGTCAGGAAGTCCACCGCCGGCGCGATTTCCGGGTGCTGCAGCCAGAACTCCCAGACGTCGGCGTAGGTGACCGGCTGCTTGATCTGGCTTTTGACCTTATGGATCAGCGCCACCAGCTGTTTGGCGGTGACTTCCTTGCGCAGCAGCGCTTCGTTGCCGACGATCACCGAGGTGACCACATCGGGGTTGGCGTTAGCCGAGGCGATCAGTTGGTCGACTTCTTTTTCGGTCGCGACCGGGTCGCTGCTGACCCAGGCGCCCGCCATCACCTTTAACCCATGCTTGCGCGCCAGGTCCGGCAAGGCTTCCAGGCCGGTCATGGAGTAAGTGCGGATGCACTCGAAGCGGGTGGCCAGCAGGGCCAGGTCGGCGTCCATGCGCGCGGGGCGCAGTGTGAACGGTTGGTCGAAGGGCGATTGGTCCTTGTCGAACGGTGTGTACGACGCGCATTGCAGCTTGTGACTGGCACTGGCCACATCCGGCAGCACCACCGGCCGGCCGAGGCCATACCAGTAGCCGACAAGGGCCAGCAGGCCGAGGATCAAAGCGAAGCAATAGGGCAGGGCAGGGAAGCGGGCAGTCGCGGGCATGGTCGGCTTATCTGGGGGAGCAAAGGCGCGCATCTTACCCGGATTTGCGCTATCCCAGTGGGGCTGCATAATTTTGACATGCAAAGTTCAGGCGGGATCGTGGGGTTAAGTCCTACAAAAAGTCCTACTGGCGATGTGATGTCGTTTCTTGCTTGCATGAGGTCGCTGACAGAGCAGGTCGAAGGCTGCGGCAGGTTGATGATCGACGTGTCAGCACTCCACTGATGTCGCAGCAGCCGGATCGATGCGCGTGAAGGGGGCGCGGCGCACCACATAACAACAGGTTGACGTCGCTCGACATCCGTCGGGCGCAGCACTTTCGGGGAAGTACGATGAAGATGCGACGACTCTTGGGCGCAGCTGCCACTCTGGTAGTTGCGATGAGCTCCACACTGGCCAGCGCAGACAGCAAAACCCTGAGCATCGGTTATGTAGATGGCTGGTCCGACAGCGTTGCCACCACGCATGTGGCGGCAGAGGTGATCAGGGAAAAGCTCGGTTATGACGTCAAACTGCAAGCGGTCGCCACCGGGATCATGTGGCAGGGCGTGGCCACCGGCAAGCTCGATGCCATGCTCTCCGCCTGGCTGCCGGTGACCCACGGCGAGTATTGGACCAAGAACAAGGACAAGGTGGTCGACTACGGCCCCAACTTCAAGGATGCGAAGATCGGCTTGATCGTGCCGGAGTACGTCAAGGCCAAGTCCATCGAAGACCTCAAGACCGACACCACCTTCAAGAACAAGATCGTCGGCATCGACGCCGGTTCAGGCGTGATGCTCAAGACCGACGAAGCCATCAAGCAGTACGGCCTCGACTACAAACTGCAAGCCAGTTCGGGTGCGGCGATGATCGCCGAGCTGACCCGTGCCGAAGACAAACAGGAATCCATTGCGGTCACCGGCTGGGTGCCACACTGGATGTTCGCCAAGTGGAAACTGCGTTTCCTGGACGATCCAAAAGGGATTTATGGTGCTGCTGAAACCGTCAACAGCATCGGCAGCAAGGGCCTGGAGAAGAAAGCGCCGGAAGTCGCGGCGTTCCTGAAGAAATTCCAGTGGGCCTCCAAGGATGAGATCGGCGAAGTCATGCTCGCTATCCAGGAAGGCGCCAAGCCTGATGCAGCGGCCAAGGACTGGGTGGCCAAGCACCCTGAGCGCGTAGCCGAGTGGACCGGTAAATAACCCCCCAATGCCTTGATACAACCCCCTGTGGGAGGGGGCTTGCCCCCGATTGCGGTGTGTCAGTCGTCAATGATCTGACTGGCTCACCACTATCGGGAGCAAGCCCCCTCCCACATTATTTTCGTCACCCGCAAATGTTTCTGCGCCCTCTCAATCCCTCGCTACACTCCGTCTAATACTAAGGTCGTCTGGAACCTGTTCCGTAGCCGCATACAGTGGATACGTACCAATAATAAAAAAGCTGTGCTGCGAGGATAAAAACAATGAACGACAGCATTTACCTCTCGATTCAAAACAGCCCGCGTTTCAAGGAGCTGGTAAGAAAAAGGGAAAGGTTCGCCTGGATTCTCTCGGCGATCATGCTAGGGCTGTACTCCGGATTCATCCTGTTGATTGCCTACGGGCCACAAGTACTGGGGGCTAAACTCAGCCCCGGCTCATCCATCACCTGGGGCATCCCCATCGGGGTCGGGCTGATTGTGTCGGCCTTTGTCCTCACCGGCATCTATGTGCGACGCGCCAACGGCGAATTCGACGACCTGAACAATGCGATTCTCAAGGAGGCTGCGCAATGATCCGTCGTCTATTGGCAGTATTCGGCGCTTCGGTCTTCGCTCCTGCGGTGTGGGCGGCGGATGCATTGACCGGTGAAGTGCACAAACAACCGCTGAATATCGCAGCGATCCTGATGTTCGTGGCCTTTGTCGGCGCGACGTTGTGCATCACCTACTGGGCGTCCAAGCGCAACAAGTCGGCGGCCGACTACTATGCGGCCGGCGGCAAGATCACCGGTTTCCAGAACGGCCTGGCGATTGCCGGCGACTACATGTCGGCCGCGTCCTTCCTGGGTATTTCCGCACTGGTGTTCACCTCCGGCTACGACGGCCTGATCTACTCGATCGGCTTCCTGGTGGGCTGGCCGATCATTCTGTTCCTGATCGCCGAGCGCCTGCGTAACCTGGGCAAGTACACCTTTGCCGACGTGGCGTCCTATCGCCTCGGGCAAACCCAGATCCGCAGCCTGTCGGCCTGTGGTTCCCTGGTGGTGGTGGCGTTCTACCTGATCGCGCAAATGGTGGGGGCGGGCAAGCTGATCCAGCTGCTGTTCGGCCTCGACTACCATGTGGCGGTGATCCTGGTCGGGATCCTGATGTGCCTGTATGTGCTGTTCGGCGGCATGCTGGCGACCACCTGGGTGCAGATCATCAAGGCGGTGCTGTTGCTGTCCGGTGCTTCGTTCATGGCGCTGATGGTGATGAAGCACGTCAACTTCGACTTCAACACGCTGTTCTCCGAGGCGATCAAGGTCCACCCTAAAGGTGAAGCGATCATGAGCCCCGGCGGCCTGGTGAAAGACCCGATCTCCGCGTTCTCCCTGGGCCTGGCACTGATGTTCGGTACCGCCGGCCTGCCGCACATCCTGATGCGCTTCTTCACCGTAAGCGACGCCAAGGAAGCGCGTAAGAGCGTGCTGTATGCCACGGGCTTCATCGGCTACTTCTATATCCTGACCTTTATCATCGGCTTCGGCGCGATCCTGCTGGTCAGCACCAACCCGGCGTTCAAGGATGCTGCAGGCGCCTTGCTGGGCGGTAACAACATGGCGGCGGTGCACCTGGCCAACGCGGTGGGCGGCAGTATCTTCCTGGGCTTCATCTCGGCGGTGGCCTTCGCCACCATCCTCGCCGTGGTTGCCGGCTTGACCCTGGCCGGTGCTTCGGCGGTGTCCCATGACCTGTACGCCAGCGTGATCAAGAAAGGCAAGGCCAACGAAAAGGATGAGATTCGCGTATCGAAGATCACCACCATCGCCCTCGCAGTGTTGGCGATTGGCCTGGGCATCCTGTTCGAAAGCCAGAACATCGCGTTCATGGTCGGCCTGGCGTTCTCGATTGCCGCCAGCTGTAACTTCCCGGTGTTGCTGCTTTCCATGTACTGGAAAAACCTCACCACCCGTGGCGCGATGATTGGCGGTTGGCTGGGCCTGATCAGTGCCGTTGGCCTGATGATCCTGGGTCCGACCATCTGGGTCTCGATCCTGCATCACGAAAAAGCCATCTTCCCGTACGAATACCCGGCGCTGTTCTCGATGATCATTGCGTTCATCGGTATCTGGTTCTTCTCCATCACCGACAAGTCGGCGGCGGCAGAGAAAGAGCGTGCGCTGTACTTCCCGCAGTTTGTGCGTTCGCAGACTGGCCTGGGGGCGAGTGGGGCGGTTAATCACTAAGGTTGTAGCTGGATAAAGAAATGCCCCGGTCGAAAGGCCGGGGTATTTTTTTGCCTGGGGTTTATGGGGGGGCTGCTACTGGCCTCATCGGGGGCAAGCCCCCTCCCACACTTGATCTATGAATACGTTCAAATGTGTGAGGGGGCTTGCCCCCGATGGCGGTAGATCAGGCGCCACAAATAAAAACGGCCTCCACTGAGGGAGGCCGTTTTCGGTGCTGCTGAAAGGTGCTTACTTGCGATCTTCCAGCTTGGTAATGTCACGCGACTCGTAGCCTGTGTACAGCTGGCGCGGGCGGCCAATCTTGTATGGGCTGGAGAGCATTTCTTTCCAGTGGGAGATCCAGCCCACGGTCCGCGCCAGGGCGAAGATCACGGTGAACATGCTGGTTGGAATGCCGATCGCCTTGAGGATGATCCCCGAGTAGAAGTCGACGTTCGGGTACAGCGAGCGTTCGATGAAGTACGGGTCGGTCAGGGCGATCTCTTCCAGGCGCATGGCCAGTTCGAGTTGCGGATCGTTGTTGATGCCCAGTTCCTTCAGCACTTCGTCGCAGGTCTGCTTCATGACGGTGGCGCGTGGGTCGCGGTTCTTGTAGACCCGGTGACCGAAGCCCATCAACTTGAACGGATCGTTCTTGTCCTTGGCCTTGGCGATGAACGTGTCGATGTTGGACACATCGCCGATTTCATCGAGCATGGTCAATACGGCTTCGTTCGCACCGCCGTGGGCAGGACCCCACAGCGCGGCGATGCCGGCGGCGATACAGGCGAACGGGTTGGCACCCGAAGAGCCTGCCAGGCGCACGGTGGAGGTGGAGGCGTTTTGCTCGTGGTCGGCGTGGAGGATGAAGATCCGGTCCATTGCCTTGGCCAGCACCGGGCTGATCGGTTTGATCTCGCACGGGGTGTTGAACATCATGTGCAGGAAGTTTTCCGCGTACGTCAGGTCGTTGCGCGGGTACATCATGGGTTGGCCCATGGAGTACTTGTAAACCATTGCGGCCAGGGTCGGCATCTTGGCAACCAGGCGGATCGCGGAAATTTCGCGATGCTGCGGGTTATTGATGTCGAGGGAGTCGTGATAGAAGGCCGACAGGGCGCCGACCACGCCGCACATGACCGCCATCGGGTGGGCGTCGCGACGGAAGCCGTTGAAGAAGGTCTTCAACTGCTCGTGAACCATGGTGTGGTTCTTCACGGTGCTGACAAACTGGGCTTTTTGCTCGGCTGTTGGCAATTCGCCATTTAGCAGCAGGTAGCAGGTTTCCAGATAGTCCGATTTTTCCGCCAGTTGCTCGATCGGGTAGCCCCGGTGCAGCAGGATGCCATTGTCGCCGTCGATATAGGTGATCTTCGACTCGCAAGAGGCGGTCGACATGAAGCCTGGGTCGAAAGTGAAACGGCCCGTGGCCGTCAGGCCCCGTACGTCGATAACATCGGGACCAACGGTGCCGGTTAAAATGGGCAGCTCGACGGGGGCTGCGCCCTCGATGATCAACTGCGCTTTTTTGTCAGCCATGTGGCCTCCTATTTATGCTTCAAATCATCAGACAGACCCCCCACGCAGGGCCCGCACCACTATAGTGAGATAAATTCAGATGTCAATTTGCCTAAAGTCTTGCCCCAGAAGGCTTTAACCGGACTTTTTCCTCGAAATTGCCTGCCATTTACGCCTTTTATCCCGCCAGCGCAATCCGCTATTAGGGTGAGGTGCGCGCGTTGTCATTAGTAACCTAACTGTCTATACTCGGCCACCGACCGCCAAGGGCTTTTGGGCTTGCTTTCATTGGGGGTCGCACTCCCTGGGTGGTGCTTACCTGACCAGTCGCACTCCCCAACAACTTTGCCCTGATTGTTAGGGGCTCTTCAGTGTGAAAAAAAGCCGTGAATAGCCAACGACCTGTAAACCTAGACCTAAGGACCATCAAACTCCCCATCACCGGCGTTACGTCGTTCCTGCACCGTGTTTCCGGCATCATCCTGTTCCTGGGCTTGGGCATCATGCTTTATGCATTGAGCAAATCCCTGGGTTCCGAGGAAGGATACGCCGAGGTGAAGGCATGCTTGACCAGCCCGCTGGCCAAGTTCGTAGCATGGGGCCTCCTGTCCGCTCTGCTGTATCACCTGGTAGCCGGTGTGCGCCACTTGATCATGGACATGGGCATCGGTGAGACGCTGGAAGGCGGCCGCCTGGGCTCGAAAATCATCATCGCCATTTCCGTGGTGCTGATCGTTCTGGCAGGAGTTTGGATATGGTAACCAGCGTTACGAACCTATCGCGTTCGGGCCTCTATGACTGGATGGCGCAGCGTGTGTCTGCGGTCGTTCTCGCGGCTTATTTCATTTTCCTGATCGGATACCTCGTCGCAAACCCGGGCATCGGCTACGAGCAATGGCACGGGCTGTTTTCCCACAATGCGATGCGAATCTTCAGCCTGCTGGCCCTTGTAGCCCTGGGCGCTCACGCCTGGGTCGGCATGTGGACCATCGCGACCGACTACCTGACGCCGATGGCGCTGGGCAAGTCCGCGACCGCAGTCCGTTTCCTCTTCCAGGCAGTATGCGGCGTCGCGATGTTCGCTTACTTCGTCTGGGGTGTGCAGATTCTTTGGGGTATCTGATTCATGGCTAACATTCCAACTATTTCCTTCGACGCCATCATTATTGGTGGCGGCGGTGCCGGCATGCGCGCAGCGCTGCAGCTGGCCCAGGGCGGTCACAAGACTGCCGTGATCACCAAGGTATTCCCGACGCGCTCCCACACCGTGTCGGCCCAGGGTGGCATCACCTGCGCCATCGCGTCCGCCGACCCGAACGATGACTGGCGCTGGCACATGTACGATACCGTCAAGGGTTCCGACTACATCGGTGACCAGGACGCTATCGAATACATGTGCCAGGAAGGCCCGGCCGCGGTGTTCGAGCTGGACCACATGGGCCTGCCGTTCTCCCGTACCGAACAGGGTCGCATCTACCAGCGTCCATTCGGCGGCCAGTCGAAGGACTACGGTAAAGGCGGCCAGGCTGCCCGTACCTGCGCCGCGTCCGACCGTACCGGTCACGCGCTGCTGCACACGCTTTATCAGGGCAACCTGAAGGCCGGCACCACGTTCCTGAACGAATACTACGCAGTGGATCTGGTGAAGAACGCCGACGGTGCATTCGTTGGCGTGATCGCCATCTGCATCGAAACCGGTGAAACCACCTACATCCGCGCCAAGGCTACCGTTCTGGCGACCGGCGGTGCAGGTCGTATCTACGCTTCCACCACCAATGCCCTGATCAACACCGGTGACGGCGTCGGCATGGCACTGCGTGCCGGCGTGCCGGTGCAGGACATCGAAATGTGGCAGTTCCACCCGACCGGCATCGCCGGCGCCGGTGTACTGGTCACCGAAGGTTGCCGTGGTGAAGGTGGTTACCTGATCAACAAGCACGGCGAGCGTTTCATGGAACGTTATGCTCCGAACGCGAAAGACCTGGCGGGTCGTGACGTCGTTGCCCGTTCGATGGTCAAGGAAATCATCGCCGGTAACGGCTGTGGCCCGAATGGCGACCACGTACTGCTGAAGCTCGATCACCTGGGTGAAGAAGTGCTGCACAGCCGCCTGCCGGGTATCTGTGAGCTGTCCAAGACCTTTGCCCACGTGGACCCGGTGGTTGCTCCGGTTCCGGTTGTTCCAACCTGCCACTACATGATGGGCGGTGTTCCGACCAACATTCATGGCCAGGCGATCACCCAGAACGCCGAAGGCGTGGACGAGATCATCCACGGTCTGTTCGCGGTAGGCGAAGTGGCCTGCGTATCGGTACACGGTGCCAACCGCCTGGGCGGCAACTCGCTGCTCGACCTGGTGGTATTCGGCCGCGCGGCTGGCCTGCACCTGGAAAAAGCCCTGACCGACGGCATCGAATACGATGACGCCACCGACGCCAACATCGAGGCCGCCCTGGCGCGCCTGAACGCTCTGAACGAGCGCACTGATGGCGAAGACGTGGCAACCCTGCGTCGCGAGCTGCAAAGCTGCATGCAGAACTACTTCGGTGTATTCCGTACCGGCGAATACATGCAGAAGGGTATTGCCCAGCTGGCCGATCTGCGCAAGCGCATCGCCAACGTCAAGATCAACGATAAGAGCCAGGCGTTCAACACCGCTCGTATCGAAGCCCTTGAACTGCAAAACCTGCTGGAAGTGGCTGAAGCGACTGCGATCGCCGCCGAGGTTCGTAAGGAATCCCGTGGTGCCCACGCTCGTGAAGACTTTGAAGATCGCGATGACGAAAACTGGTTGTGCCACACCCTGTACTTCCCGGGTGACAAGCGCGTAACCAAGCGTGCCGTGAACTTCTCGCCGAAGACGGTTCCGACGTTTGAACCGAAGATTCGGACTTACTAAGGGTGGCTGCCATGTTGAAAGTCAGTGTTTATCGCTACAACCCTGATCAGGACGCTGCGCCGTTCATGCAGGAGTTCCAGGTCGATACCGGTGGTAAAGACCTGATGGTGCTGGATGTATTGGCACTGATCAAAGAGCAGGACGAAGGTTTCTCCTATCGTCGCTCTTGCCGTGAAGGTGTGTGCGGTTCCGACGGCATGAACATCAACGGCAAAAACGGCCTGGCGTGCATCACGCCGCTGTCCGCCGTTGTCAAAGGCAACAAGCTGATCGTTCGTCCTCTGCCAGGTTTGCCGGTTATCCGTGACCTGGTCGTCGATATGAGCATCTTCTACAAGCAATACGAGAAAGTTAAGCCGTTCCTGCAGAACGACACGCCGGCTCCGGCCATCGAGCGTCTGCAGTCCCCAGAAGAGCGTGAAAAGCTCGATGGCCTGTACGAGTGCATCCTGTGCGCCTGCTGCTCGACGTCGTGCCCGTCCTTCTGGTGGAACCCGGACAAGTTCCTGGGTCCAGCTGCCCTGCTGCAAGCGTACCGCTTCCTGGCAGACAGCCGCGACACCAAGACGTCCGAGCGCCTGGCTTCGCTGGATGACCCGTTCAGCGTATTCCGCTGCCGCGGGATCATGAACTGCGTCAACGTATGTCCCAAAGGCCTGAACCCGACTAAGGCCATTGGTCACATCCGTAACATGCTGCTGCAAAGCGGTGTGTAACTGACGTTGTAACAAAGCAGGACCGTTGTGCCCGTAAATGCTACGGCGCAGGCTTCAACCGGCGCCGTAGTTTTAACTTGAGCAGCGACTTACAAAGCCGCGGCTCTTATTTTGAAGAAATGAGACAAGCAGGGGCATTCGGGTTGGTACCCGAACTATCAGCGTGATCCTAAGTGGCTTGTTTTGGTCGCTGCACTTGGCCTTTTGCAAGCAAACTCGGTGTTTTCGCCGGTGGTGTCCCCAAATCGAGGGTGACCAAGCATGCAAGAAAGCGTGATGCAGCGCATGTGGAACAGCGGCTATCTTTCAGGTGGTAACGCTGCCTATGTGGAAGAGCTTTATGAGCTCTACCTGCACGACCCTAACGCTGTGCCAGAAGAATGGCGCACCAAATTTCAGACGTTGTCTTCAGACGGCAACGCTGCCACCGATGTATCGCACGCAACAATTCGCGATCAGTTCGTGCTGCTGGCAAAGAACCAGCGCCGCGCCCAACCGGTTTCCGCCGGCAGCGTGAGCAGTGAGCACGAGAAGAAGCAAGTTGAAGTACTGCGACTGATCCAGGCCTACCGGATGCGTGGCCACCAGGCGGCCCAGCTTGACCCGCTGGGGCTCTGGCAGCGTCCTGCACCTGCTGACCTGTCGATCAATCATTACGGCTTGACCAATGCCGATCTTGATACGACCTTCCGTGCCGGCGACCTGTTCATCGGCAAAGAGGAAGCGAGCCTACGCGAAATTCACGAAGCGTTGCAGCAGACATATTGCCGCACCATCGGCGCTGAGTTCACGCACATCACCGATTCGGAGCAACGCCACTGGTTCCAGCATCGCCTGGAAGGCGTGCGTGGCCGTCCGGTATTGTCCGCCGACGTGCGCAGCCACCTGCTTGAGCGCGTGACCGCAGCCGAGGGCCTGGAAAAATACCTGGGTACCAAATACCCGGGCACCAAGCGTTTCGGCCTGGAAGGCGGCGAGAGCCTGATTCCGATGCTCGACGAGCTGATCCAGCGTTCCGGTTCCTACGGCACCAAGGAAATCGTGATCGGCATGGCCCACCGTGGTCGCTTGAACGTGTTGGTCAACACCTTCGGCAAGAACCCGCGTGAGCTGTTCGACGAGTTCGAAGGCAAGAAGAAGGTCGAGCTGGGTTCCGGTGACGTTAAATACCACCAGGGCTTCTCGTCCAACGTGATGACCACCGGCGGTGAAGTTCACCTGGCCATGGCGTTCAACCCATCCCACCTGGAAATCGTTTCTCCAGTGGTCGAGGGTTCGGTCCGTGCTCGCCAGGATCGTCGTAACGACACCACCGGTGAAAAGGTCCTGCCGATTTCCATCCACGGTGACGCGGCATTCGCCGGTCAAGGCGTGGTCCTGGAAACGTTCCAGATGTCGCAGACCCGCGGCTTCAAGACCGGCGGTACCGTTCACATCGTCATCAACAACCAGGTTGGCTTCACCATCAGCAACCCGTTGGACGCGCGTTCCACCGAGTACGCCACCGACGTTGCCAAGATGATCCAGGCGCCGATCCTCCATGTGAATGGCGATGATCCGGAAGCCGTGCTGTTCGTGACCCAACTGGCTGTCGACTACCGCATGCAGTTCAAGCGTGACGTGGTGATCGACCTGGTTTGCTACCGCCGCCGCGGTCACAACGAAGCCGACGAACCAAGCGGCACCCAGCCGTTGATGTACCAGCAGATCACCAAGCAGCGCACCACCCGTGAGCTGTATGCCGAAAGCCTGACCAAGGCCGGTATCGTTGACGATGAACGTGTTCAGGCGAAGATCGATGAATACCGCAACGCGCTGGACAATGGTCTGCATGTCGTAAAAAGCCTGGTCAAGGAGCCGAACAAAGAGCTGTTCGTTGACTGGCGTCCGTACCTGGGTCACACCTGGACGGCGCGTCACGACACCTCGTTCGATCTGAAGACCCTGCAGGAACTGTCCGCCAAGCTGCTGGAAATTCCGGAAGGCTTCGTGGTGCAGCGCCAGGTTGCGAAGATCTACGAAGACCGTCAGAAGATGCAAGCCGGCGGCCTGCCGATCAACTGGGGTTACGCCGAAACCATGGCGTACGCGACCCTGGCGTTCGAAGGTCACCCGATCCGCATGACTGGCCAGGACATCGGCCGTGGTACGTTCTCGCACCGTCACGCGGTTCTGCACAACCAGAAAGACGCAAGCACCTACGTTCCGCTGAAGCACCTCTACGAAGGCCAGCCACGTTTCGACCTGTACGATTCGTTCCTGTCCGAAGAAGCGGTACTGGCGTTCGAATACGGTTACTCGACCACCACGCCGAATGCGCTGGTGATCTGGGAAGCCCAGTTCGGCGACTTCGCCAACGGCGCCCAAGTGGTTATCGACCAGTTCATCACCAGCGGCGAGCACAAGTGGGGTCGCCTGTGCGGTCTGACCATGCTGCTGCCACATGGCTATGAAGGTCAGGGCCCTGAGCACTCCTCGGCCCGTCTGGAGCGTTACCTGCAACTGTGCGCCGAGCACAACATCCAGGTGTGCGTGCCGACCACCCCGGCACAGATCTACCACTTGCTGCGTCGCCAGGTAATCCGCCCGCTGCGCAAGCCGCTGGTCGTGCTGACGCCGAAGTCGCTGCTGCGTCACAAACTGGCCATCTCGACCCTGGAAGATCTGGCGGATGGCTCGTTCCAGACCGTTATTCCAGAAATCGACACGCTGGACCCGGCCAAGGTGACTCGCCTGGTGCTGTGCAGCGGCAAGGTCTACTACGACCTGCTGGAAAAACGCCGTGCCGAAGGCCGCGAAGACATCGCCATCGTGCGTATCGAGCAGCTTTATCCGTTCCCGGAAGACGACCTGATGGAGGCCATCGCGCCTTACACCAACCTCACTAACGTGGTGTGGTGTCAGGAAGAGCCGATGAACCAGGGCGCTTGGTACAGCAGCCAGCATCACCTGCGTCGCAGCATCGGTAACCACAACAAGGCCCTGGGCCTGGAGTACGCCGGCCGTGATGCTTCCGCTGCACCTGCGTGTGGTTATGCGTCGATGCACGCCGAGCAGCAGGAAAAACTGCTGCAAGATGCTTTCACTGTTTAACGCCTTCGCGCTGACTGAAACCGAATTTTAAGGACCCACAGATAATGGCTATCGAAATCAAAGCCCCGTCATTCCCGGAATCGGTTGCCGATGGCACCGTTGCCACCTGGCACAAGAAACCAGGTGAGGCCGTCAAGCGTGACGACCTGATCGTCGACATCGAGACCGACAAAGTCGTGCTGGAAGTGTTGGCCGAGGCTGACGGCGTGCTGGGCGCAATCGTTGCCGAAGAGGGCGCTACCGTTCTGTCGAACCAGGTACTCGGCTCGATCGAAGAGGGCAGCGCTGCCGCTGCTCCTGCTGCCGCTGCTGCACCGGCCGCTGCCTCGGCACCTGCTGCCGCTCCGGCTGCGGGTGGCGAAGATCCAATCGCCGCACCGGCTGCTCGCCAGTTGGCTGAAGAAAACGGCATCAACCTGGCTTCCATCAAAGGCACCGGCAAAGACGGCCGTGTGACCAAGGAAGACGTGGTCGCTGCTGTTGAAGCCAAGAAAAACGCTCCGGCTGCCGCGCCTGCCAAGGCTGCTGCCCCGGCTGCCGCTGCGCCTGTGTTCGCTGCCGGCGACCGCACCGAGAAGCGTGTGCCGATGACCCGCGTGCGTGCCACCGTGGCCAAGCGCCTGGTTGAAGCACAGTCGAACATGGCGATGCTGACCACTTTCAACGAAGTCGACATGACCGAAGTCATGGCTCTGCGTTCGAAGTACAAGGATCTGTTCGAGAAGTCCCACAACGGCGTGCGCCTGGGCTTCATGTCGTTCTTCGTGAAAGCGGCCACCGAAGCGCTGAAACGCTTCCCGGCAGTCAACGCTTCCATCGACGGCGGCGACATCGTTTACCACGGTTATGCAGACGTCGGCGTTGCCGTGTCCAGCGACCGTGGCCTGGTGGTCCCGGTCCTGCGTAACGCCGAACTGATGAGCCTGGCTGAAATCGAAGGCGGCATCGCCGGCTTCGGCAAGAAAGCCCGTGACGGCAAGCTGACCATCGACGAGATGACCGGTGGTACCTTCACCATCACCAACGGTGGTACCTTCGGTTCGATGATGTCGACGCCGATCGTTAACCCGCCGCAAGCCGCGATCCTGGGCATGCACAACATCATCCAGCGTCCGATGGCCATCAACGGCCAAGTCGTGATCCGCCCAATGATGTACCTGGCGCTGTCTTACGATCACCGCCTGATCGATGGTAAAGAAGCCGTGACTTTCCTGGTGACCATCAAGAACCTGCTGGAAGACCCGGCTCGTCTGCTGCTGGATATCTGATAGAAGCAGCTGCAGGTCTCAAGTGACAGATTGCCGGATAAGGCAGTTGGGCTTGGGGCTTGCGGCTTGAAAGCTTGCTGCTAAATAGAGGAACTATTTTCATGTCGCAGAAATTTGACGTTGTAGTGATTGGTGCGGGTCCTGGCGGCTACGTTGCCGCCATCAAGGCCGCACAACTGGGCCTCTCGACTGCTTGCATCGAAAAATACACCGACAAGGAAGGCAAACTGGCATTGGGCGGTACTTGCCTGAACGTCGGTTGCATTCCGTCCAAGGCGCTGCTGGACAGCTCCTGGAAATTCCACGAAGCCCAGGACGGTTTCGCGATCCACGGCATCAACCATGCCGGCGTGACCATGGACGTGCCAGCAATGGTCGGCCGTAAAGCCAACATCGTCAAAGGCCTGACTTCCGGCGTTGCCACCTTGTTCAAGGCCAACGGCGTGACTTCCCTGCAAGGCCACGGCAAGCTGCTGGCCGGCAAAAAAGTTGAAATCACCAAGCCGGACGGCTCGGTAGAAGTCATCGAAGCCGAGAACGTGATCCTGGCCCCAGGTTCGCGTCCAATCGATATTCCACCGGCTCCGGTTGACCAGAACGTGATCGTTGATTCGACCGGCGCCCTGGAATTCCAGGCTGTGCCTAAGCGCCTGGGCGTGATCGGCGCCGGCGTCATCGGCCTGGAACTGGGTTCGGTCTGGTCCCGCCTCGGTTCCGAAGTGACCGTGCTGGAAGCCCTGGACACGTTCCTGCTGGCTGCTGACGCCGCAGTGTCGAAGGAAGCGCTGAAAACCCTGACCAAACAAGGTCTGGACATCAAGCTGGGCGCTCGCGTGACCGGCTCTAAGGTCAACGGCGAAGAAGTCGTCGTGACCTACACCGACAAGGATGGCGAACAGACCATCACGTTCGACAAGCTGATCGTAGCCGTTGGTCGCCGTCCAGTGACCACCGACCTGCTGGCTTCCGACAGCGGCGTGAACATCGACGAGCGTGGCTTCATCCACGTTGACGATCACTGCGCTACCACCGTTCCGGGCGTCTACGCCATTGGCGACGTGGTTCGCGGCATGATGCTCGCGCACAAGGCTTCCGAAGAAGGCATCATGGTGGTCGAGCGCATCAAGGGTCACAAGACCCAGATGAACTACGACCTGATCCCATCGGTTATCTACACCCACCCTGAAATTGCATGGGTCGGCAAGAACGAACAGCAGTTGAAAGCTGAAGGCGTTGAAGTTAACGTCGGCACCTTCCCGTTCGCCGCTTCTGGCCGTGCCATGGCAGCCAACGACACCGGTGGTTTTGTCAAAGTCATCGCTGATGCCAAGACTGACCGCGTATTGGGCGTCCACGTGATTGGCCCAGGCGCAGCAGAACTGGTTCAGCAGGGCGCGATCGGTATGGAATTCGGCACCAGTGCCGAGGACATCGGCATGATGGTCTTCTCCCATCCGACCCTGTCCGAAGCGCTGCACGAAGCCGCGTTGGCAGTGAATGGCCATGCCATCCACATCGCCAACAAGAAGAAGCGCTAAGCGAGATAATAAGAAACCACGGCGGAGTTGCCCGTCGTGAGCCTTGCGCGCAAGACTCACCGCGGAATATCCGCTGGACGCAGTCTTGCGCAGCTTTACGGGCCTTGAGCCCCGCAAGTTGCGCAAGCAGCAGTCACAGGTGGCGCGGCACTCATAATGAGCGCAGCGCCGAATGCGCAGTACCTAACGAAGACGGTAAAAAGCATGAATCTTCACGAGTATCAGGGTAAGCAGCTGTTCGCTGAATACGGCCTGCCAGTTTCCAAGGGCTACGCAGTAGACACCCCGGAAGCAGCAGCAGAAGCTTGCGACAAAATCGGCGGCACCGAGTGGGTTGTCAAAGCCCAGGTCCACGCTGGTGGTCGCGGTAAAGCGGGCGGCGTTAAGCTGGTTCGCAGCAAAGAAGACGCCAAGGCCTTCGCACAGCAGTGGCTGGGCAAGCGTCTGGTGACTTACCAGACTGATGCCAATGGCCAGCCAGTCACCAAGATCCTGGTTGAATCGTGCACTGATATCGCTAAAGAGCTGTACCTGGGCGCTGTCGTTGACCGTTCGAGCCGTCGCATCGTGTTCATGGCTTCCACCGAAGGTGGCGTGGACATCGAGAAGATCGCTCACGAAACCCCAGAAAAAATCCTGAAAGCCACTATCGATCCACTGGTTGGCGCCCAGCCATTCCAGGGTCGCGAGCTGGCTTTCCAGCTGGGCCTGGAAGGCAAGCAAGTTGCCCAGTTCGCCAAGATCTTCGTAGGTCTGGCCAAGCTGTTCCAGGATCACGATCTGGCCCTGCTGGAAGTGAACCCGCTGGTGATCAAGGCTGATGGCGATCTGCACTGCCTCGACGCCAAGATCAACATCGACGCCAACGCCATGTACCGTCAGCCTAAGCTGAAGACTTTCCACGATCCGTCCCAGGACGATCCGCGCGAAGCGCACGCTGCCAAGTTCGAACTGAACTACGTAGCCCTGGAAGGTAACATCGGTTGCATGGTCAACGGTGCCGGCCTGGCCATGGGTACCATGGACATCGTCAACCTGCATGGCGGCAAACCAGCCAACTTCCTCGACGTGGGCGGTGGTGCTACCAAAGAACGCGTAACCGAAGCCTTCAAGATCATCCTGTCCGACTCCAACGTCGCTGCAGTACTGGTCAACATCTTCGGCGGCATCGTTCGTTGCGACATGATTGCCGAAGGCATCATCGGTGCAGTGAAAGAAGTCGGCGTTAAAATCCCGGTTGTTGTTCGCCTTGAAGGCAACAATGCTGAACTGGGCGCTAAAGTACTGGCAGAAAGCGGTTTGAACATCATCGCGGCTACCAGCCTGACCGACGCTGCTCAACAAGTTGTCAAAGCTGCGGAGGGCAAATAATGAGCGTCCTGATCAATAAAGACACCAAAGTTATCTGCCAGGGTATTACCGGTTCGCAAGGTAGTTTCCACACCCAGCAAGCCATCGAATACGGCACCAAGATGGTTGGCGGCGTAACCCCGGGCAAAGGCGGCACCGAGCACCTGGGCCTGCCAGTGTTCAACACCGTGAAAGACGCTGTAGCTGCCACTGGCGCCACCGCCAGCGTGATCTACGTTCCAGCTCCTTTCTGCAAGGACTCGATCCTGGAAGCGGCATTCGGCGGCATCAAGCTGATCGTGTGCATCACCGAAGGCATTCCTACCCTGGACATGCTGGACGCTAAAGTTAAGTGCGACGAGCTGGGCGTAGTCCTGATCGGCCCTAACTGCCCAGGCGTGATCACTCCAGGCGAATGCAAGATCGGCATCATGCCAGGTCACATTCACTTGCCAGGTAAAGTCGGTATCGTTTCCCGTTCCGGCACCCTGACCTACGAAGCTGTGAAGCAGACCACTGACGCCGGTTTCGGTCAGTCGACTTGCGTCGGCATCGGCGGTGACCCGATCCCGGGCTCCAACTTCATCGATATCCTGAAGCTGTTCCAGGAAGACCCGAAGACCGAAGCGATCGTGATGATCGGTGAGATCGGCGGTTCGGCTGAAGAAGAAGCGGCTGCCTATATCAAGGCACACGTGACCAAGCCGGTTGTTTCCTACATCGCTGGTGTGACTGCCCCTGCGGGCAAGCGCATGGGCCATGCGGGCGCAATCATCTCTGGCGGCAAAGGCACTGCAGACGAGAAATTCGCTGCACTGCAAGACGCAGGCGTTAAAACCGTGCGTTCGCTGGCAGACATCGGCAAGGCTTTGGCCGAGCTGACCGGTTGGGCTGTCAAGTAAGCCTCGCGCTTAGCTGACGCTTTACCAGCAAAGGCCACCTTCGGGTGGCCTTTGTGCATTCTGCAGATTGTTGACGATTCAAATGTGGGAGGGGGCTTGCCCCGATTGCAGTGCATCAGCCAGCTAATGTGGGACTGACGCACCGCTATCGGGGGCAAGCCCCCTCCCACAATTTTGTTTGTATTGCCAAATTAAGTATGAAAACGCGACATCGAGATGTCGCTTATCGGACAGTCCGCCCCGCAACAGTGCGTTTGTCAGGCTAATTCTGTACCCTAGCCGCCTCTTTATGCGTCCGCCTCCCAAAAGGAAGCTGCGCGCTAGACCGGCCGGTGCCCATAAGGGCCGGCAGCATTTCCCTCATCCATAGGGAATCCCTCTCTAAATTCCGATTCAGTAGTGTGGTATTTCCTCAAATGAAAGTGTTGAAAAGCCAGGACATCCTGGCGTTGGGCTTCATGACCTTCGCCCTGTTCGTGGGCGCCGGCAACATCATCTTCCCGCCTATCGTTGGTTTGCAGTCCGGGCCTCATGTCTGGATGGCGGCGCTGGGCTTCCTGATCACCGCCGTTGGCCTGCCGGTGGTCACCGTGATCGCCCTGGCCAAGGTCGGAGGCGGCATGGACGCGCTGAGCAGCCCGATCGGCAAGATCGCCGGTGGCCTGCTCGCGGCGGCGGCGTATCTGGCGGTAGGGCCGCTGTTCGCCACCCCGCGTACCGCGACCGTGTCGTTTGAAGTGGGCCTGGCGCCGCTGACCGGCGAAAGCCCGCTGGCGTTGTTCCTCTACAGCTCGGTGTATTTCCTGGTGGTGTTCTTTGTCTCCCTGTACCCAGGCCGACTGCTGGACACCGTGGGTCGCTTCCTGGCGCCGCTGAAGATCATCGCCCTGGCCATCCTCGGCATTGCCGCGTTTGCCCTGCCGGCTGGTGAGGTGGGTGTCGCCACCCCGGAATACGTCGCCGCACCGTTTTCCCAGGGCTTTATCAATGGCTACTTGACCATGGATACCCTGGGTGCGCTGGTGTTTGGCATTGTGATCGTCAATGCGATCCGTTCCCGTGGTGTCGAATCGCCCAAGCTGATCACCCGCTACGCGATCATTGCCGGGTTGATTGCCGGCGTCGGTTTGGCGCTGGTGTATGTCAGCCTGTTCCGCCTCGGGTCGGGCAGCCATGAAGTCGCTGCCGGCGCGGCCAATGGCGCCGCAGTGCTGCACGCTTATGTTCAGCACACCTTCGGTTCCCTGGGCAGTGGGTTCCTGGCTGTATTGATCTCCCTGGCATGCCTGGTCACAGCCGTCGGCCTGACCTGCGCGTGTGCCGAGTACTTCAGCAAAATCCTGCCGCTGTCCTACAAGGCGCTGGTCGTCATTCTGGCGCTGTTCTCGCTGTTCGTGTCGAACCTGGGCCTGACCAAGCTGATTGCGTTCTCGATCCCGGTACTCACTGCGATCTACCCGCCGTGCATCGTGCTGGTGGCGTTGAGTTTCTGCAAAGACTTCTGGCAGGAGCAGGGCCGTATCGTCGGTCCGGTGATGCTGGTGTCGTTCATCTTTGGCTGCATCGACGCGCTCAAGGGCGCGGGTCTGGCGGGTTGGATGCCTTCGCAGTTGGCGAACCTGCCGCTGAGTGAGCAAGGCCTGGCGTGGCTGGTGCCCTCGGTGATGACGCTGGTCGTGGCTGTGGTGGTCGACCGAGTGCTCGGCAAGCGTAGTGAAGCTATCGCTTAACTCGCGGGCTTCGGCTTGCACTGAAATGCCCCGTATCGATTGATACGGGGCATTTTTTTTGAGCGCAAGGCAGTGTCTTTTTCTCTGCGCTAACGTCGAACAGACGCAAAAAGTTTCTCAATCTTCTTTCTGCAAGGACCCGCATGTCGTTCGTCGAAGCCAATCAGATCCACCTGCTTGCTGCCCTCTGGTTCATCCTGTGCTGGGGCGGCTACACCCGTTATGCCACCTGGAAAGCCCGAGACACCGCGTGCCTGGCCAGCGTGCTGCATTTGTATCGCGAAGACTGGATGCGTCGTATGCTGCTGCGTGACAACCGCATCGCCGACGCCAGTGTGATCGGCAACCTGGAGCGTAATGCCTCATTCTTCGCCTCCAGCACCTTGATCATCCTCGCCGGCATTCTCACGGTGCTGGGGGCCTCCGAGCGGGCGGTGTCATTGCTGGCGGACATACCCATGGTGCAGCAGGCCTCCCAGGGCATGTCGGAGATCAAGCTGCTCTGCCTGGCGCTGGTCTTTGTCTATGCCTTCTTCACCTTCAGTTGGTGCATGCGCCAGTACAACTTTGCCGCGGTGCTGGTCGGGTCGGCACCGATGATCGGTGAGCGGCATGTGTCGGAGCAGGAGCGCAAGGCGTTTGCCCTGCGTGCGGCGCGAGTGATTTCCATGGCCGCCAACCAGTTCAACTTTGGCCTGCGTTCTTATTACTTCGGCATGACCATGCTGGCGTGGTTCGTCAGCCCCTGGTTGTTCATGTTGATGAGTGCCGGGGTGGTGTTCGTGTTGTATCGCCGGGAGTTTCATTCCGACGTACTGCAAGTGATGGTGTATACGCAGACGGATACACCGATGCCTGAGCCCGCCAAAGAGGAGATTTAATGCGTGACGCGCTGAGTTAAAAACAACAGGCAAAGTAAAGCCCGCTATATAAGCGGGCTTTCTTTTTGCAGCGAAGCTATTTCATGCCGCGGTATCAGGAACCGGTGGCAGGAGTAGCTGGTGCTGCTTCTTTTGCGGCGGCTTCGTTCGATTCAGCCTGAGCTTTGGCAGCATCGGCGTTTTCTTTCGCAGCGTCGTTCACTTTATCCTGAGCTTTCGCCATGTCTTTTTGAGCTTGCTCAGAATGCGCTGCTGCATCTTGGGCTTTGTCTTCGGATTTCTTGTCGCAAGCAGCGAGACCGAGGGCAGCGGCCAACATCATGGAAATAGCTAAAGTCTTACGCATGGGGTGTTTCTCCTTAGTGAAGATATCTACTGGCCTTTCGAGCATGGCCGTTCAGCATTAGTTCCTTTTATTCCACAGATATATAAACAACGACCTCAAAGGAACTTTCGCCCGCACCGTCTATTTCGCCCATCAGCACTAATAAGAGTCTGCAACGAATGACCGAAAATCCCTTGTTAGAGCGCGCGACGCGCTTTGTCTCGGCCTTGCGCCATTGTCAGGTGCTGGGTATCAGCGTTCATCATGCCAGCGAGGAGGGCATCACGTTGGTCATGCCTTACGCGCCGCAGTTGGTGGGTGATCCCCAGACCGGCGTGATCCACGGTGGCGCGTTGACATCCTTGATGGATACCGCCTGCGGCATGGCCACCCTGTGTGTCCTGCCGGAGTTCGAGGTGTGCCCGACCCTGGACCTGCGTGTCGACTATATGCATCCCGCCGAGCCGCATAAGCCGGTATATGGTTTCGCCCAGTGCTACCGGGTGACCACCGACGTGATCTTCACCCGTGGTTTTGCCTATCAGGACGACCCGCAACAACCCATCGCCCATGTGGTGGGCACCTTCATGCGCATGGGCAAGCGTCTCAAGGGCACCCAAGGGTTGGGGCGCGCCATCAAGGGAGAGCAGGCATGACCCATCGATTCAAGACCCGCCTGGAACAGGCCCATCAGCGCGGCAGCTACGAGGCGCTGCTGGACCTGATCCCCTACGCCAAACTGATCGGTATCGAATGCACCCGGCTGGGGGATGAATTGCTGTTTCGCCTGCCGGCCCACAAGGACAATATTGGTAACCCCATATTGCCGGCGCTTCACGGCGGGGTGATTGCCGGCTTCATGGAGCTGGCAGCGGCGTTGCACCTGCTGGTGTTTACCGGAGCGCCGGGCCTCCCGAAAATCATCGATTTCTCCCTCGATTACCTGCGCGCCGGCCAGTTTCGCGACACTTACGCCAAATGCCAGGTGTGGCGCCAGGGCCGACGTGTGGCGAATGTGGCGATCACCGCCTGGCAAACCACCGCCGCCGAGCCCATCGCCACCGCCCGTGCGCATTTCAAGATCGAGGACGTGGTCCGCCCTTGAAATCCTGCTCTTAGCCCCCAACTTTGATGACAACCCGCCGCCAACCCTTCAGGGCGCGGCCACTGCCATCCAATTGGAGTTTGATGACCATGAGTGTGGAAACTCAAAAGGAAACCCTGGGCTTCCAGACCGAGGTGAAGCAACTGCTGCACCTCATGATCCATTCGCTGTATTCCAACAAGGAAATCTTCCTTCGCGAATTGATCTCGAACGCCTCTGACGCTGTCGACAAATTACGTTTCGAAGCCCTGTCCAAGCCTGAACTGCTGGAAGGCGGCGCGGAACTGAAAATCCGTGTGAGCTTCGACAAAGACGCCAATACCGTCACCCTCGAAGACAACGGTATCGGCATGAGCCGTGAAGATGCGATTACCCACCTGGGGACCATCGCCAAATCCGGTACCGCCGACTTCATGAAAAACCTGTCCGGCGACCAGAAGAAAGATTCGCACCTGATCGGCCAGTTCGGTGTGGGCTTCTACTCGGCCTTCATCGTGGCCGACAAGGTTGAAGTGTTCAGCCGTCGTGCCGGCCTTGACGCCAGCGAAGGCGTGCACTGGGCTTCCAAGGGCGAGGGCGAATTTGAAATCGCCACCGTCGACAAGGCTGACCGTGGTACCCGCATCGTCCTGCACCTCAAATCCGGTGAAGACGAGTTTGCCGATGGCTGGCGCCTGCGCAATATCATCAAGAAGTACTCCGACCATATCGCCTTGCCGATCGAGCTGCCGAAAGAACAAACGGCTGCCGAAGGTGAAGAGAAGCCTGCCCAGGAATGGGAAACCGTCAATCGCGCCAGTGCCCTGTGGACCCGTCCGCGTACCGAGATCAAGGACGAGGAATACCAGGAGTTCTACAAGCACATCGGTCACGACTACGAAAACCCGCTGAGCTGGAGCCATAACAAGGTCGAAGGCAAGCTGGAATACAGCTCGCTGCTCTACGTGCCGGCCCGTGCGCCGTTCGACCTGTACCAGCGTGAAGCGCCGAAGGGCCTGAAGCTGTACGTGCAGCGCGTGTTCGTGATGGACCAGGCGGAGTCGTTCCTGCCGCTGTACCTGCGCTTTATCAAGGGCGTGGTCGACTCCAATGACCTGTCGCTGAACGTGTCGCGGGAAATCCTGCAAAAAGACCCGATCATCGATTCCATGAAGTCGGCGCTGACCAAGCGCGTGCTCGACATGCTGGAAAAACTGGCGAAGAACGAGCCAGAGCAATACAAGGGCTTCTGGAAAAACTTCGGCCAGGTCATGAAAGAAGGCCCGGCGGAAGATTTTGCCAACAAGGAAAAAATCGCCGGTCTGTTGCGCTTTGCTTCCACCCAGGGTGAAGAGGGCGAGCAGGTGGTGTCCCTGGCCGAGTACCTGGCACGTGCCAAGGAAGGCCAGGACAAGATTTACTACCTGACCGGCGAAACCTACGCACAGGTCAAGAACAGCCCGCACCTGGAAGTCTTCCGCAAGAAAGGCATCGAAGTGCTGCTGCTGACCGACCGTATCGATGAGTGGCTGATGAGCTACCTCAACGAGTTCGACGGCAAATCCTTTGTCGACGTGGCCCGTGGCGACCTGGACCTGGGTAACCTGGACTCCGAGGAAGAGAAGAAAGAAGCCGAGGAAGTCGCCAAGGCCAAAGAAGGCCTGGTTGAGCGGATCAAGGCGTCCCTGGGCGATGCCGTGAGCGAAGTGCGGGTTTCCCACCGTCTGACCGATTCCCCGGCGATCCTGGCCATCGGCGAGCAGGACCTGGGCATGCAGATGCGCCAGATCCTCGAAGCCAGCGGCCAGAAGGTCCCGGACTCCAAGCCGATCTTCGAATTCAACCCGGCTCACCCGTTGATCGAGAAACTCGACGGCGAGCAGAGCGAAGAGCGCTTTGGCGACCTGTCCCACATCCTTTTCGACCAGGCGGCCCTGGCCGCCGGCGACAGCCTCAAGGACCCGGCCGCCTATGTGCGCCGACTGAACAAGCTGTTGGTTGAACTGTCGGTTTGATACCGTTGTAGAAAAACCCGCTTCGGCGGGTTTTTTCGTTCTAGTGCACCCTAACTGGAGAAAATGATGAGCCAAGTCACCGTGCGTTCCGTGGTCTATCAGATTGATGGCCAGTCTTATGAAAGTCGCCTGGCGTTCGATGCCAGCCAAAAGAACCCGCTGCCCGGCCTGCTGATGGCGCCGAACTGGATGGGGGTAAGTGCGGGGGCCGAAGAGATCGCCAAGAGCGTTGCCGCCAAGGGCTACGTGGTGCTGATCGCCGACCTCTATGGGCAAACCGTGCGCCCGTCGAATGGCGATGAAGCCGGCGCCGCAATGATGCCGTTGAAAAATGATCGCCCGTTGCTGAACAAACGCATGCAGGCTGCCCTTGAGCAGCTGCAGGGCCAGACCGAAGCGGCAGTGGACACCTCGAAGCTGGCCACCTTTGGTTTCTGCTTCGGCGGTTGCTGCTCCCTGGAGCTGGCACGGACCGGTGCGCCATTGAAGGCTGCCGTATCGTTCCACGGCACCCTCGACACGCCGAACCCGGCAGATGCGAAAAACATCAAGGGTTCAGTGCTGGTGCTGCACGGTGCTTCCGACCCGTTGGTGCCGAAAGAGCAACTGCCGGCGTTCGAAGATGAAATGAACGCGGCCGGCGTGGACTGGCAATTGCTGAGCTACGGCGGTGCGGTGCATTCCTTCACCGACCCGCACGCCAATGTGCCGGGCAAGATGATGTATGACGCCAAGACCGCTGCACGGGCGTTCCGGTCGATGCATAACTTGCTGGATGAAGTGTTCAAGGGCTGAATCTTCAGCGCCTGTTCCAGCGTCATCGGGGGCTTGCCCCCGATAGCTATCTCACCGGCAACTCAATTCTTTCGGTTTCACCCGGCACCGTCGGCCAATCCCCCGCCGCCCAGCGCTGCCTGGCCTGCTCGATCTTCAGCGGATCGCTCGCGACAAAATTCCAATTGATCCGCCGTGGCCCATCCAGCGGTGCTCCGCCCAACACCACCAACTGGCAATCGCTTTCGGCGAACAGGGTCATTACCTGCCCGGCCGGCAATACCACCAGGCTGTGCACCTCAAGCTGCTCACCCTCCAACTGGGCTTCACCCTCCAGCACATACACCGCGCGTTCCTCGTGCTCGTCAGGAATCAGCAGGGTCGTGGCCGTTTGCATGTGTACATCTGCATACAACGTAGGCGACAGCACCGGCACCGGTGACTTGAGGCAGAAGCCACTGCCGGCGATCAGGCGAATCCGCACGCCCAGGTTGTCACTCACCGGCAGGCTCGCCGCAGGGTGATGGCTGTAGTGTCCAGGCCCCTCTTCGTGGTCCTTGGGCGATGCCAGCCATACTTGCAGGCCATGCATGCTGAAACCACGGGCCTTGAGTGCCTCGGGTGTGCGCTCGACATGGGCGATTGCACTGCCTGCGGTCATCCAGCTGACATCGCCGGCCTCTACCACCTGATCCGACCCCAGGCTGTCCTTGTGCTGCAGTGCGCCTTCGAACAGATAGGTGAGGGTGGACAGGCCGATATGGGGGTGCTGGCGGATGTTCATGCCGCTGCCCGGTGCATAGCGGGTCGGCAACATATGATCGAAAAACACAAAGGGCCCGACGCTGCGACATTCCCGCGAGGGCAGCGGGCGCAGGATCGGCTGGCCTTCGACATCTTCGGGGCGTGGGCGGATCACGGTGAGGGTGGTCATGGTGCGTCCCAGTCTGAGCGGGTTGTAGGGTAATGAGCATAACCCGCTCGACGGGAGGTTGCCGCTATTGGCTGAACGCGCCTTCAGAGAGGCGGGTTTCGATGGTGACCTCGGCGGTGGTCATCAGCTTGTGTACCGGGCAGCGATCGGCCACGCGGTGCAGCTCGTCGCGCTGTTCGTCGGTGAGTACGCCCTTGAGCGTCAGCTTGACGTTGAGCCTGTATTTGCCCTTTTGTTCTTCGGTGGCGTCGTGGGTGACTTCCACGGTCACGCCGGTCAGGGGGATGTCTTTTTTCTGGGCGTAGAGCTTGACGGTCAGCGCCTTGCACGATGCCAGCGCGGCGTCGAAGTAATCGTGGGGGGAGGGCGCCGAGTCGTCACCACCCAGGCTCTTGGGCAGGTCGGTAAACAGCTCGTGATTATTGATATTGACGCTGTGGCGGAAGTTGTCGGTGTTCAGCGTATTGACGGTAACAGGCATGGCAAACCTCACGGGGTGGCAGAAGGAAGGTCATGCAGTTATAGAGCATGCTGGCACGGGGGTGTTCCACATTTTTTGCCGGCTGAACCACGGTATGGCACGCAAGGTCTACCGGTATTCGCCCTTATCGAGGTTATACCGTGCCCTGGACCCGCTTGAGTCTCGCCCTGTTGCTCGCCGCCAACAGCCTTGCGACACAGGCTCGCGACTATGCCTACAGCGATGCCCATCTGCATTACGTGGATTTCTTCCAGGAAACGGCGGGGATGGATAAGTTGCTCAAGGCAATGGCAGAAAATCGCATCGAGCATGTCATGATTTCCGGCATTCCCGTCGCAAAGAAATGGCACGAAGACGAACCCAAGCGCCCGCGCTACTACGCCGGTGATGACGCAGATGCCTATTGGTACAGCGCCACCGACGTGATTGTCGCCGCAGCGGTAAATAAACTGACGCCTGAACAGCGCCAGCACTTTCATCCGTTTCTGTCCGGCTTCAACCCCAATGACAAGAACTCGGATGCCCATATCCAGCGCATGCTCGACCTCAACCCGGGGCTGTGGCAAGGCATCGGTGAAGTGTTTACCCGCCACGACGACCTTACCGCCCTCACATCGGGGGATACCCCGCGCGCCAACAACGAGGCCATGACGCGCATCTATCACCTGGCGGCGGAAAACGACTTGCCGGTGATGCTGCACTCCAACATTACCTCCAAGCGCGAGCGTAACCCGCTGTATTTGGCCGAAATCGAAGAGCCGCTGCGCAACCACCCGCACACTCGCTTTATCTGGGCTCACGCCGGCACCAGCAAGGAAATTCACCGCCACCAGGTGCAAATGGACTTTTTGCTGCCCACCTTGAGCCGTATGCTCGAGGCTTACCCCAACCTGTATATCGACCTGTCCTGGAGCATGCTCACGCCGTACTTGCTGGATGATGGGGGCAAGCCTCGGCCGGAGTGGGTAACGCTGGTGGAGCGCTTCCCGGAGCGCTTTATGCTGGGTTCGGATGTCGTCGGGCGTTTCAACAAGCTGGGTGAGGAAATGCACCGCTTTGATGTCTTCCTTGATGCATTGCCTGAAGACGTTGCCCACAAAGTGGCGAGGGACAACTTCCTGGCCATCCTGCCTAAACCTCGCGGCGATGAGGGTGCGCGTTGATATTGCGTTTTCGTCTCACGCAAATGCGGTTGCGGTCTCAAATCCAGTCGCCCATAAAAAAGCCCCGAACCAGTCGGGGCTTTTTCAGGTGATCAACCTGCGGGGCTTACTTACCCTGCCAGCGTTTCAGCACCAGGGTGGCGTTAGTGCCACCGAAGCCGAAGCTGTTGCTCATCACGGTGTCGACTTTGACGTTTTCAACCGTCTTGGTCAGGATCGGCATATCGGCGACGACCGGGTCGATCTCGTCGATGTTGGCCGAACCGGCCATGAAGTTGCCTTCCATCATCAGCAGGCAGTAGATCGCTTCGTGAACGCCGGCGGCGCCCAGGGAGTGACCCGACAGGCTCTTGGTGGAGCTGATGGCCGGTGCCTTGTCGCCGAACACCGCGCGTACACCTTCCATTTCCTTGGCGTCGCCGACCGGAGTCGAGGTGCCGTGGGTGTTCAGGTAGTCGATCGGGGTGTCCACGGTGGACATGGCCATCTGCATGCAACGGATGGCGCCTTCACCGCTTGGCGCAACCATGTCGTAGCCATCGGAAGTAGCGCCGTAGCCAACGATTTCCGCGTAGATCTTGGCGCCACGGGCCAGGGCGTGCTCCAGCTCCTCGACCACCACCATGCCGCCACCGCCGGCGATGACGAAACCGTCACGCTTGGCATCGTAGGCGCGGGAGGCTTTTTCCGGGGTTTCGTTGTACTGGGTGGACAGGGCACCCATGGCGTCGAACAGGAACGACTGGCTCCAATGTTCTTCTTCGCCGCCGCCGGCGAACACGATGTCCTGCTTGCCCAGTTGGATCTGCTCGACGGCGGTGCCGATGCAGTGTGCACTGGTGGCGCATGCGGAGGAGATCGAGTAGTTCACGCCCTTGATCTGGAATGGCGTGGCCAGGCAGGCCGAAACGGTGCTGCCCATGGTCCGTGTGACACGGTACGGGCCAACTCGCTTCACGCCTTTTTCGCGCAGGATGTCCAGCGCTTCCATCTGGTTGAGGGTCGATGCGCCGCCGGAGCCGGCGATCAGGCCGGTGCGTACGTTCGATACCTGGTCTTCGCTCAGGCCGGAGTCGGCGATTGCGTCTTTCATGGCCAGGTAGGCGTAGGCGGCAGCGTGGCCCACGAAGCGATAGATCTTGCGATCGATCAGTTCTTCGAGGGGCAGGTCGATGGAGCCGGAAACCTGGCTACGCAGACCCATTTCGGCATATTCCGGGTTGAAGCGGATGCCAGGGCGACTTGCACGCAGGTTAGCGGTGACGGTCTCTTTGTCATTGCCCAGGCAAGAAACAATGCCCAGACCAGTGATAACGACGCGGCGCATGCGGATAACCCTTAAAAGTTGTCAGTGGAAGTAAATACGCCGACCCGAAGGCCTTCGGCAGTATAGATCTCGCGACCGTCGACAGTCACCGAACCGTCGGCGATGGCCAGGTTCAGCTTGCCCTTGAGGACGCGCTTGATTTGAATGTTGTAGGTGACTTTCTTGGCGGTCGGCAGGACCTGGCCAAAGAACTTCACTTCGCCCGAACCCAGGGCGCGGCCACGGCCTGGCAGGCCTTGCCAGCCCAGGTAGAAGCCGACCAGTTGCCACATGGCGTCGAGGCCCAGGCAGCCCGGCATGACAGGGTCACCTTCGAAGTGACAGGCGAAGAACCACAGGTCCGGGGTGATATCCAGCTCGGCGACCAATTCACCTTTGCCGTACTTGCCACCCTCTTCGCTGATATGGGTGATGCGATCCACCATCAGCATGTTCGGGGCGGGCAGTTGCGCGTTACCTGGGCCGAACAGCTCACCGCGACTGCAGCGCAGCAGGTCTTCCCGAGTAAAGGCGTTTTGTTTGGTCATGCGAGCTCCTCAATAATCCCATGCGGCAGGGTAGGGCAAATCTTCCCGAACCGAATGAAGCGTTCATGCCTCATGTCGGCAGCCTACACATAGACTATTGCGTTGTAGTGAAAGTCACAGCGGCAAGGTACTGAATGTACACTTGTTCACTGAAATTTTAAACCGAGCCTGTTTATGGGCCCGTTCGGGTGCCTAAGACTGCCGCACTTTCGTCTTTCACGCCAGTCGGAGTTGGCTGATGGCGCGCCGCTATTGCACCCAGCGCTGCAGGATTTGCTGCAGATCCGTGCGTTTGAACGGCTTGGCCAGGTAATCGTTCATTCCGGCCGCAAGGCAGGCTTCCCGGTCGCCCTGCAAGGCGTTGGCCGTCAGGGCGATGATCGGCAGGCCGGCGCAGCCGGGCAGTTGGCGAATCTGCCGGGTGGCTTCATAACCGTCGATCAGGGGCAGGCGACAATCCATCAGGATCGCGGTGAAGATCAGGCTCTCGGCACTGCGGATCGCCTCGGCGCCATCGGTGGCCAGGCTGACTTCAAAGCCCAGGCTGCGCAGCATGGCTTCGACCACGGTGCGGTTGACCGGATTGTCCTCCACCAGCAACACATGGCGACCCTCGCCGGCGCTGTGCTTGCCCTCGGCATCCAGGGCGATCGACGGCTGGCTGTGGGGGTCGATGGCCAGCGGGATCTCCAGGGTAAACACCGAGCCACGGCCTTCTTCGCTCTGCGCGCGCAGCGTGCCTCCCATGCGTTCGGCCAGGGTACGGGCGATGGGCAGCCCGAGACCGGTACCGCCGTAACGTCTTGAAATGGAACTGTCGGCCTGCTGGAACGCATCGAACATCAATTCCAGGCGCTCGGCGGAAATCCCGATGCCGCTGTCACGCACGGTGCAGGTGAACCACACCAACTCATGGTCGAGCACCTGCCAGTGGGGCTCGACGCTGACGGTGCCGTGTTCGGTGAACTTCAAGGCATTGCCGATCAGGTTCACCAGGATCTGGCGGATCCGTGTCGGATCGCCTTGTACCCGCAGTGCGTCCATGCCGGGCGGGATCGGCAGCTTGAGCGCCAGCCCGCGCTGCTGGGCGCTGTGCTGGAAGGCCTGGGCGCAACTGTTGATCAGGTCGGCCAGGTTGAAGGGGATATGTTCCAGCTCCAGGGCCGCGCGTTCGATGCGCGAGAAGTCGAGAATGTCGTTGATCACCTTGAGCAAATGCTCGGTGGATTCGGAGGCCAGCGCCGCGTATTCGGTCTGTTCCTCGGTCATTTCGGTGGTTTCCAGCAGTTGCAGCATGCCCAGTACGCCGTTCATCGGCGTGCGCAGTTCGTGGCTCATCATGGCCAGGAAGTCTGACTTGGCGTTGTTGGCCCGTTCGGCCTCTTCGCGGGTCTGGATCAACTGGGCCATGGCCTGCTGTTGTTCGCGGCTGGCCTGGTTGAGGCCTTCGGCGAGGTTGTTGATATGCCGCGACAGGTCGCCCAGCTCCGAGTCATCCACAATCGGCAGCGGCGTCTTGTAGTCGCCCTGCTGGATGGCCTTGACCGCATTGCCCATGGCGCTGATCGGTTGCGACAGGCTCGCCGCCAGGCGCCGGGCGAGCAGGAACGTAAACAGCAGGGCGAACAGCGCGAGGATACCGGCCTTGAACAGGATCTCCTGCTGGCGCTGGCTGAAGGCGTCATTGGACATGCCGACGATCACCCGGCCCAGGTAGTCCGCGCGGGGGGCCTTGGGTTCGTTGAGGTTGTCCTGGAAAAAGTCATTGCCCAACTGGATATGCTGCAGGCGGATCGGTGCCTGGAACACTTTGACCGACAGCGCGCGGTCGTGTTTCTCCGCGGGTTGCTCGACGTACACCAGGATATTTTCGCTGCTGTCCTGAATCTCCAGGAAACGCACATGGGGCGTCGCCAGCGTGGCGCGAAGCAGGCTGTCGAGCACATCGTTGTTGCCCGAGATCACCCCATATTCGGTGGCCGGTGCCAGTTGGTTGGCGATCAATTGGCCGGTGTGGTCCAGTTCCTGGCGCAGGTCCTGGATACGCACGAAGGTGAAGAAGCTGATCAACAGCAACGTCAGCAACAGCGCCGGGCCCAGGGTGATGAGCTGGGTGCGGGTATTGATGTCCCAACGACGACGCAAGGTCATGGGCGTTTTTCTCCTTCGGCCATTCGGGCGGCGACGCTGGCTTCGTCCACCTGTTCGATGCCCAGTGAGCGTGCGACCTGCGCGTTGCCCACGACTTTGAAGCGTTCGGGGTACAGCGCGCGTGGCCAAGCGGCCGGCGGCTGGTCGAGCAAACGATCGAGTACCGCCAGCCAATCGTCCTGGTCGCTGTAGGTGCTGGCGAGGCTGCCGGCGCGCACAAACCCTGCATTGGGCCCGAACAGCGGCAATTGCTGGGCGTAGCTGCTCAGCAGCAGGTTTTTAGCGGTCTTCGGGTTGTACAGCTGCGGGTCATCGAGGCCGAGCAGCACGTCGCTGTTCCTGAACAGGGTTTGCAGCGGACGACTGTCGTTAGTGTTGTCCCAGCGCTGCGGCACGATCTCCAGCTCCAGGGCCGCCGCATGCTGGCGCAATTCGGGCAGCAGGAATTCGCTGTCGGTGCCGTAGAGCACGCCGATGCGCCGTGCCTGGGGCAGGACGCTGCTGATCAGGCGCAGCTGCCGCTCCAGCGGCGGGTCGCTCCACAACAGGCTGACCCGCGCGTGCCGTGAGGCGTCCGGGCGCTGATGGGCTTGGAGCCGACTGATGCGCAGCACCAGCGTCGGCGGCCCTTGAGTATCCCGCAGGCGCCAGTCGAGGCCGGGCAGGTCGAGCAGGATCAGGCGCGTGCCGGCGGGCAGGTGGCTGGGTGCTGGCAAGTCGCCGAGGGACGTGAAGGTGACGCGGTCTTCGGGGCGTTGCCGGGCCAGCGCCTGGGTAAAGGCCTGCACCCCGGCGCCGTCTTCGGCGGCAGTCAGCAGGATCTCGGCGCTCCACGCCGGTGCGCACAGCAACAGGCCGGCCAGCAGCCCGGCAAGTTGCCGCAGCCTATAGATAAAGAAGAAGGTCATCCGTGACGAGTCGCCCATGTCAGAACTCTAACTCCGCGCTGAAGTAGAGTACGTGACGATGGTCGTAAGTGTTGTCGGCCCAGGTGGTGGGCTGGTTATCGAGGCGTTGTTGCAACATGCCGGCCAGCTCCACGTTGGCTTTGCCCAGGGCAATGCGCTTGGCCACCCGCAGGTCGACCCGTTCGAAACGATATTGGTTGAGTGCGTCGTCGCCATAGTAGAACAGCGCGCTGGACCAACCTTGGCCCCATTCGCGCAACCAGCCGGCCGAGCCACTGTTACGCGCGGTCTGTGCTTTGTCCAGTGGGTTGCTGGTGGTGGCGTCGACATACGCGTAAGTCAGCCGCAGGCGGTCGGCGTTGCTCACGCGCCAGTCGAACTGGGACTCGGCGCCGGTGAAGCGTGAGCTGTTGGCGTTGCTGGCAATGTACTGGTTATTGCGCAGCGGCGAGCTGATCATGTCGGTGATTTCGTCGTAGAACACCTTCACGTCCATGTTCAGCCCGATGTCGGCAAAGAAGCCGTTGTAGCCCAGTTCCCGCGAGCGCATCAGTTCTTTGTCGAGGTTGCCCGGGCCTCGCGTCTTCACGAAGTACTGTCCGGAACTCTGCCCATAGGTCGGTGAGCTGAGGTTGGTGACGCGGTAGCTCCAGTTGACATTGTTCTCGAACATGTCCGGCGAACGGATGGCTTCCGAGTACACCGCGCGCAAGCCGTGGCGCGGGTTGATCAAATAGTTGACCGCCACCCTGGGCGTCAGCGAATGGCCGCTCAGGTGCGTGTCTTCGAACATGGCGCCGCCTTGCAGCAGCCAATGTTCACTGGCGCGCCATTCCAACTGGCCGAACAGGCGCCAGGTGGTGTCGTCCAGGGTGCCGTTGAAGTAGGTATCGGAGTCGGCGCGGTCGTAGCGGTAATTCATGCCGCTGACCAGGCGCAGGCTGTCGGACAGGCTGAGGGTGTCCTGGATTTCCACATCGTAGCGGCTTTCGCGGGTGCTCTGGTCGATGTCGCCGCAGACGCTCTGGTTGGCGCCGTTGCGCCACTGGTCCAGTACCTGGTTGGCCAAGGCTTGTTCGGCGGCGCTGCCCGGTGGCGCGGTGCCCTGGCTGTAGGTGTCCATATGCCGGGCCAGCCGTTCGGCATAGTTGGGGTTGAGCTGCCACAACTGGGTCAGCTCGGGGCTGAACGAGACCTTGGCGTCACAGGCCTTCCAGATTTGCCGGCGGTCCCACTGCTGGGCCGAGCCTTGGATATACAGGCTGTGCTCGGGGTTGAAATCAAAGTTCCAGCGCAGGGAACCGGCGTAGTCCTTGGCCGTGACGTCGGAATTGTCGCCGCCCTCGGTAATCCCGGCGAATACCGGGGTGTAGGTATAAGGGCGCTGGTTGGTGCCTTCCTTGGCATTCAGTTGCCAGTCGATACTCTGTTGCGCGTTCAAGGTCTGGCTCACTGCCAGGCTGAAGCGGTTGAGGCGACGGCCGTCGCGGCGGTCGGCGCCAGCGGCATCGCTGTCAAAGCCATCGTCCTGTTGCCCGGACAGCGACAGGCGCAGATCGCCGGTTTCCCAGCCCACGCCCTGGCTGGCATAAAAGTCATTGATACCGCGCTCACCGCGAATCACCTTCACCCGTGAGCCATGGCTGTTGGCCGGTGAGCGCGTGAGGATATTGACCACCGCCATCAAGGCATTCGCCCCGTAGCTGACGGTGTTGGGGCCGCGGAAGACCTCGATGCGCTCGATGTCTTCCATTGCTACCGGAATGTCGCTCCAGTCCACCGTGGCCAGGCCGGCGCGGTACACCGAACGCCCGTCGATCAATACCTGCATGCGGCGCGCATCGCTGGCGCTGGTGCCGTGGTAGTTCACCGCCGCCTGGTTGCCGGTGGTGTAGCCGACCATCATCCCCGGCACCAGGCGCAGCAGCTCGCTGATGTCCCTTGCGCCGCTGGCCTTGATCAACTCGCTGTCGATCACGGTCATGCTGCCCGGCACGGCGGCCGCCGATTGCTTGAGACGCGTGGCGGTCAATACCTGCGGCAGCGGCTGGCTGTCGAGGAACAGGTCGTCAGCCAGCGCAGGTGCACTGCACAACAGCATAAGCAGTAGAGATGAACGGGAAGGAGGGCCCAAATACACGACATGGCCTTGATAATGACGGATAGCCGCCCATGTTAACCGAGGCGAGGCTATTTGCCAGTCGTCGCCCTTGCAATTCCGTTACACGGACATGGCATTTCCCGACAGGCCCACGATTTGATACGGGGGCTGGCCGCAAGCGGGTCGCCCCGTATAATGCCGCCATCGCCACTGGTATGGATTAACGGATTGCATATGACTGAACAGCGCCCTATTGCGGTCCTGGGAGGCGGAAGTTTTGGTACCGCCGTGGCTAACCTGCTGGCCGAGAACGGCCATGCGGTGCGCCAGTGGATGCGCGATCCCGAGCAGGCCGAGGCCATTCGCGTACACCGCGAAAATCCTCGTTACCTTAAAGGCATCAAGATTCATCCGGCGGTCGAGCCGGTCACCGACCTGTTGGCCACCCTGGCGGACTGCGACCTGTGCTTTGTCGCGCTGCCTTCCAGCGCCTTGCGCGCGGTGCTGGCGCCCCATGCCGAGCGCCTGGCGGGCAAGCTGCTGGTCAGCCTGACCAAGGGCATCGAGGCGCAGACCTTCAAGCTGATGAGCGAAATCCTCGCCGAGATCGCCCCCCGGGCGCGCATTGGCGTGCTGTCCGGGCCGAACCTGGCGCGGGAAGTCGCCGAGCACGCGCTGACCGCCACGGTGATCGCCAGCGAGGATGAGGCGTTGTGCGAGCGCGTCCAGGCGGTGCTGCATGGCCGGACCTTCCGCGTATACGCCAGTGGCGACCGCTTTGGCGTGGAACTGGGCGGGGCGCTGAAAAACGTCTACGCGATCATCGCCGGCATGGCGGTGGCGCTGGGCATGGGCGAAAACACCAAGAGCATGCTGATTACCCGTGCCCTGGCGGAAATGACCCGCTTCGCGGTGAACCAGGGCGCCAACCCCATGACCTTCCTGGGCCTGGCCGGCGTGGGCGACTTGATCGTCACCTGCTCGTCGCCGAAAAGCCGCAACTACCAGGTGGGTTTCGCCCTGGGCCAGGGCCTGAGCCTGGAAGACGCGGTGACGCGCCTGGGCGAAGTGGCCGAAGGGGTCAACACCCTCAAGGTGCTCAAGGCCAAGGCCCAGGAAGTCGGCGTGTACATGCCGCTGGTCGCCGGGCTGCACGCGATCCTGTTTGAAGGGCGCACCTTGAACCAGGTCATCGAGTTGCTGATGCGGGCCGAGCCCAAAACCGACGTCGACTTTATTTCCACCAGTGGTTTCAACTGAGGAACGCGCCATGAACGATCCGAAAGCAGCCCCCAAGTACGAGTCCATTATCCTGCGCATCCTGTGGATGCTGGTGTTTGCCCTGGTGTGGCAGGTGGCGCAGTTCCTGCTCGGCGCATTGGTGGTGGTGCAGTTGATCTACCGCCTGGTCTACAGCGCGCCGAACCTGGGCCTGATGAACTTCGGCGACAGCCTCAGCCAGTTTCTTGCCCAGATCGGCCGCTTTGGCAGCTTCCACACCGAACAGAAGCCCTGGCCGTTCGCCGACTGGCCAACCCCTCGCGCTCCCGAGGGCGAAGCCGCCCACAGCGTGCCGCCGGCGCCGCACCCGGTGCGGGATGAGGAGCCGAAGCTATGAAGGTGTGGGTCTTGCGTCACGGTGAGGCCGAGGCGCATGCCCGCACGGATGCCGAGCGCAACCTCACCGAACATGGCCGCGCCGAGGTGTTGCGCAGTGCGGCGCACCTGATCGGCCAGCCGCTCAGCGCGATCATTGCCAGCCCGTACGTGCGGGCGCAGCAGACTGCACAGCTGGTGCGGGACGCGTTGGGTTTTGAACCGGATATCCGCACGGTGCCTTGGCTCACGCCGGAGGGCAATCCGCTGGAGGTCCTGAGCAAGCTCGACAGTGATGACAACGTGCTGCTGGTCAGTCATCAGCCCCTGGTCGGCAGCTTGATCAGTTTTCTGCAGCATGGCCATCAGCGCCAGCCGCAGCCGATGTCCACCGCCAGCCTGGCGGAGCTTGAAGGCGACTTCCCGCTGGCGGGGTTGATGAGCCTGGTCAGCGTGAAGAATCCGTAGGCTATCGCCGGGTCACAGAGGATCGGGTCTTATGTCCGTCGTTTTTCGTTGGAGCGAGCGCAGCGAGGCAGTTGTGTGGCAGGATTAGGGTCGTAATAAAACCAATAAGGACAATTCCATGAGCTTGTGGCGCACCCAACCGAATATCGAACAACTCAATGCCGGCCAGAAAAACACCATCGGTGAACTGCTGGACATCCGTTTTGAAAGCTTCGACGACGAATCCCTCACCGCCAGCATGGTGGTCGACCACCGCACTCACCAGCCTTACGGCCTGCTGCATGGCGGTGCGTCGGTGGTACTGGCCGAGAGTGTCGGCTCCGTGGCGGCTTATTTGTGCATCGACCCGAGCAAGTTCTATTGCGTGGGCCTGGAGGTCAACGCCAATCACCTGCGCGGTGTGCGCAGCGGGCGGGTGACGGCGGTGGCCAAGGCGATCCATATCGGCCGCACCACCCAGGTCTGGGACATTCGCCTGACCACCGATGACGGCAAGTGCAACTGTGTCTCACGGCTGACCATGGCCGTGGTGCCTTTGGGCGAAACCCCTCCGGCGCGATAGGTGTGGCGTGAGTGTCATCATTCCTGGCAGTTACAGTCATTGCTGTGGGGCTTGGGCCTGGTGACAATCAATCTCGGTTTTTGCAGATGGATCCGCTATGTCGCAGCACGTGTTTTTTGCCCACGCCAATGGCTTCCCCTCGGCCACCTACGGCAAGCTGTTTGCCGCCCTGGCCCCGGAATATGCGGTGGCTCACTTGCCGCAGCACGGTCACGACCCCAGGTTTCCAGTGGACGATAACTGGCAGAACCTGGTGGACGAGTTGATCCATCATCTGGAGCAGCAACCGCAGCCCGTCTGGGGCGTGGGCCATTCCCTGGGTGGCGTGCTGCATTTGCACGCGGCCCTGCGCTGCCCGCAGCTGTATCGCGGGGTAGTGATGCTCGATTCGCCGGTATTGACCCGCGCCGACCGCTGGGTGATCCGCGCCGCCAAGCGCTTCGGTTTTATCGACCGCCTCACGCCGGCCGGGCGCACCCTGGGCCGTCGTGAAGAGTTCAGCGACCTGGACGCCGCACGCAGCTACTTTGCCGGCAAGACCCTGTTCCGAGGCTTTGACCCGGAATGCTTCGACGCCTACCTGCAACACGGCCTGTACCAGGCGGGTGATCGCCTGCGCCTGCGTTTCGACCCAGCCACCGAAATCAGCATCTACCGGGGCGTGCCCCACACCAGCCCTGGCCAGGTGCGCCAATTGAAAGTGCCGCTGGCGGTGGTGCGCGGTCGCCAGAGCCGCGTGGTGATGCGTCACCACGCCAGCGGTGTCGACCGTCTGCCCATGGGCGAAATGCTCACCATGCCCGGCGGCCATATGTTTCCCCTCGAACGCCCCCAGGACACCGCGACCTTGATCAAGACCCTGTTCGCGCGCTGGGAAGCCCGGGAGCGCAGCTGCGCATGAGCACACCCGTCGAAGAGGTTCGCCTGAGCCTGCCGCACATTGAGTTGGCGGCCCATCTGTTTGGCCCCGAGGACGGTTTGCCGGTGATCGCCCTGCATGGCTGGCTGGACAATGCCAACAGCTTTGCACGCCTGGCGCCGAAGCTTGCGGGTTTACGTATCGTGGCGCTGGACATGGCCGGCCATGGGCATTCGGCGCATCGTCCTACAGGTGCCGGTTATGCCTTGTGGGATTACGTCCACGACGTGCTGCACGTTGCCGAGCAACTGGGCTGGAAACGTTTTGCATTACTCGGCCACTCCCTCGGCGCCATCGTGTCCCTGGTGCTGGCCGGTGCCTTGCCGGAACGGGTGACGGCCCTGGGTTTGATTGACGGCGTGATCCCGCCCACTGCCAGCGGTGAGAACGCGGCCGAGCGCCTGGGCATGGCCTTGCAGGCGCAATTGAACCTGCAGGATAAGCGCAAGCCGGTCTACAGCACCCTGGATCGGGCGGTTGAGGCGCGTATGAAAGGTCTGGTCGCCGTGAGCCGTGAAGCCGCAGAACTGCTGGCCCAGCGCGGTTTGATGCCGGTGCCGGGCGGTTATACCTGGCGCTCGGACAGTCGCCTGACCCTGGCTTCGCCGATGCGCCTGACCGATGAGCAGGCGATGGCTTTCGTGCACCGCGTCGGTTGCCCCACGCAGTTGGTGGTCGCCGCCGATGGCATGTTGGCGAAACATCCCGAATTGCTTTCCCAGCTACCCTTTACGGTAACCACGTTGCCGGGTGGCCATCATTTACACCTGAATGATGAGCCAGGTGCGGTCCTTGTTGCAGACTGTTTCAATCGGTTCTTCTCCGCGCCTTGACTTGGGGCGGTCAACTGCCGAGGCTGGGCGGATTGAAAGGGAGTCAACCATGAACCAACTCAACACTGCTGCGACCTCCGATGGCCAGGGCTCACCGATCCGATGAGCCTGCGTAAAGGATGTATACGTGCCCTCGGACTGTGCTGTTTCAGCCCCTTGGTGTTCGCCGCCGATGTGCCGGGAAGCCAGGACCTGCCTGCCGTGGCCCGTCAGGTCGACGCACAGATCGTCGATTACCGTCCCGCTGAAGAAAAGGAACGCATCTACCCCATGGGGGCGATCCGCAAGATCAGTGGCCAGTTGCGTTACGAGGGCCAGGCCACTGCCCGTGGGCGAGCCACAGCGATTACCTACGAACTGCCTGCCGAACACACCTCCAGTGCTGCGTTCACGTCGACGCGCGAAGCGTTGCAGGCCAACGGCGCGCAGTTGTTGTTCTGGTGCCAGGCCCGCGACTGCGGTGAAAGCAGCCTGTGGGCCAACGAAGTGTTCGGTAATGCCAAGCTGGTAGGTGCCGACGGCCAGCAGGAATACCTGCTGCTGCGCCTGGCTGCCCCGCAGGAAAACTCCCTGGTGGCCATGTACGGCATCACCCGAGGCAACCGTCGTGCCTACCTGCATGTGGAGCAGTTGGATGCCGGCGCACCGCTGGGCGACCTGCTGCCCACCTCGGCCACCTTGTTGCGCGAGCTCAAAAGCACCGGTGAGCTGGATTTCCCCGCGCTTGGCGGCGACCCCGACGACACCTGGCTGACCCTGATTTCCCGGGGCTTGAACCTCGATACGACCTTGCGCGTCAGTCTGACCGGCCCGAAAGCCGAAGCCTGGCGCCAGGCCCTGGTCGACAAAGGCGTGCGTGCCGCGCGCCTGGAAACCGGCAGCACTGAAACCCAAGGCCTGCACCTGCATCTGATACGCTGACCGCAACAGGGCGAACGGACCCGCGCTGTTCGCCTAAGCTTTCTTCCTACAGCCTTTTCTAGAGATACCCCATGCTCAATAACGATCGCCTGCTGGTGCAAATCCTGCTGCTGGTGCTGTTTGGTGCCAGCTTCTGGGTGATGGCGCCGTTCTGGTCGGCGCTGTTCTGGGGGGCGGTGCTGGCGTTTGCCAGTTGGCCGCTGATGGTGCTGCTGACCCGCGCGCTGGGCGGCCGTGAGTCCCTGGCCGCCGGCATCCTGACCCTGGGCTGGATGTTGCTGGTGGCGGTGCCGCTGGTATGGCTGGGGTTCAATCTCGCGGACCATGTACGCGATGCCGTGGCGTTGATCAAGGATATTCAGGTCGATGGGCTGCCCGAGGCGCCAACCTGGTTGGGGGCGATTCCTTTTGTGGGGGAACGCCTGGTCGGTATGTGGAACAGCATCGACGAGCAGGGCGCGGCGCTGATGGTCAGCCTCAAGCCGTACCTGGGGCAGGTGGGTAACTGGCTGTTGGCGCGCAGTGCGCAGATCGGCGGCGGCATCCTCGAACTGACCCTGAGCCTGGTGTTCGTGTTCTTTTTTTATCGTGACGGGCCGCGTCTGGCGATGTTCGTGCATCGCTTGCTGGAGCGCCTGATCGGTGACCGTGCCGGCTACTACATCGAACTGGTGGCCGGTACGGTGCAGCGGGTAGTCAACGGTGTGATCGGCACTGCCGCCGCCCAGGCCCTGCTGGCACTGATCGGCTTCCTGATCGCCGGCGTGCCGGGTGCGTTGGTACTGGGGATCGTGACGTTCCTGCTCAGCCTGATCCCGATGGGCCCGCCGCTGGTATGGATCCCGGCCACGGCCTGGCTGGCGTGGAAAGGCGACTACACCTACGCGGTGTTCCTTGGCGTGTGGGGGACGTTCATCATCAGCGGCGTGGACAACGTGCTCAAGCCGTACCTGATCAGCCGTGGCGGCAACCTGCCGCTGGTGATCGTGTTGCTCGGGGTCTTCGGCGGCTTGATTGCCTTTGGCTTTATCGGCCTGTTTATCGGCCCGACCCTGCTGGCCGTGGCCTACAGTCTGCTGATGGATTGGAGCGCAACCCAGGCCCAGGTTCGGCGTGAAGACAAGCCCCTTTAAGCCCTGGGCAACCACATCACGGCGGTCAAGCCGCCGCCTGGGGTCTCTTCCAGGCTCAGGCGGCCGCCCAGGCGCTCCGCGGCTTCCTTGGAAATGGTCATGCCCAGGCCAACGCCGCCGGAATTGCGGTTACGCGAGCCTTCCAGCCGGTAGAACGGCTCGAACACCGCCTCACGCTTATCGACCGCGATCCCCGGCCCGTGGTCGATCACACGGATGACCAGCGCTTCGCGGCTGTCCTCCAGCTCCACGCGGGCTGTGCCGGCATAACGCAAGGCGTTGTCGATCAGGTTGTTGAGGCATGAGCGCAGGGCCATCGGTTGCACCTGCAAGGGCAGGCAGCTGCCCGCACATTGCACATCGGAGCCCTGGTCCTGGGCGTTTTCACTCATGGACTCCACCAGCGCCTGCACATCCAGCCAATGCCGGGTTTCACTGGTGCGCTGTTCGTGCAGGTAGCTCAGGGTGGCGTCGAGCATGCCGATCATGTCGTTCAGGTCCTGGCGCATCTGGCCCTGCAGCCGGGTGTCCTCGATCTGCTCCAGGCGCAGCTTGAGGCGTGACAGCGGGGTGCGCAGGTCATGGGAGACGGCGCCGAGCATGCGCGCGCGTTGGCTGACCTGCTCGCGAATGCGCCTTTGCATCAGGTTGAAGGTCGAGGCGGCCTGCCGTGCTTCCCTCGGGCCGGATTCATCGAGGGGTGGGCTGTCGAGGTCCAGGCTCAAGCGTTCCGCCGCTTCACTCAGGCGCTGTATCGGCCGGCTCAGCAGTTTGGCACCGTACCAGGCCGCGATAATCAACGAGACGAATTGAAAGGTCAGGGGCACCACCGGGCCGCCAAACCAGGGGCGTGGGTGCTTGTCGCGCATCGGCGCCAGGGTCCCGTCCGGCTGCTCGATAAATCGCTCAGGAGGGGGCGGCGGCGGTTGGCCGTAGTGGTGAAACCAGAAGAACGCCAGCCCATGGGCCAGCACAATCGCCACCAGCAACACGCCGAACAGCCGACCGAACAGCGTGTTGAAGGGCGCGCGCATCAGCCAATATCCCGGGCGTCGAACAGGTAGCCTTCGCCGCGCACGGTCTTGATCAACTGCGGTGCCTTGGGGTCATCCCCGAGTTTTTGCCGCAGGCGCGACACCAGCAAGTCGATACTGCGATCAAAGGCTTCAATGGAACGGCCGCGGGCGGCATCGAGCAGTTGCTCACGGCTCAGCACCCGGCGCGGGCGTTCGATAAACACCCACAACAGGCGGAATTCCGCGTTGGACAGCGGCACCACCAGGCCATCGTCGGCCACCAATTGACGCAACACGCTGTTGAGGCGCCAGTTGTCGAAGCGGATATTCGCGCGCTGTTCGGTGCGGTCATCGCGTACGCGGCGCAGGATGGTCTGGATCCGCGCTACCAGTTCACGGGGTTCGAAGGGCTTGGACATGTAGTCGTCGGCCCCCAGTTCCAGGCCGATGATGCGGTCGGTGGGCTCGCAGCGGGCCGTGAGCATCAGGATCGGGATATCCGACTCGGCGCGCAGCCAGCGGCACAGGGTCAGGCCGTCTTCCCCCGGCAGCATCAGGTCGAGTACCACCACATCATAGGTTTCGGCTTGCATGGCCAGGCGCATCGCGGCGCCGTCGGTCACGCCGGTGGCGAGGATATTGAAGCGTGCCAGGTAGTCGATCAGCAATTCGCGGATCGGCACATCGTCGTCGACGATCAGCGCACGGGTGTTCCAGCGCTTGTCGTCGGCGACCACCGCGCCTTTGGGCTCGTCATTCACGGGGACGGAAGGGGTATGCATAGTGCGATCATCTGCCTGGTTGTTGCGCTCAGCATAGGCGCCCAGCCCCATGGCTGGTAGTGCTGGTCGGTGGGTCGTGCGGGCGAGGCTAGCGGCAGGGCGTGTTGTGGGCATGTCATGAATGTATCAGCTTTGAAATAATCATCTGGAATGCCCGGCTGATGGTGGTTGGTCAGTATTTACCGATCATCGGATCCCGCAACGGCGCTGCTTGCGCTACAATCCGCGCCGATTTCGACTTGCCTGAGAGCCCATTCCAATGTCCGTCTGCCAGACTCCTATCATCGTCGCCCTGGATTACCCCACCCGTGACGCCGCACTGAAGCTGGCTGACCAGTTGGACCCCAGGCTTTGCCGGGTCAAGGTCGGCAAGGAACTGTTCACCAGCTGCGCCGCGGAAATCGTCGGCACCCTGCGTGACAAAGGCTTCGAGGTGTTCCTCGACCTGAAATTCCACGACATCCCCAACACCACCGCCATGGCGGTCAAGGCTGCGGCCGAGATGGGCGTGTGGATGGTCAACGTACACTGCTCCGGCGGCCTGCGCATGATGACCGCCTGCCGCGAAGTGCTGGAACAGCGCAACGGCCCCAAGCCGTTGCTGATCGGCGTGACCGTGCTGACCAGCATGGAGCGCGAGGACCTGGCTGGCATCGGCCTGGACATCGAGCCTCAGGAGCAGGTACTGCGCCTGGCCGCCCTGGCGCAGAAAGCCGGCCTTGATGGCCTGGTGTGCTCGGCGCTGGAAGCCCAGGCCTTGAAGACTGCCCATCCGTCGTTGCAACTGGTGACCCCGGGGATTCGTCCGGCGGGCAGTGCCCAGGACGACCAGCGCCGCATCCTGACCCCGCGCCAGGCACTGGACGCGGGTTCCGACTACCTGGTGATCGGCCGTCCGATCAGCCAGGCGGCGGATCCGGCCAAGGCGTTGGCGGCGGTAGTCGCCGAGATCGCCTGATCGATGCGCGTTCCCACGTTCGCGTGGGGACGCGCGGATCTGCCGTGTATCAGCTGACCTTGAGCACCAATTTGCCAAAGTTTTCGCCGTTGAACAGCTTCATCAGCGTCTCCGGGAACGTCTCCAACCCCTCGACGATATCCTCCTTGCTCTTGAGCTTGCCCTGGGCCATCCAGCCGGCCATTTCCTGCCCGGCGGCGGCAAAGTTCGCCGCGTGATCCATCACCACAAAGCCTTCCATCCGTGCGCGGTTGACCAGCAGTGAGAGGTAGTTGGCCGGGCCTTTCACCGCTTCCTTGTTGTTGTACTGGCTGATGGCCCCGCAAATCACCACGCGGGCTTTCAACGCCAGCCGGCTGAGCACCGCGTCAAGAATGTCGCCGCCGACGTTATCGAAATACACATCCACACCTTTAGGGCACTCGCGCTTGAGGGCGGCGGGCACGTCTTCGTTCTTGTAGTCGATGGCGGCGTCGAAGCCCAGTTCATCCACCAGGAACTTGCACTTGTCGGCACCGCCGGCAATGCCGACCACGCGGCAGCCTTTGAGCTTGGCGATCTGCCCGGCAATGCTGCCCACGGCACCGGCCGCGCCGGAGATCACCACGGTTTCACCGGCCTTGGGCGCGCCGGTGTCCAACAGCGCGAAGTAGGCGGTCATGCCGGTCATGCCCAGCGCAGACAGGTAACGGGGCAGGGGCGCCAGCTTGGGGTCGACCTTGTAGAAGCCGCGCGGCTCGCCCAGGAAGTAATCCTGCACGCCCAGGGCGCCATTCACGTAGTCGCCGACGGCGAATTTCGGGTTATTCGAGGCAATCACCTTGCCCACACCCAGCGCGCGCATGACCTCGCCGAGGCCTACGGGCGGAATGTAGGACTTGCCTTCATTCATCCAGCCACGCATGGCCGGGTCGAGGGACAGGTATTCGTTGCGCACCAGCACCTGCCCGTCCCCGGGGGTGCCCACCGGCACGACCTGGTAAGTGAAGGTTTCCCGCGTGGCCGCGCCGACCGGGCGTTTGGCGAGCAGGAATTGGCGGTTGGTCTGGGCGGTCATGGCAAGGACTCTTTAGAAGTGAAGCATGATTGATAGACCTTGGACGGCCTGGGGGCAAGGTCAGCCGAAGGTGCGAATGCTCATTGATAGGTGCCATTGATAGTGAGCCCGGTTGCCTTATCACCATGACTCATACGGCGCTAACCGGCCTTCTGATAGTGCTGACGTGTGCGTCTCGGCGTTGGCTAGACTCGTGCCACTGCCATTAATCCCAATAGGACATCCTCCATGAGCATGACGTTTTCCGGCCAGGTCGCCCTGGTGACTGGCGCCGCCGCCGGTATTGGTCGCGCCACTGCGCTGGCGTTCGCCGCCGAAGGCTTGAAGGTCGTGGTCGCCGACCTGGACGTAGCGGGCGGCGAGGGTACGGTCGCGCTGATCCACCAGGCCGGGGGCGAGGCGCTGTTCGTGCGCTGCAACGTCACCCAGGAGGCGGATGTGCAGCAGTTGATGGCACAGACCATCGGCGCCTATGGTCGCCTGGACTATGCGTTCAATAACGCCGGCATCGAGATCGAGAAGGGCAGGCTGGCGGACGGCAGCCTGGATGAGTTCGACGCGATCATGGGCGTCAACGTCAAGGGTGTGTGGTTGTGCATGAAGTACCAGTTGCCGCTGCTGCTGGCCCAGGGCGGCGGGGCGATCGTCAACACCGCGTCGGTGGCGGGGTTGGGCGCGGCGCCGAAGATGAGTATCTATGCAGCCTCCAAACATGCGGTGATCGGCCTGACCAAATCGGCGGCGATCGAGTACGCGAAGAAGAAAATCCGCGTCAATGCCGTCTGCCCGGCGGTGATCGATACCGATATGTTCCGGCGCGCCTATGAAGCCGACCCGCGCAAGGCCGAATTCGCCGCCGCCATGCACCCGGTCGGGCGTATCGGCAAGGTGGAGGAAATTGCCAGCGCAGTGCTGTACCTGTGCAGCGACGGAGCGGCGTTCACCACCGGCCACGCCTTGGCCGTGGACGGTGGCGCGACGGCTATCTAGGACCTGGCGCCGGCCCCTTGTTCGAAAACGTCTGGGGGCGCGTGGGGCTTTTCCAAAGCTGGCAAAACGCTGTGACCGAATATGTGTCAGTAGGTAAATAAGTCAATAAAATCAATAATTTAATAAATTTATGCGGCCGGCAACCTGCTGCTTCTGTGCTTAACTCTCCGGGTTGATAACAGACAGTTGAAGTGAGTGGCTCATGGATTTAGGGATCGATCGACAGGCCCTTGTACCGGTAGTGCAGCAAATCGTCAGTGCCGTGGTGCAATGGATTCGCAAGGACGGCGTGAGTCCCGGAACACGCTTGCCATCCGTCCGCCAGTTGGCCCTGGACAACCTGCTCAGCCAATCCAGTGTGATCGAAGCATTCGAACGGATGGTCGCCCAAGGGGTGCTGGCGCCCCGGCAGGGCTCGGGATTTGTGGTGGCCCAGCCGGCTGCCTGCCACGAAGGCAACTGGTATGAGGGGGCGGAGCGCGAGTGGGGCGCCTTTGCCGACAATCCGTTGGGCGAGTTGAAACTGGGCTGCGGCTGGTTGCCCGATGCCTGGCGCGAAAGCGATGACATCAGTTACGCGATTCGCGAAGTCACCCGCACCGACACGGCCGGCCTGTTCAACTACAGCACCCCTCTGGGTCTGCCTGCGCTGCGCGAGCAACTGCTCAAGCGCCTGACCCAGATTCACATCGCCACCAGCCTGGAGCGCATCCTGACCACCGCAGGTGCCAGCCATGCCCAGGACCTGCTGATACGTACGCTGCTCAAGGCCGGCGACAGCGTGGTGGTCGAAACCCCCGGGTATGCCAATCTCTACCGGCAGCTGGCGTTCCAGGGCGTGAAACTGCTGGAAGTACCGCGTACCCGAGGCGGCCCCGACCTCCCGGCACTTGAAGCGCTGCTGCAGCACCATCATCCCAAGTGCCTGTTCATCCACAGCCTCTATCACAATCCCACGGGCACCAGCCTGTGCCGGCTGGTGGCCGAGCGCTTGCTGGAACTGGCACACCGCAAGAACTTCCTGATCATCGAGGAAGATGTCTACGGCGACCTGCAACAGGCCAGTTGCACGCGGCTTTCGGCATTGCCCCATGATGATCGGGTGATCTACGTCGCGAGTTTTTCCAAGACCCTGAGCAGCGCCTTGCGTGTGGGCTACCTCTGCGCCAGCAGTGCAATCATCGCGCAACTGGCCAGCCTTAAGACTTTGACCGGTTTCGGCACCTCCCGGTTTGCTGAAGCGGTGGTCGCGACGTTGCTGGCCAATGGCACGTATCGCAAGTGGGTGCAGCGCCTGCGCAAGCGGTTGAGCAGTGAAATGGCCGTGACCCTGCAAGTGCTGGAGGACGAAGAGTGGGAGGTGTTCGCCGTACCCACCGGCGGTATGTTCCTGTGGGCACGCCCGGGGACGGCGCAGCCTTCGCGGTTGCAGGCGTGCGCCCGGCAGTTGGGGGTGTTGTTGTCGCCTGGGGCGTTGTTCAGTCCCACCGGCGGGCACAGTGAGTGGCTACGCCTTAATGTCGCCTATGCTACTGATCAACGTGCCTTGGCGTTGTTCCGTGCGATGGGGCCCGCCAGATCGACCTCGACCATTCTGAAAACGACGAGCGTGTAGCTTTTTGCCATTATTGTGGCGCCAGTGCCTTGTGCTCAGTGCCTTTTGGTTGCGAATCTCGTTGCTTGTCCATCGGACTTGATGGCGTCCGCCATTGCAAGAGGATTCAAGTGCAATGATTTCAGGCGTGCAACGACGTTTCGCCAACCTGGGTATGGCGAAAAAACTGGGCTTAGGCTTCACCCTGGTGCTGCTGCTGACGGCGTTGGTCGCGGCTATCGGCGTGTGGTCCCTGCAAACCGTTGGCCAGCGTTTTGAAGGCCTCAAGGCCATGTCGTCGCTTAACAGCGGCTTGCTCAAGGTGCGCCTGATCGAGCAGGACTACGCGCTGCACGCCGACCCCAAGGCCGTCGACGCCTTGCATGAAAGTCTTGATGCCCTGGCGGCCCAGGCGGCCGGCCTCAAGGCCCAGTCTGCGGCGAATGTGCCGGTGATGACCGAGGTCGAGCAGGCTCTGGCAGCCTACCGGAAGGCGTTCGATGAGTTTGTCGAGCTGACGCAGACCAAGGACCTGGCGCTGGAAATGGCCAGTTGGTCGGTGTCCAGCGTGGCGAATAACCTGGATGTATTGCAGGCCGGGCTGGCGGACGACGGCGCCTATGGCCTCAAGGAAAGCCAAGGTAAGGAGGGCGCCGAGTTTATCGAGCAGGCAGGCCAGATCAGTCAGGTTTCCCGCTTGATGTTGCAGGCCATGAACGAAGCCCATGTGCGCCTGGACCAGAGCCGCAAGGCGGATGCAGACGACGCCGAGCAAGGCAAGATCGAGCAGGCCGACCAGGCCCTGGCCCAGGTCGAGCAACTGAAAACGTCGGTCAAGGACCCTGGTTATCAGACGGTGCTCAACGAAGTTTCCGGGCATATCGCCGCCTTCAGCGAAAAGCTGGGGGAATACACCGGCCTGCTGGCTCAGGAAAAAGTCGTCTACAAACAACTGCATGATCGAGCTGACCAGGTCGTCAGCCGGGTCAACCAGGCCTATGACGCTGAAGACCTGTCGATGCAGGCGCAACTGAAGAAAAGCGCGATGTTGATCATTGGCTCGTCGGCCCTGGCCTTGCTGGTGGGGTTGATTGCGGCCTGGGTGATTACCCGCTTGATCGTCGCGCCGCTGCGCAGTGTGATCGCGGTAGCCCGACAGATTGCCGCCGGGGATCTGAGCGGGCGCATGGAGGTCAGTCGTCGTGATGAAATCGGCCAGTTGATGCAGGCGATGCAGCAGATGAGCAGCGGCCTAAGCCAGATGGTCAGCGGCCTGCAGGCCGGTATCGAACAATTGGCCAGCTCGGCGCAGTCGCTGTCCAGCGTGACCGAGCAGACCAACGTCGAGGTGAGCAGCCAAAAGGAGGAAACCGAGCAGGTTGCCACTGCGATGAACCAGATGACCGCCACTGTGCACGATGTGGCGCGCAACGCCGAAGAGGCCGCGCAAGCCGCGCAGACGGCGGACGAGAAGGTCGACAGTGGCCAACAGGTGGTGCGCCAGAGTTTGCAGCGCATCGAGCTGCTGGCCACTTCCAGTACCCGCGCAAGCACCAGCATCGAGAGCCTCAGTGCCGAAATCCAGCATATCGGCACCGTGCTGGGCGTGATCAAAAGCGTTGCCGAACAGACCAACCTGCTGGCCTTGAACGCCGCCATCGAAGCTGCCCGCGCCGGTGAACAGGGCCGAGGTTTTGCGGTCGTGGCCGATGAAGTCCGGGCACTGGCCAAGCGCACCCAGCAATCGACCGAAGAAATCGAGCGGCTCGTCAGTACCTTGCGCAGCGCGGCGCAATCATCGGTGCAGCAGATCCAGCAAAGTGGCGAACTGGTCAAGCTGGCGGTCAGCGATGCGCTGGAAACCGAAAGTGCCCTGGGCAGCATTGCGGTAGCGGTGTCGTTGATCCAGCAGATGAATCAGCAGATTGCCGCTGCGGCTGAGGAGCAGAGCTCGGTGGCCGAAGAGATCAACCGCAGTGTCACCAGTATTCGTGCGAGTGCCGATCAATCGGCGTTGAGCATGCAGGGCAATGCGGCGTCGAGCATCCAACTGGCGCAGTTGGGGGCGGAGCTCAAGGGGATGGTGGGGCACTTCCGCCTTTGATCGCCGCCCCGAGGCGGCGATCAAAAGGGAGGGCGATCAGGCGTGGTTGGCGAGGAAGGTCAGCAGCGCTTCGTTGACGAAATCCGGGTTCTCCCGGCTGGAGATATGCCCGGCGTCTGGAATCAGGATCAGGGCACAGCCAATCAGCTCGGCCATTTCCTCGGATTCGGCGGGTGGCCGAGGCTTGTCCTGTTCGCCACACATCACCAAGGTGGTATCGGCGTCCAGCTGCGGTAGTTGTTCCAACACATCTTCGCGGCTGAAGATCAATCGACCCAGGGGGACGATGCTGTGCAGCAGGCGTTCCCGGGGAAAGTCCTGCAGTGACTTGCGAAAATCCTGGTAGAGCGCCGATTCGCGGTCGATGTCGGGGCGAAAGAAGATCGGCGCGATCACATCCAGCAACGGCTCAGGAATGGCGCCGGCGTCTTCAATCATCTTGAACAACGAGAAGTAATACTGGCGCGTGGCCTCTGGCTCGGCACCGAGGTAGGTGTCCATCAGCACCAGGCTGTTGATCCGCTCGGGGGCCTGCAACGCCAGGCGTGCGCCCCACATGCCGCCCACCGACAGGCCTGCCAGGTTGATCTGTGCGATCTCCAAATGGTCAAGCAGGGCCAGGGCCTGGCGCGCAAGGTCGTCGAGGGTGTGGGTGGGGGTGGGGAGTTGGCCCGATTCGCCGTGGCCCCACAGTTCGGGCACGATGACCCGGTACTGTTGCGACAGGGCTTCGATCTGCGGGGCCCACATGTCGCGGTCCCACAGGTAGCTTGAACCGAGCAGGACGACAGGGCCGGTGCCCTGGTCGACGTAATGCAGCGGTTGTCCATCAATGACGGCGATAGGCATAGCGGGCCTCTGACTTCACGGAGTGAGGGGCACTTTTTTACGCTAGTCGGGGGCGGGGCGATAGATGCAAATTGATGGCATGTTGGGGCGAGCGGGCAGCCCGCTCACCCCAGGGGAGTGGGCAGATCAGTCGTAGATGACTTTCTTTTTCCACTCGGCATCGGCGTCGACTTCTTTCATGCCTTCGGTCAATTCGTTGACTTCCTCCGCCGCCTGTTTGCTGTTAGCCAGGACGGTCGAGTTGGCGCGGGCCAGTTGACCTTCCAGCAATTGCAGCTGTGCACTGTAGAGCACCGGTTCAGGCTGCTTGCGCAGGTACTGCACGCCACGTTCGAAGGCCAGGCGCGCCTGGCCAGGCTGGCCCTGCTGCAAGGCGTGCTGGCCGAGGTTGTTGAAGAACTCGATGTGCAACAGCACCAGGATATGGCGGATTTCCTTGATCCAGTGCTTGGCTTCGTTGGTCGGCAGGAACCCGTCCTGGGCGGCGCGGGTGACCTGGCCATGCAGGGCTTCCAGCAGGAAGCGCACGTCCTTGGCCTTGGCTTCGGTCTGGATCGGCGCCGGCGGGTTGTTCACCGGGATGGACTCGCCCTGGGCCACCAGCGTGTTCAGCTCGGTGATACGGGCCTTGAGCGGTGCACTGGTCTTGTTGAGGTTCAACAGGCGCTGATTGACGTTGAGCTCCAGGCGGGCCAGTAAGAGCTTGAGCGCCGGGGTCATCAGTTGGCCAGGGAAGGTCTCGGTGATCTCACCGCAACGGCGCAGGCGATCATTAAGCTCGATCTCGGTGCGCTTCTTTTCCAGCTTGTTGTTTTCCACCACGTGGTTCATGTAGCCAATGGCGATCAGTATTACGATCCCGGCTATTACCAGCAGGGTGATCATGAGTGGTGTCACCGGTGTGACCTCTTTGATAGGGTTTACAGTGGAGTGTAGTGACTGGGCTTGTCGACGGATAGGACTGATCGACCAGTTACCCAGGTAGTTCTTCTATATAAGTAGCCGCTCCCTGCGTAGATGCACATTGCCATCACTTGCTGGAACGAACTATAGCGCCTTGTCGGACGCCAGAATATAGGCGTCAAGGCCTGGACGGGCAGAATGCCCTGCGCGGGTCGGTAAACACGGGCGAAGTCATTGATTTAAATAAATTTATCCTTGGGGGTTGACGACCTTTCAATCCATCCATAGAATGCGCGCCACTTACAGCGTAAAGCACACAGCGAAACGCGGTAGGGAGTGAATGTTGTACGTGTGTCCCCTTCGTCTAGTGGCCTAGGACACCGCCCTTTCACGGCGGTAACAGGGGTTCGAGTCCCCTAGGGGACGCCATATGCGGGAATAGCTCAGTTGGTAGAGCACGACCTTGCCAAGGTCGGGGTCGCGAGTTCGAGTCTCGTTTCCCGCTCCAATTTACAAGCAGTGTGGCTTTCGGGCGGCACTGAGTGAAACCAGGACCAAGTCTTCGGACGAGGCCTCTGGGCACTGAAATACACACCATGTGTTTCAGTAGCGTGTCCCCTTCGTCTAGTGGCCTAGGACACCGCCCTTTCACGGCGGTAACAGGGGTTCGAGTCCCCTAGGGGACGCCATTTGCGGGAATAGCTCAGTTGGTAGAGCACGACCTTGCCAAGGTCGGGGTCGCGAGTTCGAGTCTCGTTTCCCGCTCCATATTCAACAAAAACGCCGATCAGTGATGATCGGCGTTTTTGTTTGTGCGTTATTTGTTCATCTGCCTGAACCTGTCATCTTCCTGGCTCAGATCCTGGCGTGTTCGAGATATAGTCTGGCGTTTGAGTTCAAGGAGCACGCGTGATGGCAGAAACTTCTCAATCGTCCGGTGAAACCAAGGTCGCCCCATTGGGTATCAGCGCCTTGGAAAAAGCATGGGATTTCCATTGGGCAATGCGCTTTGTCAGCGTTGTGCTGTTTCTTGATATCGCTTTGCTAATCCATACCCGGACGCCCTTGGTGGAATGGACGACCAGCAGCGACGCATTGCTTGCTGACTTGGGATTCCTGGCGGTCACCGCTGCCTCTTTTGCGCTGGTGGTGTCTTTCGTTCTGCCGCTGTTGACGGAAATCGTTCGTGGGATCGGCACAAGGTTGCGAATGGCCTTTCCAAAGCTCTTGGGTGATGCCTATACACCTCCTTCAAGGGGGAGCGGTTATGTGTGGGCCAACGACCTTCTGGACCTGGCACTGAAGGAAAACAGTGATTTCCTGCTTAGCTGGTATCAGCGGCATGTGCAGTTGCGAGAACAGCACCGGTTGATGATGAACAAAGTAGCGCACTTGGTGTTTGGTTGTTTGGTGCTGTCCGTCGTGGATTGGGCGGTGCCATATTTTGGATTCGGCACTGGTTCGCTGATTTTCTCGGCCATGCATGTACTGGGTGATACGGGGCTGTTTCTGGCCAGCATGGTCGTGGTAGCGGGCGGGGTAATGTTGGCGTCGGCATGGTTTGCCATCGAGTCTTCCCTGTATATCTACTACCCACCCCTGGACATGTTGCAGCGGGAGCAGGAGCGCAAGCGATACCTTGGCGCATGAAGAACCTGAATAAAAATGCCGATCATCACTGATCGGCGTTTTTTTGCGCACACTTCAATCGCTGTCAGAGCTTCGGCAACTGTCCGATACGCCCCATCATTTCGGTGACGATCTGCAGATCCAGCAAGAACTGGTCGACCGTCTTGAACTCATTGTCGGTGTGCCCGGTGTATTTCACTTCCGGCCGCGCCAGGCCGAATTGCACGCCATTGGGCAGTTCATGCACGGACGTCGCGCCGGCTGAGGTGCCGAATTTGTGCTCCATGCCCAGGTTTTCGCTGGCCACGGCCAACAAGGCCTTCACCCACTCACCTTCCGGGTTGCGGTACATCGGTTCGGCGACCGAGTAAGTGAAGTCCACATTGACTTTGGTTTGCTTGTCCCAGGCGCTCAACTTGTCCGAAATCTCGGCTTTCAGTTTATCCGGCGATTTGCCCTTTGGTACACGCAGGTTCACCGCCAGCTTGAAGGCTTTGTCATCCAGGCCGACAAAGGTCAGCGAGGTGGTCAGCGGCCCCATGAAATCATCGGAGAAACCCACGCCCAATTTGCCGCCCAGATAATCCAGGCCCCAGTTGTCCGAGGCATAACGGGCCGCGTCGGTGATGTGGTTGTGCTTGAGGGCGATCTTGCCGTCGATGCTGTGGATCAGCTCCAGCATGCGCGACACCGGGTTGATGCCGGATTCGGGCTCGGAGGAGTGCGCGGAAACCCCGGTCACTGTCAGCTTCACCTCTTTGCCAACCACCTTGGCTGTCACTTCGAAATCACCGCCGTTGCGTTTGGCATACTCCGTACCGGCTTTTTGCAGGCTGGCGGCCAGTTCGGCCGGCGTGTCGCTGATCAACGTGGCAACCGAGGCCGAGGGAATCTGGTTGGTGGCCATGCCGCCGGTCATCGCGATGATTTCCGCGCCTTTGCCTTCCCCTTTGCGGCGCGGGAAGGTGGCCATGACAGTGCCATAACCTTTCTCGGCAATCACTACCGGGTAGCCGCCATCCAGCGCCAGGTTGTACTGTGGCGTCGGGTTGCGTTCGAAGTAATAGGGGATCGCGTCGCCGGAAGTTTCTTCGGTGGTGTCCACCAGCAGCTTGAAGTTTCGTGCCAGCGGCAACTTTTCTTCCTTGATCACCTTCATGGCGTACATCGCCACCACGATGCCGTTTTTGTCATCCTCGGTGCCACGCCCATACATGCGGTCGCCGATCAGCGTGACCTTGAACGGGTCGAGCCTGGTGCCGTCTTTCAAGACCCAGTTCTCCGGCGTCACCGGCACCACGTCGGCGTGGGCGTGGATACCCACCACTTCGTCGCCGCTGCCTGCCAGGGAAATCTCGTACACGCGGTTGTCGATGTTACGGAAGTTCAGGTTGAAGGTCTTGGCCAGGGCCTGGATCTTGTCGGCAATCCGGATGAATTCCGGATTTTTATACTGCGGCACGCCGTCCACGTTGAAGGTCGGGATTTCCACCAGTTCGCGCAGGGTATCTAAGGCGGCCTTGCCGTATTTCACTCGGGTGTAAATACCCAGCAGGCGGTGGATCTCGTTCTGCTGGTCGGCACTCAGGGTTTTGTTATCGAGGAAGGCACCGATCGCCGGGCCTACGTCGTCGGCCTTGCCCAGGTCGCCTTTGGCCAGGGTGCCGAGGAAACCACGGAAATCCGTGACCGACGTTTCGCTGAAGCTCTTCAGGATCGCCGTGCTTTGCTCTGGGGTGATGTTGGCAAAGGCAGGCGTGGTCATCACCGAAAGGCCGGTCGCGAACAGGGTGGCAGCCGCCAATTGCTTGAGTCGAAAGTGCATGGTCAGGGGCATTCCTTTGCAAAGGGAAATAGGGGATTCCTGATCAACGTGTCAGAAATATTTCGACACACTACCACTGCCAAGGTGTGCCCGGGAGGCCACTGGTAGGCTTATCTAAAAACTCGATATCACCCTCGACCCCGTGCTTTAGTCCAGGCTGTAACGCACCGACAACGCGCCCTTTTTCTCCGAAAGCGCCAGGATCGTTACCTGACCCAACTCGCCCAGCGTTTGCACATGGGTACCGCCGCAAGCGTAGGTGGGCAGATCACCGAAGCCCACTTCGCGGGTGCCGTCGTCCAGGGCCATATGGCGCGGATAGTCGGCGGCGATCCATTGGTTGATCTGCTGTTGAATGATCTCGGCGTCCATGGCTTGCGCGGTTTCGCCACGGATAAAAGTGATCTTGCCTTCACCTGGCCAGTGGTGCGCCTTGATCGGCAGCCAGCCCAGGGTTTCGCCGGCGTTGCCGATCAAATGCCCGGCGGAGTGCAGGCGGGTGTGCAGGGTTCGGCGCGGTTCGTCCACCCGCGCGGTGATGGGGCCCGGTTCCACCGGTTGGTTGACATAGTGCACCACGCGATCGGTTTCCTGGGTCACTCGCAGCACCTGGCTGTCGCCCAGCCAGCCGGTATCGAACGGCTGGCCACCGCCTTGGGGATGAAAAATCGTCGATTGCAAAACGACCGCAAACTGGCCCTCGCAGGGGGTGCAACTGAGTACTTCAAGCTCGGCGGTCAGGTGGTCATGGGTGAAAAACAGGCGCTCGGTCATTTTCTACATCCGCATCAGGGTTCTGCGGGGAGTATAAATAGTGCGTAGATAGGTGATAATCCACTCAATTATCAATGGACCTGTGCGTCATGAGCATCAATCTTCCTTTGCCGCTGCTGGGCGAAATGGCGATTTTCGTCAAGGTAGTGGAGACCGGCAGCTTCTCCGAAGCGGCGCGGCAGTTGAGCGTTTCGCCGTCGGCAGTGAGCCGTAGCATCTCGCGCCTGGAGAAGGCCCTGGCAACCCGCTTGTTGCAACGCACCACGCGCAAATTGCGCCTGAGTGAAGCCGGTGAGGAGGTCTTCAAACGCTGCCAGGAGATGGTCAGCGCGGCGCGCTCAGTGATGGAAATCAGCGGCCAGTTCGCCCACGAGGCCGAGGGCCTGGTGCGGGTCAGTGTGCCGAAGGCGGTCGGGCGGTTTGTGGTGCACCCGCATATGCCGGAGTTCCTGCGGCGTTATCCCAAGGTGGATGTGCAACTGATCCTTGAAGACCGGCATGTAGACCTGATCGACGACAATGTCGACCTGAGCATTCGCATCACCGACAGTCCGCCACCGGGGCTGGTCGGGCGACAGCTATTGCCCATCGAGCACTTGCTGTGCGCGACACCGCAGTACCTGGCCGAGCATGGCACGCCGAGTCATCCCCATGATTTGCTGGAGCACAGTTGTATCTACCTGGGGGAAACACCGGGTGACTCGCGCTGGAAATTCCGCCAGGGCGGCAAGGCGGTGACGGTTGGCGTGCGTGGACGTTATGCGGCGAACCACACCGGCGTTCGGCTGGATGCGGTGTTGCAGCACGTGGGAATTGGCAGCTTGCCCTATTTCACCGCGCGTCATGCGTTGGAGGAGGGGCGTTTGGTACAGGTGCTGCCCGGGTGGGACTTTATTGCGTCCTACCATGGCGAGGCGTGGTTGTTGCATTCGCCCACGCGTTACCTGCCGCCGAAGCTGCGGGTGTTTATCGATTATCTGGTGGAGTGCATGGCGAGGGAGCCGACATTGCGCCGGCGATAGGCGCGGTCGAAAATGTGGGAGGAGGGCTTGCTCCCTCCCGCATTCAGTTGTGCAGTGTCTTGAACAATCAGTGTTTGCTTTGGTCCTGCGGCATGGCCAGCAGTTGCTTTTCCTGGTTCCAGTCGAACGGTTCGTCGTTTTGTTCGGCTTCAAAGCGACGCTCTTCCAGGGCCTGGTACAGGTCCAGTTCTTCGTCGGGCATGAAGTGCAGGCAATCGCCGCCGAAGAACCACAGCAGGTCGCGCGGGACCAGGTGGGCGATCTGCGGGTAGCGCAGGATGACCTGGCTCATCAGGTCCTGGCCCAGGTACTGGCTTTCGATCGGGTCGATCGGCAGCAGGGCGCGCAGTTCGTCGAAGCGCTCCAGGAACAGGGTGTGGCTTTCCTCGGGCACCTGTTCGGCTTCGCCGACGGCAACCAGGATGCTGCGCAGGTGGTCGAGCAAGACGAGATGATCGGCAACGACGTTGGACACGAGATAAGTCCTCTAAAGCAAAAACGGGCGCGAGAGTATATGCCTCTCGCGCCCGTTTTTATATGACCGCCGGACTCAGCGGACTTTACCTTCAGCGTGTACCAGCTCTTCCTTGCTGAAATCATCCACGTCGATCACCTTGCGCCGTGCCGCTTCGGCGTCACGCAAGGTTTGCGCTTCCGCCGGTTGCAGCACACCGGCATGCAGCGCGGCGTCGATGGCATGCTCGCCGGCAGTCGGTTTGACCTGGCCGCTTTTGAGCGCGGCATGCAGTTTTTTCTGCAGCGGGTGGCTGGCACCCAGCAGGTCGTAGGCGTTTTGCAGCGCGCCCACCGGATCGTCTGCCGATTGCGGGCGGTAGCAGCCGGCCAGCAATTCTTCCAGGGTCGGGTCGCCTTTGGCGCGGCCAATCACCGCGGCCACTTCCGCATCCAGCGCATCGGACGGGCCGGTATGGCGTCGCCCGAACGGGAACACAATCACCCGCAGCAGGCAGCCCAGCACTTTATTCGGGAAGTTGGTCAACAGTTCATCCAGCGCACGCTCGGACTCGCCGAGGCTTTCTTCCATGGCCCAGGCGAACAGCGGTTCCAGGTGATCCGGCGAATCCAGGTCGTGGTAACGCTTGAGTGCCGCCGATGCCAGGTACATGTGGCTCAGTACGTCGCCGAGGCGTGCCGACAGGCGTTCGCGGCGTTTCAACTCGCCACCCAGCAGCATCATGCTCAGGTCTGCCAGCAGCGCGAACGCGGCAGCCTGGCGGTTCAATGCGCGGAAATAACCCTGGCTCAAACGGTTGCCCGGGGCTTTCTCGAAGTGCCCCACGCCGAGGTTCAGCACCAGGGTGCTGGCGGCATTGCTCACGGCAAAGCCAATGTGTTGCATCAACAGCCCGTCGAACTCCTTCAGCGCCTGATCGTGGTCCTCACGACCGGCCAGCGCCATTTCCTTGAGCACGAACGGATGGCAGCGGATGGCACCCTGGCCGAAGATCATCAGGTTGCGCGAGAGGATGTTCGCGCCTTCCACGGTGATGAAGATCGGCGCGCCCTGCCAGCTGCGGCCCAGGTAGTTGTTCGGGCCCATGATGATGCCCTTGCCGCCGTGTACGTCCATGGCGTGGCTGATGCACTCGCGGCCGCGTTCCGTCAGGTGGTACTTGAGGATCGCTGACAGCACCGAGGGTTTTTCCCCTAGGTCCACGGCATTGGCGGTGAGCATGCGTGCGCTGTCCATCAGCCAGGCGTTGCCGCCGATGCGCGCCAGGGCTTCCTGGATACCTTCGAAGGCTGACAGCGGTACGTTGAACTGCTCGCGCACCTGGGCGTACTGGCCGGTGACCAGGCTGGTGAACTTGGCAGCACCGGTGCCCACGGCGGGCAGGGAGATCGAACGGCCGACAGACAGGCAGTTCATCAGCATCATCCAGCCTTTGCCGAGCATTTCCTGGCCGCCGATGAGGTATTCCAGGGGGATGAACACATCCTTGCCGGAGTTGGGGCCGTTCATGAACGCGGCGCCGAGGGGCAGGTGGCGACGGCCGATTTCCACGCCGGGGGTGTCGGTAGGGATCAGCGCCAGGCTGATACCCAGGTCTTCTTCTTCACCCAGCAGGTGGTCCGGGTCATGGGCCTTGAAGGCCAGGCCCAGCAGGGTCGCGACCGGGCCAAGGGTGATGTAGCGTTTTTCCCAGTTCAGGCGCAGGCCGAGGGTTTCCTTGCCTTCCCATTCGCCTTTGCAGATCACCCCCGTGTCAGGCATGGCGCCGGCATCGGAACCGGCCAGCGGGCCGGTGAGGGCGAAGCAGGGGATGTCATCGCCACGCGCCAGGCGCGGCAGGTAGTGGTTGCGTTGTTCGTCGGTGCCGTAATGCAACAGCAATTCGGCCGGGCCGAGGGAGTTGGGCACCATCACGGTGGAGGCGAGGTCGCCGCTGCGGGTGGCGAGTTTCATCGCGACCTGGGAGTGGGCATAAGCGGAGAAGCCCTTGCCGCCATATTCCTTGGGAATGATCAGGGCGAAGAAACCGTGGGTCTTGATGTGCTCCCACGCGGCCGGCGGCAGGTCCATGGCCTGGCCGATTTCCCAGTCGCTGACCATGGCGCAGAGTTCTTCGGTGGGGCCGTCGATAAAGGCCTGTTCTTCCTCGGTCAGTTGCACCTTGGGGTAGGCCAGCAATTTGTCCCAGTCGGGACGACCGCTGAACAGTTCGCCGTCCCACCACACGGTGCCGGCGTCGATGGCGTCGCGCTCGGTCTCGGACATCGGCGGCAAGACTTTCTGGAACCAGCTGAACAGCGGCTTGGTGAAGTATTGGCGGCGCAGGTCCGGCAGCAGCAAGGGCGCGGCCACCACAGCGATCAATACCCAGAAAATCAGCAGCAGCCAACCCGGTGCATGGCTCCAGGCGCCCATCGCCAGCAGGTAAACGGCGATCACGCCCAGGGCGGGCAGGGGGGCGACGCGGCGATGTGCCAGGTAGGCAATGCCGACCACCAGAACCAGTATCCACAACAACAGCATATTCAATCCTCCGTGAAACCAGGGGCGAAACCACCAGGGAGCTTAGTCGGCATCCGAACAAGCGGGGTGATCAGGGTGTTACAAGTTGTACTGGGAACACCTGGCATCAGGCGCCGACATTTGGCCGAATCGTCGTTATCTCCGTGGCGGACCTGTCGTTAAACTCCAGGCTTCCTTCGGAGATCAAACTCATGGATACGTACCTGAGCCCCAGCCGCTTCATCGATAGTGACCACCCTGCGGTGGTGGAGTTCGCCGAAAAACACCGCGGCTCCAGCGCGAATTTACGTGACCAGGCGGTCAGTCTCTATTACGCCGTGCGTGAGGCGATTCGCTACAACCCCTACACCTTCAGCCGCGACCCCGGCAGCCTCAGCGCCAGCTTTGCCCTGGCCGCCGGCGAAAGCTATTGCGTGCCCAAGGCCACCTTGCTCGCCGCCTGCGCTCGCCACTGCGGCATCCCTGCGCGCATCGGTCTTGCGGATGTGCGCAATCATCTGTCGACACCGCGCCTGATCGCGTTGCTCAAAAGCGATGTGTTCGCGATGCACGGCTACACCGAGCTTTACCTGGATGGCCGCTGGGTTAAGGCGACGCCGGCGTTCAACCGCCAACTCTGTGAGGTGTTCGACGTGCCACCACTGGACTTCGACGGGATCAACGACAGCGTGTTCCATGCATTCAACCGCCAGGGGCAGCGCTCGATGGAGTACGTGGTGGACCATGGGCAGTTTCCCGATGTGCCCGAGGATTTCTTCTTCGCCCATCTGGAGAAATGTTACCCGCACCTGTTTGCCGAACAGATGCCGGCCTTGTTGGGCGACATGCAGAGCGATTTGAGCCGCGGGTGAACCGGCGTATGCTGCTGCGTTCATCCAGCCATGTTCATCAACAAAAAGGCGCGGTCATGCTGAAAATCTGGGGTCGTAAAAATTCATCAAACGTCAGGAAAGCACTGTGGTGCGCCGAGGAACTCGGCCTGGACTATGAGGCAATTGATGCGGGCGGGGCTTTTGGCGTGGTGGACACGCCGCAATACCGGGCATTGAACCCGAATGGCCGGGTGCCGATGATCGAGGATGGCGACTTTGTGCTGTGGGAGTCCAACACCATCGTGCGCTACCTCTGCGCCAAACACGCGTCGGGGTTATACCCGAGCGACCTGCAGGCGCGTGCCAGCGCCGAGAAATGGATGGACTGGACCACCTCGACCCTCGCCGAGCCGTTCAAGGCCGTGTTCTGGGGCGTTGTGCGCACCCCGGCGGAGAAGCAGGACTGGGGCAGCATCAACGCCGGGCGTCAGGCCTGTATCGATGCACTGAGTACCGTTGACGATGCATTGGCCGAGCAGCCTTACCTGTCGGGCGAGACCTTCGGCATGGGTGATATTCCCCTCGGCTGCTTTATCTACGCCTGGTTCGAGATGCCCATCGAGCGCCCTGCGATGCCCCATCTGGAGGCCTGGTACCAGCGCCTGCAACAGCGCCCGGCCTACCGCAAGGCGGTCATGACCGCGTTGACTTAATACTGACTATTAATACAGGTGACTGTACTTGTGCGGCGCGGGCAAGCACCATGCCTGTCATGCGCCGCCGTTGAACTACGTGCGCTGCGCCCTCATCTACTCTTTCTATTCCCTTCTTTGGTGCGTATTCCGATATGAGTTCCGCTCTGTCCATCCGGCAGCTAACCAAAACCTACGGCAACGGTTTCCAGGCCCTGAGTGGTATCGATCTGGACGTTGCTGAAGGTGACTTCTTCGCCTTGCTCGGCCCCAACGGCGCCGGCAAATCCACCACCATCGGTATCCTCTCCACTCTGGTCAACAAGACCAGCGGCACGGTGAATATCTTCGGCCACGACCTGGACAAATCCCCGGCGGCGCTCAAGCGTTCCATCGGCGTGGTGCCCCAGGAATTCAACTTCAACCAGTTTGAAAAGACTTTCGACATTGTCGTGACCCAGGCTGGTTACTACGGCATCCCGGCGAAAGTTGCCAAGGAGCGCGCCGAGCAATACCTGACCCAGTTGGGCCTGTGGGACAAGCGCGACGTGCCGTCCCGGTCGCTGTCCGGCGGCATGAAGCGTCGCCTGATGATTGCCCGTGCGCTGGTGCATGAACCGCGCCTGTTGATCCTCGATGAGCCCACCGCCGGCGTGGATATCGAACTGCGTCGCTCGATGTGGACCTTCCTCACCGAGCTGAACGAGAAGGGCATCACCATCATCCTCACCACCCATTACCTGGAAGAGGCTGAGCAGCTGTGCCGCAACATCGGCATCATCGACCACGGCACCATCGTCGAGAACACCAGCATGCGTAACCTGCTGGGCCAACTGCATGTGGAAACCTTCCTGCTCGACCTGAAGAACAACCTGTCGGCACCGCCGCAATTGCTCGGTTACCCCAGCCGCCTGGTGGACAGCCATACCCTGGAAGTCCAGGTGGATAAAGCCATGGGCATCACCGCGTTGTTCACCCAGTTGGCGGCGCAGAACATCGACGTGCTGAGCCTGCGTAATAAAACCAATCGCCTTGAGGAGTTGTTCGTGTCCTTGGTGGAGAAAAATCTGACGAAGGTGGCGGTATGAGTTCTGAGCTGCAGCCCAACCTTGTCGCACTGCAGACCATCGTCTACCGCGAAGTGAAGCGCTTTACCCGGATCTGGCCGCAGACCCTGCTGCCGCCGGCGATCACCATGGTGTTGTACTTTGTGATCTTCGGTAACCTGATCGGTCGGCAGATCGGCGACATGGGTGGTTTCACCTATATGGAGTACATCGTGCCGGGCCTGATCATGATGTCGGTGATCACCAACTCCTATGGCAACGTGGTCTCCAGTTTCTTCGGCAGCAAGTTCCAGCGCTCCATCGAAGAGCTGATGGTCTCGCCGGTGTCGCCGCATACCATTTTGATCGGCTACACCTTGGGTGGCGTACTGCGCGGCTTGATGGTGGGCGTGATCGTGACGCTGCTGTCACTGTTCTTCACCCACCTGCAGGTGCATCACCTCGGCGTCACCATTCTGGTGGTGGTGCTGACGGCGACGATCTTCTCGCTGCTGGGGTTTATCAACGCCGTGTTCGCACGCAACTTCGATGATATTTCGATCATCCCGACCTTCGTGCTGACGCCCCTGACCTACTTGGGCGGGGTGTTCTACTCCATCACCTTGCTGCCGCCGTTCTGGCAGACCGTGTCGCTGGCCAACCCGGTGCTGCATATGGTCAACGCCTTCCGCTACGGCATCCTGGGCGTGTCGGATATCAAGATCAGCGTGGCGATCACCTTCATGCTGGTGGCGACTGTGGTGTTGTATATCGGTTGCGCGAAGCTGCTGGTGAGCGGGCGCGGGATGCGGACCTGATAAAGCGCGGTCAAAAAATGTGGGAGGGGGCTTGCCCCCTCCCACATTTGGTTTTGTTTCAGGTCTTCAGGCCTGCAGAGCCAGCTCGATCAGCGCGTGCAGTTCTTCAACCGTCAGCGGCGCGCTTGAGAACAGAATACGAAACACCGTCGGTGCTGCCAGCAGATTGATCAAGTGGTCCACGCTTGGTGGCGACTGGTGCGGATAACGGTCGACAATCGCCTGAAGCTGCCCACTCAAGATGCTCACGCAGTAGCCCGGCGTCCCCCTGCATTGCAGGTCGCGCATCATGTTGCGGCCCGGCTCCGAACTCATCTCATCCAGGTATTGCTCGGCCCATGCCCGCAAGTCGCCACGCAGGCTGCCGGTGTTGGCGGGCTCGCTGTCGGGGCGCATACGCGCCAGGGCCACATCCGCGAGCAGCACCGAGAGGTCGCCCCAGCGCCGGTAGATAGTCGAGGGCGTTACGCCTGCGCGCGCGGCAATCATCGGCACCGTGACACTGGAGCGCTCATGGGTTTCGAGCAATTCACGCACGGCCGAGTGGACCGATTCCTGTACCCGGGCACTGCGGCCCCCCGGGCGGAGGCCTTCTTTTATCGCCATGTTGCGACCTTAACACAAAGAATTTGCTTTAAGCGCCGGCGGGTAGCACACTCCGCAAAAGCAAAATATTAGCTTTAGCGGAGCGTGCCCATGTCCAGCCTCACTTCTCATCGTTCCAGCCTGGTGTTCCTCGCGGTCACGTTGCTGACGTTTCTCGCCGCTTCCAGTGCGCCGACACCGTTGTACCACCTGTATCAGGAGGGCCTGCATTTTTCGGCGGGCACGCTCACGCTGATCTTTGGCGTGTACGCCTTGAGCCTGTTGGCGGCGCTGTTGACCGTGGGCTCGCTGTCGGACCACCTGGGACGCAGGCCCGTGATTTTTACGGCATTGGTCCTGAATATGTTGGCGATGCTGCTGTTTATCAATGAAGACAGTGTGGCCTGGCTGATCGCAGCGCGTACCGTACAGGGGTTTGCCACCGGCATGGCCACGGCGGTGCTGGGCGCGGCCTTGCTCGACACCGACCGCCAGCAGGGCCCGCTGGTCAACAGCGTGGCACCTCTGCTGGGCATGGCGTGCGGTGCGATGGGCAGCAGTGTGCTGGCGGAGTTCGCGCCACTGCCGACGCAGTTGATCTACTGGACGCTGCTGGCGCTGATGCTGATGCAGGCGCTGTATGTGTGGCGCCTGCCGGAAACCGTTGATCGTATTCCCGGTGCACTGGCCTCGCTGCGCCCCACGCTGCATGTGCCGCCCCAGGCGCGTCGCGCGTTGTGGCTGTCATTGCCGGTGGACGTGGCGGTGTGGGCGATGGGGGGCTTTTACCTGTCCCTGGCGCCGTCGCTGGTACGGGCGGCGACAGGCTCTACATCGAACCTTATCGGTGGCGGCCTGGTGGCGGTGCTGACGTTGAGCGGGGCGCTGATGATCTTCACCCTGCGCAATCGCCCGGCCAGCAAGGTGCTGCGCCTGGGCGCGACGCTGCTGGCGGTGGGGGTGGCGCTGATCCTTACGGCGGTGCACAGCGCCAGCCTGCCGCTGTTTTTTATCGCCACATTGATCGCCGGCAGCGGCTTTGGCGCCGGCTTTCTCGGCGCATTGCGCAGTGTGGTGCCGCTGGCTTTGCCCCATGAACGGGCAGGCTTGATGTCGGCATTCTATGTGCTGAGTTATTTGGCGTTCTGCTTGCCTTCGCTGCTGGCGGGCAACCTGATTCGCCGCTTTGGCCTGATCGTCACCACCGACGGTTACGGCGCCGTACTGATCCTGCTGGCCCTCGGGGCGTTGGTCGCCTTGCTGCTGCAGGATTCGGCAAAATCCAAGGCGGCCTGCATATCTGTAAAGTAGATAACAGTTAGAGATATTACCCGTTATATAGATATTCGATCAGGTTCTACCATGGCCTCAACCTCATGCGAGGAAGAGGATTGCCATCATGAACTGCTCGACGACCATCAGCTACAAACCCTTCAGTCACCTGACCCGGCCTCGGGAAGTGATTCGCCAATTCACCCCCAACTGGTTCGCCGCGACCATGGGCACCGGGGTGCTGGCGCTGGCCCTGGCGCAATGGCCGGTCAACCTGCCAGGTGTGCAGGCCATTGCCGAAGCACTGTGGTGGTTCACCATTGGCCTGTTCATTCTGTTCAGTGCCTTGTATACCGCGCGCTGGGTGATGTTTTTCCACGAGGCGCGGCGGATTTTCGGGCACTCCACGGTCTCGATGTTCTTCGGCACCATCCCCATGGGCCTGGCGACCATTCTCAATGGCTTGCTGCTGTTTGGCCTGCCGCGTTGGGGCGCCGATGTGATCCCGCTGGCCGAAGCCCTGTGGTGGCTGGATGTGGCGATGGCCCTGGCCTGCGGTGTGCTGATTCCCTTCATGATGTTCACCCGCCAGGAACACAGCATCGACCAGATGACTGCGGTCTGGCTGCTGCCGGTGGTGGCGGCCGAAGTCGCCGCAGCCAGCGGCGGCTTGCTCGCGCCGCACCTGGCGGACGCTCATTCGCAACTGGTGATGCTGGTGACCAGCTACGTGTTGTGGGCGTTTTCCCTGCCGGTGGCGTTCAGCATCCTGACCATCCTGATGTTGCGCATGGCCCTGCACAAACTGCCCCACGCCAACATGGCGGCGTCGAGCTGGCTGGCGTTGGGCCCGATCGGTACCGGTGCCCTGGGCATGTTGTTGCTGGGCGGCGATGCTCCGGCGATCTTTGCCGCCAATGGCCTGCCCGGCGTGGGTGAAATAGCCAATGGGCTTGGCCTGGTCGCAGGCATCACCCTGTGGGGCTTCGGCTTGTGGTGGATGCTGATCGCGGTATTGATCACCCTGCGTTACCTGCGCGGCGGTATCCCGTTCAACCTGGGTTGGTGGGGCTTCACCTTCCCGTTGGGGGTGTACGCCCTGGCCACGCTGAAGCTGGCGAACCTGCTGCACCTGGGCTTCTTCAGCGCCTTCGGCAGCCTGCTGGTGGCGGCGTTGGCGCTGATGTGGCTGATCGTGGCCAAGCGCACTGTGCAGGGCGCCTACAAAGGCGAGCTTTTTGTTTCGCCGTGCATTGCAGGACTAGGGAATAAGTAAGCGGAGTTAGGTAAAGTCGTGGCCTGATAACTATTAGGCCACGCAGGAACACGGACGATGAGCCACCCCTCACAATTCACCTTGCTGCGCACACGGCGCTTCCTGCCGTTTTTCATCACCCAGTTGCTGGGCGCTTTCAACGACAACATCTTCAAGCAATCGCTGATCCTGGCGATTCTCTACAAGCTCACCATCGACGGTGACCGCAGCATTTGGGTCAACCTGTGCGCCTTGCTGTTTATCCTGCCGTTCTTCCTGTTTTCGGCGCTGGCCGGGCAGTTTGGCGAGAAATTCAACAAGGATGCGTTGATCCGTGCGATCAAGATCGGCGAGATCGTGATCATGGCCGTCGGTGCCACAGGCTTCCTGTTCAACCATTTGGAATTGATGCTGCTGGCGTTGTTTGCCATGGGTACCCACTCGGCGCTGTTCGGTCCGGTGAAGTACTCGATCATGCCCCAGGCCCTGCACGAAGATGAGCTGGTAGGTGGCAACGGCCTGGTGGAGATGGGCACGTTCCTGGCCATCCTGGCCGGCACCATTGGCGCCGGGATCATGATGTCGTCCACCCATTACGCGCCGATCGTGGCGGTGGCGATTGTCGGCGTGGCGGTGCTGGGTTACCTGGCCAGCCGCAGCATTCCACGGGCGGCCGCATCCACGCCGCAACTGCGCCTGGACTGGAATATTTTCACCCAGTCCTGGGCCACGCTGCGCATGGGCCTGGGGCAGACGCCCGCGGTGTCGCGCTCGATTGTCGGTAACTCGTGGTTCTGGTTTGTCGGCGCGATCTACCTGACGCAGATCCCGGCCTACGCCAAGGAATGGTTGTACGGCGATGAAACCGTGGTCACCCTGATCCTCACGGTGTTCTCGGTGGGCATCGCCCTGGGCTCGATGCTCTGCGAAAAACTCTCCGGGCGTAAGGTGGAAATCGGCCTGGTGCCGTTTGGCTCGTTCGGCCTGACGGTGTTCGGCCTGCTGCTCTGGTGGCATTCCGGCGGTTTCCCGCAGAACGTCCAGGCCAACGATTGGCTCGCGGTGCTCAGCTACGGCCAGGCCTGGTGGGTGTTGTTCGATATCCTTGGCCTGGGTGTGTTCGGCGGCTTCTATATCGTGCCGCTGTACGCGCTGATCCAGTCGCGTACCGCCGAGAACGAGCGGGCGCGGGTGATCGCCGCCAACAACATTCTCAATGCGCTGTTCATGGTGGTCTCGGCGATCGTGTCGATCCTGCTGCTGAGCGTGGCCAAGCTGTCGATCCCGGAGTTGTTCCTGGTGGTGTCGCTGCTCAACATCGCGGTCAATGCCTACATCTTCAAGATCGTCCCCGAGTTCACCATGCGCTTCATGATCTGGCTGCTCAGCCACTCCATGTACCGCGTGGAGCATCGCAACCTCGACCTGATCCCGGACGAAGGCGCGGCGTTGCTGGTGTGCAATCACGTGTCGTTTGTCGATGCGTTGTTGATCGGTGGCGCGGTGCGTCGGCCGATTCGCTTTGTCATGTACTACAAGATCTACCGTTTGCCGGTGCTGAACTTTATCTTCCGCACCGCCGGGGCGATTCCGATTGCCGGGCGCAATGAAGACATCCAGATCTACGAAAAGGCCTTCACGCGCATTGCCCAGTACCTGAAGGACGGGGAGTTGGTGTGTATCTTCCCGGAAGGCAAATTGACGGCGGATGGCGAGATGAATGAGTTCCGTGGTGGGGTGACGCGCATCCTGGAAGAGACACCGGTGCCGGTGATTCCGATGGCGTTGCAGGGGCTGTGGGGGAGTTTCTTCAGCCGCGATCCGCACAAGGGCTTCTTTCATCGGATCTGGTCGCGGGTGGTATTGGTGGCGGGTGAGCCTGTTGCCGTGGAGGCGGCTACGCCTGCGCAGTTGCAGGCGGTGGTGGGTGTTTTGCGGGGGAGTGTCAGGTAGTTCTGTGCTGGATGTACCGGACTCATCGGGGGCTTGCCCCCGATGGCGGTAGCGGCCTAAGCGCTGATCTTAAGCCCAACAAGCCCGCAAATGATCAACGCCACACTGGCCAATCGAAACAACGCCATGGACTCCCCGAACAGGACAATCCCGGCAATCACGGTGCCCACCGCGCCCACACCGGTCCAGATGGCATAGGCGGTGCCCAGGGGCAGTTCCTTCATGGCCAGCCCCAGCAGGCCGAGGCTGATGGCCATGGCGGCAATCGTCAGGGCGGTGGGCAGTGGCTTGCTGAAACCGTCGGTGTACTTCAGGCCGACGGCCCAGCCGACTTCGAACAGACCGGCAAAAAACAGAATGATCCAGGACATGATGACCTCGCTTCCATAGGCGGGGTCGTCCCCGGATTGTGCGCCTCGACAGCGTCGCGAGGTCGTCCCCGCGAAGCCCGGTAGAGTGCCGAAAATTGATCATGCGATCAAGTTTGCGGCGTGTTCTCCAGTACGCGGCGGTCTTCCTTCTCGCTCATGCGGCGGAAATACGTCGACAGCAATGCCCCGGAAATATTGTGCCAGACACTGAACAACGCACTGGGCACTGCCGCCAACGGCGAAAAGTGCGCGCTGGCCAAGGCGGCGCCCAGCCCTGAGTTCTGCATGCCCACTTCCAGTGCCAACGACTTGCGTTGGGCCAATGGTAGTTTGAACACACGGCCGGTGAAGTAGCCCAGCAGGTAGCCGAAGCTGTTGTGCAGCATCACCACAGCCATGATCAGCAGGCCCGATTCGGCAATTTTCGCCTGGCTGGCAGCCACTACCGCGGCGACGATGATCACAATGCTGACCACCGACACCAGGGGCAGCACGTCCACTGCATGGCGGACCCGCTCGCCGAGCACGCGTTGCGCGACCACGCCGAGCACGATCGGCAGCAGCACCACTTGCAGGATCGACCAGAACAACTCCATGAACGACACCGGCAACCAGGCCGAGGCCAACAGCCAGATCAGCGCCGGGGTGAGCAGCGGGGCGAGGAGGGTGGTGACGGCAGCGATGGCCACCGACAGCGCCAGGTCGCCACGGGCCAGCCAGGTCATCACGTTGGACGAGGTGCCGCTTGGGCAGCAACCGACCAGGATCACGCCGACGGCAATTTCCGGCGGCAGGTGAAAGGCCTGGCACAGCAGCCACGCCACCCCCGGCATGATCACGAAATGCGCGACCACGCCCAGGGCCACGCGCCACGGGTGGCGAGCGACTTCGGCGAAGTCTTCAAGTTTGAGGGTCAGCCCCATGCCGAACATCACCAGGCCCAGCAGCGGGACGATGGCGCTTTTCAGGCCGATGAACCAGCTGGGCTCGAGGAACGCGACAACGGCGAAGATCAACACCCAGTAGGCGAAGGTATTGCCGACGAAGCGGCTCAAGGCGGCGAGTGCGCGCATGGGGGTGTCCTTGTTATTAGATTCTTGAAGTGCAAATGCGATCAAATGTGTGAGGGGGCAATTCCCCTCCCACAATTTGATCTTCAAACGGCTTAGATACCTTGCGGGGTTTCTTCGCCGCCGAGGGCTTCGATCAACGCCGGCAGGAAGTCGCCGAAGGTCAGCATCATCAGCGTGAAGCTGGCGTCCAGCTGACCCAGGGCCTCTTCGCCACCGTCCTGTTCCGCCTGGTCTTGCAGCAGGTCTTCGAACTTCAGGCGCTTGACGGTCATCTTGTCGTCAAGCATGAAGGACAGCTTGTCCTGCCAGGCCAGGGACAGTTGGGTCACGACTTTGCCGGTGGTCAGGTGCAGCTGGATTTCTTCGCCGGTCAGGTCCTGACGCTTGCAACGTACGATGCCGCCGTCTTCGTGGGTGTCGCGCAGTTCGCATTCGTCGAGGACGAAGAAGTCATCGGCCGGTTTCTGGGTGGTGACCCAGTCGGTCATGATGGCGGTGGGCGCGGTTTTCACGGTGAGTGGGCGCACCGGCAGGGTGCCGATCACTTCACGCAGGGTGGAGAGCAGGTCTTCGGCGCGTTTCGGGCTGGCCGAGTTCACCAGGATCAGGCCTTGCTTCGGCGCGATGGCGGCAAAGGTCGACGAGCGGCGAATAAAAGCGCGGGGCAGGAAGGCCTGGATGATTTCATCCTTGATCTGGTCGCGTTCCTTTTTATAGACCTTGCGCATTTGCTCGGCCTCGATCTCTTCGACTTTCTCTTTCAGTGCGTCACGCACCACGCTGCCCGGCAGGATGCGTTCTTCCTTGCGGGCGGCGATCAGCAGGAAGTCACCGCTGACGTGAACCAGGGGAGCGTCTTCACCTTTACCGAACGGTGCGACGAAACCGTAGGTGGTCAACTCCTGGCTGGCACAAGGGCGCGCCAGTTTGGTGGCCATGGCCGCTTCCAACGCCTCGGCATCAACAGGCAGATCTTGGGTCAGGCGATAGATAAGCAGGTTCTTGAACCACATGGGGTGAGTCTCTCCTTTATACAAAGGGGGGCATTATTCTCTTGATAGCGCCCCAGGCCAACCCTGCCTAAGCCATTGGAAGGCCTCAAAAAAAAGATTTAAGAAAGTGCTTGCCAGACATAAGGTCGCTCCGTAGAATGCGCGCCACACCGAGACGAAGGGTGATTAGCTCAGCTGGGAGAGCATCTGCCTTACAAGCAGAGGGTCGGCGGTTCGATCCCGTCATCACCCACCATTCGCTTCATGTGTTACGCGCAGCGGTAGTTCAGTCGGTTAGAATACCGGCCTGTCACGCCGGGGGTCGCGGGTTCGAGTCCCGTCCGCTGCGCCATATTTGCTTCCACTAAGGCCCACTGAACGCCTGGAAGCTACGGAAATAGCGGCCTTGAGCCGCTTTTTTCGTTTTCTGAATTCCACTGGAATCCATCTCCAGCCACGGTTTTTAAGTACACATTTAAGTACACCGCTGGCACAGCCTTTTACGATTCCTTGCGCATCAATTTTCGTATTGGTGCGTCTACCGCTGGGTTGTATTCCCCTCCTTGATCCAAAAGGAGGTGTCTGATGGCTCTGACAGATACAGCGATCAAGCAAGCCAAGCCCGCCAGCAAGCCTTATACGTTAACTGATGGGGATGGCTTATCTCTGCAAGTGCCTACGACGGGTTCGAAACGCTGGCATTTCCGTTTCTATTGGCATGACAAGCAATTGCGCATTTCCCTCGGCACCTATCCTGACGTTAGCCTCAAGGAGGCTCGCCAGCGGAGAGAGGCTGCACGTGCGCTGGTGGCCAACAATATCGATCCCCGCTCACATCGTCGCGCCGAGCGCCAAAAAGCCTCTCACGCCGCCAACAACACGTTTGAAGCGGTTGCTGGTCGCTGGCATGAGTTCCGAAGTAAAAAGCTGACGAAAAGTAAGAAGGGCAGTGCAGGGCAAGCCAGTAAATACCTGAAGAAGGACATGCTGCCGTATTTGGGCAATCTTCCGATCTCAGATATTTCTCGTGGTGACGTGCTGGAGCTCATTAGGCGAATTGAGCGCAGAGGGGCGCTGGTTTCTGCTCGAAAGGTACGCACCTGGCTCAACCAGATCTTTCGTTTTGCCATGGCGGAAGGGCTCGTTGATGTGAACCCAGCAGCAGATCTTGATATCGTTGCCGAGACGCCGCGGCCAGTTCGCCATAATCCCTTCCTCCAGGTAAATGAACTTCCAGGACTGCTCAGGACCGTTACCCACTATGGGTGTGCAGAAGCGACACGGCTTGGTATTCGGCTATTGCTGCTGACAGGGGTGCGTACAGGAGAGCTGCGGGCGGCGACCCCAGACCAATTCGATCTCGACAAGGGGATTTGGCTGGTACCGCCGGAGGGTGTGAAGCAACTCCGGAGTCGTGTTCGAACACAGGGGAATGAGATCCCACCTTATGTGATCCCACTGTCTATTCAAGCAATTGCAATTGTGCGGCGGCTGGTGCAGTTAAGGGCGCGCGGTGCGCGGTATCTGCTGGTTCACCGATACGAACCGCAGGAAATGATCAGTGAAAATACCCTTAACACCGCGATCAGCCGGATGGGTTACAAAGGAAGGCTCACCGGTCATGGCATCAGGGCCACCATCTCAACGGCGCTCAACGAGGTTGGCTTTGTAGAAGAGTGGATTGAGGCGCAGCTTTCACACGCTGATAACAACCAAATTCGGGCTGCATACAATCATGCAGAATACGTCGAGCCGAGACGTAGGATGATGCAATACTGGGCGGACTTATTAGATGCCCTAGAGGTCTGCGTTCCGCTCCCTGCGCCTGAAGCTTACATGCCGCAAATCGGGCGACCTTCAACGGATTTTCTGAGCGTGAAGCGGGTGGCTGCTGATTAGCAGTCCGAAGTCAGGCTATGCGATCAAGGTCGGACAGGATAGATTTGAGGAGACCAGGGAGTGACGCATTGCGGCATGACTCCTTCGATCACTGATCAGGGAAGAAGGGCTTTGAGAAAGCCAAAGTGAGGAACAACGGTGAGTGCTACTAATTGGATCAACTGGATCGACGAAATCGCAGCTGAATCAGGTAGGCGAGATATTTCTCCGTGGGGGTTTGCTTGACGCCTGAGACAATCACTCGACTACTAGCCTCAATGAACGCCGCCAGCCTCCTACTGATGTGCGGTGCTAGGCTTTCCATGGATCCTCCTTATTGTCTGCCGTCAGCTACAGAGGTGGCAAAGCGCTGCTTCTATAAATACAAATACCGTCTTGATTTGGGTGCAAATTGCGACCTCACAGATGCGAAGATCCCTCCTGCGCCGGTCGGCGTTCCACGTGTTGTTGCCACTGCATGAAGGGCGAGACTGTGTTAATCAAGTCTTCTGTGCTGGCCGAACGTAGAGCAAACGGCCCTTGGAGCGATCTAGCGCTTCACACCATCGGTTGGCGCGCATTTCAGGATCTATGCTCCCAGGTATGCGAGGTCGTGCTTGGCCGGCCCGTGGAAATCTTCCGCGAAGCTCAAGACGGCGGTCAGGATGCGGTCTTCCTCATTTCTGCAGAAAACGACGCCCTGCTGATCGGAACCGTGCAATGCAAGCATACGTCCGATGCCGCAAAGGCGTTGAAGCTCAGTGATCTCACCGCCGAGATTGCTCATGTCGAGGAACTGGTCAAAGCCGGTCAAGCAGAGACCTACGCCTTCATGACGAACATGAGCGTAGATGCGCCCGTCGCATCCGCAATGCGTGCCAAACTCCGCGCGCTTGGCGTGCGTAAGCCGCACATTCTCGGTCGTCAGTATATCGTCCGTGTTATCAGGAGCAGCGCGCGCCTCCGGGCCCTCGTTCCGCAGGTCTACGGCCTAGGCGACCTCACATCGATCGTAGATGAGCGGCTCAGCGAGCAGAGCCGGGCGTTGCTTGACAGCTGGATTCCAAAGCTTCGCACCTATGTACCTACACAGGCTCATCGCGATGCAGTCAACGCGATCGCTGAGCACGGCGTAGTGTTGCTACTCGGTAATCCCTCTAGCGGTAAATCGGCGATTGGCGCCATCGTGTCGACCATAGCGTCGGAGAATCCAGACAACACGGTACTTGCTTTGACCAGCCCGCGCGACTTTGAGGCGGGTTGGAATCCTAATGATCCGGGACGCTTCTTCTGGATCGACGATGCCTTCGGCTCCAATGTGCTACGCGACGACTATGTGCAGGATTGGACGTCTGCCTTCTCCAAGCTGCGGGCCGCGATCAAACATGGCAATCGATTTCTTCTAACTTCCCGAAAACATATCTATGAAGCGGCGCGGCGCCGGCTCGGGCAGCGCAACCTTGCCCAATTCGCAGACGGTAGCGCGGTGGTGGATGTTGGCGAGTTGACGTTCGAAGAGAAGACGCAGATTCTCTATAATCATGTGAATTTCGGTGAGCAGAGCCAGAGCTGGCGATCGAGCATCAAACCGCATCTAACCGCTGTCGCTGCGGTTCGCGATTTTCTCCCAGGGATCGCCGAACGTCTCGGGGACCCAAACTTCACCAAGGGCCTAGCGCCCCGCGAAAGCTCACTCGTACGCTTTATGGAGGAGCCGACAGAGCATCTGATTGATACCGTCAACGCCTTAGATGATCAACTGCAGGCCGCGCTCATCCTTGTGTATGTCCATCAGGCCGGATTCGATCCTAACGATCATGACGCTTCGGCCGCACAGGCGGTCGCCGAGCTGACTGGGTACACTCTCAGTAAGATTCAGGATTGTTTCGCTGAGCTGAAGGGCTCGTTCCTGAAGCTTTCCGGATCAAAATGGACCTTCGCCCATCCGACGATCTCCGACGCCCTAACGGAGATTCTGCGCCAGAAGCCCCATATGATGGCGGCGCTCATACGAGGCGCGACTATCGACACCATTCTCAGCAGTTTCACGTGCGAGGGCTCGCCGCTCATTCGAGATGCGCTTGTCATCCAGACAGCCCTCGACGACGCTCTGGTCGCACGACTTGGCCGCACGCCCGACGAATTGCACCGCAATTGGATGCTGTTCCACTTCCTCTCCTATCGTTCGAGCGAGGCCGTGTTCGTCAAAGCCGTCGAGCAATTTCCCAATCTACTTCGACGGTCCTGCTGGCAATCTGATCTAACTAGCAACGATCCCCGGATCGCCACCTATGCACGTGCTCATCACCTCAGCGTCTTGCCTAACGATCTGCGCTCTGAGGTAGCCGACAGGCTGGAATCTGCCGTGCTCAACGGTCTCGACGTCTCCTTCTTCGACGAGCCACAGATGCTAGCGATCATACCGCCGCTAAGGCTTATCGGTGTGGGCTTGGCGCTGCGGACAACTGTGCTGCCGTCGCTCGAAGAGAGGATCGATGAGATCGCCGCCGACGCTGACTTGGACGAAGAGCCTGACAGCCATTTTAAAAAGCTTCTCGGCGTGCTTGATCGCATTGAGACGATTGGTGTCGACGCGGACGCCACGGCTTTGATCGACGACGCGCGAGATCACGTGAAACGCTCAGTCGAGGCGCTTGAAGAGCGCAAGCGCCAGCATGATGAAAGCTCTGAAGACGAAGCGGATTGGACGCACATCGTGACGCAAAAGAAGGAGGAAGCTCCGCCTTCCACCCCCGTAGTGACAAAGCGCTCGGTGTTCGACGATGTCGATAAATAATAGTCGAGACATCAAGCAACCGCAGTCCGACGCGTCGGACACATCCTTCTCCTATAGCGCGGATGCAAGGCGTCCCCTGCGGGGCGCGGCCGCCGCTCAAGCCGGCTTCGACTATCAGCTAGACGTCTCGATCCTCGCAGCCCTGCAACTCCTCCTCATTTCCAAAGCGGCTACGCGCCTGGTGCTGGAACCGGCAAACGAGGAAGATCTGGAGGCGGATCTGGAGCCCAACGTGCCAGGACGCGTACAACCCAGTGCGGCTGTCTCTGGCGGATATAAGCTTGTTATCCAAGTCAAAATGGACAACGGCGAGCCCTGGTCGGTCGAAGATTTCGAGGATTTGCTCAAGCACGGTTCCGACAAAAAAGGTGGACGCCGAAAAGCACTGCATCATCTCGACGATCCGAACACCCGCTATCTGCTCGTGACCAATGCCGACACCAAGGGTGTCGCGCGTAACCTGCTGGTCGAAGGCTTCGAAGAGGTATCCGACAAGGTAAGCTTCCCTCCGAGCCTTCATGCCACACTGAAAGCTTCGCCCGAAGGTCGCGTCGCGATCTGGGGCAAGCTCACCGAAAAGCAGCTGGCATCCGATATCCGGGAACTGATGTCGGACCTGCTGCATGTCCCGAAGGTCGAGCAGCCAAATCTGATTGCAAAGCTGCGTCTCGAAGCCAAGCGGAGGACCCGAGGCAGCACGCCTGGTCTATGGACGAGCGACGATCTTCTCGCGACGGTAAGGACGCACGGCGGGTTCCTGGCCAGCTCTGCCAGCCTCGAGCATTTCGTGGCGCCTGCGAACTTCGATGAGATGCTCAGAATCCTAAACGACAAGAATGCAGTCGTGATTATGGGCCCTTCAGGTACGGGCAAGACGCAAGCGGCGCTCAAGCTATGCGATATCGCGCGACGGCGCGATGGTGCGTTGGAAGTCGTTACGATCGGCGCGGACGATTCGCCGACCAGCGCGCGTAAGGTCGTTAACAACGGATCGACACTCTTCTATGTCGATGACCCGTGGGGCCAATTTAGCCTTCGCGGGGGCAGCGAAGCATGGACCGAGCAGCTACCGCGCCTACTCGCCAAGGCCACGCCGGATCACCAGTTCGTTATCACGTCCCGCAGCGACATGATGCAGAGCGCCAAGGTCGGGGTGAGTCTCAACACCTGGTCAGTCGAGTTGGATGCCGGCCAGTATCGGGATGGTCAACTCCGCGACATTCATGACAATCGCATGGATCAGCTACCGGCCGCTCTGCAAACCACGGCTTACGCGTTTCGCAATCAAGTGCTAGACAAACTTGGTACGCCGCTCGAGATAGAGCTGTATTTCGCCCACATGCAAACCGGCCCCGATGCCGGGGAAGAAGACCATATCTTCTTTCGCCGGTTGCTCGAGTTGGCGCAGCGCGATGCGGTGGAAGGTGTCGTCGTCAGAGCTCTATCATCCATCGACACTTGCGGAACCTCAGCCATCGTTTGGGCGCTGCTGGCGGCGCGTGGCCAGTTCGACCGCGGCCAACTTCACGCTCTTCAACGCGCCCTACGTGGACTTGATCGAGCACTAGGCGATGGCCTGGATCGCCTCGTAGACCGTATGGTCGCGGCCCGCCATCTGCGGCAGCCGGCCCGCACGATCGCCTTCGCTCACCCGAGCGTCCGCCAAGGCTTTGAGGCCTTCGCAAGCAGCAACTGGGGGCAGAGCGAGTTTGCGATCGAGACCCTGATCGCCGCGCTCGTTCAGCTGCCGTCAACGCATCGCAACTGGGGCATGGAAACGGCAGCACGAGTTTATGAAGTTGCTCGCACGTTCGCTTGCCGACAGGACGTTGACCAAACCTTCGCAATTGACTCCGACAGCCAGGAAGCGATCGATGCCTGGCTGGACGAAAGCCTCATGGACCCCGGCTCCAAGTTCGCGCCATTGCTGGAGCTAGCGTCCGAGGTGGGTAGCGATGCCTCGATACCAAGTCGCGTGGCGCGATGGCTGTTGAAAGGTACACAGCGGGGGGCTTCCTTCTTCACCCGTAACTGGCAGCCGCCGATCTTTGACGATGCCTGGTACGACACTGTGTCCGCGAGCCCCATCGGGTCCAAAGTCGCCGCGCGATTTATTCGTGAGGAGCTTGGCTTCGACCGAGGGGACTACGGAGCGGACTTCGCTAAGCGGCTCGATCGCTTCGCCCACAACCTGACCACCGCCTATCTCGACGCCGCGCACGAGATGGTCGGCCACGGCTTCGAGCTTAACGCTAACGCTGTCGCGGCCGGCGCCGTGCGTGATCTAGCGGGATTCGAGAGGATAGTGCAGGCTGCGTTGGATGACTGTGCGAGCATCCACCGTCAATACGCTAAGAGTGGCCGAGAGGAATGGCGTGCAATTGAGGATGGCGAACGTGACCATGCCGCTGAAGAGGCCGCGCAGTCGAGCCATGAAGGCGACGGTTACACATCCGGTGTCTTCATCGATGCCTACATCCGCCAACTTCGCGTAGAGGGTCGCTGGCTGGTTCTTGCCAACCATCCGCGCGTAGCGGAATTGGTCCGTGCCTGGGCGCAGGCGCTCTCAGCCTCCCCCGGACCGGTGGGTGAAGGCGAGCTTCGAGCCATTCTTGTAGCGGGCAATGGTATGGATGAGGAGTCAAATGTTTGGACGGCAGCGCGAGAGCACTGGCGCGAAGCGCTGGAACCTACGCTTACGGCGCGGATTAGCTCAGTCCCCTCCGAGGTGGATCTGCTTGACGAGCTTGCGTCCACAGCTTTGAAAGTCGCACCAAGTTCCTTGGTCGCCGCATTCCAGGTGAATAGTGGACAGCCTGATCGACAAGTCACCCTGCTAACTGCCATGCAGCGCGCCTGCCGACAACTCGGAAAAGACAGCCCCGCGGCCACACTAAGTCTGATTACGGACGCGCTTCCAAGGGAACTAAAGGAAATCTACAAAGCGCTCCCGACTAGGAAGCGGAAAGCTCGTAAGGTCCAGGGTCAGACGCTCTTATTCCTGACGGCTTGTGCCTCGCAACTCGATGCGGATGCGCTCGACCTTGTCGTGCCGGTCATCATCGCAAGCGGTGGCGACGCCTCGCCAGCGATCATCCAGTGGCTGACCATTGCCAGCCGTACAGAGCATGCCGTCAGTGCGACCGAGGCGGCGATTGCGATTGGCGATACCGTCCTTGTTGAGGCTGCGCTTCGCCACCAGCGCGCCGATGCGCGCCGTACGGCGCTGTTACATCTGGCGCCGACATTCCCGGACCCCTTGCCGCCTGCAATCCTCGCAATGGCATCCGATCCTGGAAGCCGCGTTCGCCGCGCCTTAGTCGCCCTGCTTGCAGAACGGCCGCACCCGGATCACCTCAAAACGCTGTTGTTTCTGATACATGACACTTGGTCGAGCGCCGAACCGCACTACGACGAGCCCGAGAGCTTTGATATTGCCCAAGAGGCGGTCGTTGCCCTTGCAGTGAACGGTCCCTTATCCGATGCAATCGGCAATACTCTTCTCGATCTTGCCACCACAACGCTCGACCGCGCGCTTAGCCGAAATGCCCTGATCGTCGCAGCGAATTGCTGCAGTGCGAGAATCCAGCAGAAAATATTGAACCTCGTCAATATTCCGGAAGCCCGTTGGATACGTCTCGACGCCATCGAAGCCCTGGCCGACGCCGATTTCGTAGACCCTAGCATTGTCGCGCATCTGACATCCGCGTTTCTGCTGAGTACGCCGCCAATCCTTGCCGCGTCAGCGGCTCATCTCGTCGGGGCCCATGCTTCCGCGGAAAATGCCCTTAAACTCTTTGAGCGGGTCGCCAACTCGAACAAGCGACGCGCTCTGCTGCTGGTTGGCGCCAACGCTATGGCCAGGGGTGATCGTACGACTGCCGATCGAATCCTCGATCTGCTTGAACCGGATCATCCTGGACGTCAATTGTTGATGGCTTCCGAACCTCTTTCAGCCTCAATTCTCGACGATCTCGGCAAAGTCCAGTTGAGAGAAGCCGTACGAAAGCGGCTTGGAGATCGCATTGTCGTTCCTTGACCAGCGCAGTGAATCGGCAAGCACAAGCTTGCTAGCTGATCACCCACCTGAACGTGAAAGCTGCGTCTAACCGATACGTTGTCGGACTGTATTTCTTTGGAGCCTTACCGCGTGGGACGATGTCAACGGTTTGGGTTGGCCAACCTAGAAGGGGATGGCTTTCGGTCGCAGGCTCATCTAACTCACAATTGTCCGAACCACTAGCTATCGCAAATCCACGGTAACGAAATTCTAGGCCTCAAGCATGAGGTAAGGGTTTTCTGGGGGCGGTGATTCGAAGAGTAGCTTGTAATCTTCGAGTAAGTAGCCCTTGAGTTTGGCCTTTCTCCGTGGGCCTTCAACTTGGCATGTCCAGATGTTCAAACCGTCGTCTCGCTTCCTGTGGACCTTTAGTTTTTCGAACTGCTTCTGTACCCAATGCCATTCTTCAATTTCTTGATCGGCCCCATGTGAGATACCAGGAAACTCCTGGACATAACGTTGGAAGAGACCAGGCGTGACCAGAAATACGCCGCCACATACCGTGTGGATTTTGGCCTTGCTGTCATTGATGATCAGCTTGTGGCTTTGGATGCCTTCCCTGACCCAACTTAGGAAAGCCTGGCCTGGGTTGTTCGAATGTGAATATGAGATTTCGGGAGCGCTTTCTGACGTTACTTCACGAAATCCAGGTTCTCCCGAGTCGAACATATCCAGTAGCGTGCCGAGATAGTCGGCATCTTCGATCGCCATGGGATCTGGCAACGAAGAGCTTTGATCTGATCTTGTATTGACTGCCTTGGGGGAGAGTGGTGGTACGGGAGCGTTGGGCTGATTGTCATCGAGTGCAATGCTCACCGTTCCACTGAAAGCTTCGGGGCGGTCTTCGCTTCCCCAAATCAGCGCCGGTTGAAGGCGCAGAAAGGTAAAACTCTGCTGCCAGTTTCCCTGTGCAACGAGCGCAGTCCAGATGGCTTTGCCTTCGGGGGTAGACTCGACCAGTCCATGCGATTGCAGTTCGTCGAACACGGCGATGTTGGATGAAGGAATACCTTCAATCGACTGCGACAGCAGGTAGGCTCGCAGCTTGTCGGTGACGGTCTTGCTGACCAGCCATAGGGCGTCCTGGGTCAGCCATCCTGCGGCACCCGGCTGGTTGAGTTTCAGCTCGTGATGGACCAGGTGACGCAGTCCGCTGATCAAGTGATGTTGCAGCGAATGAATCGGTGCTTGTAGCGCCTTGCTTGGATTTCCGCCTATGTTTTGCGCGGTGGAGACGCGGTCGGCTTGAATCACCAACTCACCGAGCACGCCGGCACGCTCGTACTGACCGGCCAGGACATACAGCAAACTGGCCCACAGCGACGGAAATCCACTGAGCCAGTCCAGGATAGGTCGGTCGAGAATCTGGGTGTAGAGCAAGCCTGCGGCAGCGCCGTGCAGGTGATAGTCGCGACCCTTGATGTAGCGAAAGCGGTAGGGCTGATCCAAGGGGCCCTGCCAAGGATGCCAAAGACGACCATCCTGACGTTCGACCTGCAGGTCCACGGCGATCTTGCCGATGTCATGCAGCAGGGCACCATAGGCGATTCCGGCGGACCAGGCATCAGTCTGGGCGGCTTGGTCTTCGGGCGCGGCGCCGGTGGGCAGCAGATAGGATTGACGCAGTTTCAGACTGCACGCGACCAGTTCCAGTCCATGGTCGAGCATGCCGCCGAGATACGCATGGTGGTGCGTCTCGCTGGCCGGGAGTTGCTGGACCTGTTCGGCGTAGCGATGGATCGGATTTACATAGAGTTGGACGAACTGCGCATGGGAGAGGGCGGTGTACTGCCAGATGCGATCGAGTAACTGGCGGCGGTGCTCCGCTGCTAACAAGCTGTGGGCCGACTCGATGGGCAAGTAACCTTCGGCGATGCTCACGGTCGGTGACGGAGGGGGCTTCTGCCTTTTGTGGCGAAACAGACTGAGCATCGTGACCTCCGGGAAATGGTTGGGTCAGTGGCCTTTTAGCCTTTTCGGATAGGGCTCTTACCCTTGACTCCCCATTCCCTTCCAACCCTTACCCATCCTTTTGGCGCGTGTCCTTTTGTGCGGCAATCGAAATATGGATACTGCTAGACATCGTTTTGTAAGGGGGCTAGTACGAAAAAGACAAGAGTCGGTACACTGCGGTGCCTATTTTTTGGGTCTTGCCATGAACCTCACTGACGCCACGCTCGTGCTGCTGCTCGCGGCACGTATCCATGGGACCGACGAAGCCGTTAGGGCCTCGGCGAAGAGCGTGGTCAAGAAGTTGCCGCGCAGTAAACGCGATCTGATCTACAAGGTGATTGACAGTCGGAGTCCGCTCGAGCTGGTGGATTTTCTGGCGCAGAACTTGGATGCGGAATGACAGGCTGCGGGTGTTTGCCCATCCCTGATTCGTTGCCCAATGCGAGTTGAGCCCCGTCAGCGCAAGAGGAATAAGAACGTCGACAGCTAAGGTTATGCGATAACCCCGGCGGTCGATGCCGACTCAATAGCGCATTTCCACCGCCACATAAGCCCCGATCCCTTCCCCCGGATACAACGACGCCGTATCCTGCCCCTTCGCGTCATACAGCGGCTGTACCGCCGTCACGTACTTCTGATTGGTCAGGTTCTTCACATCCAGCGACACCTTCCAGTCCTTGCTCGGCGTTTCATACCCCACATTCGCCCCGAAGATTGTGTAGGAGGGCGCATAGAAGCTGTTCGCATAGTCCACCGCCGTACGCGAAGCCGATTGCACGTTCACCCCGGTATAGAAGCCCGCCGGGTGCTGATACTGCACCTCGCCCTGATAGATATGCTTCGGAATCCCCGGTAACTGGTTGTCGCCAAAGGTCGGGTCGTGCCGGTAGTAGAAGTCGTTGTAGGTGTACACCTGGCGCAGGGTGATTTTTTCACCCGAGGTGTTTTCCCACAGGCGTGTATTCAAGCCGGCCTCGATCCCTTGGTGGATCGTCGGTGTGGCGTTGAATGCACCGGTTACCGCCGCTGCGGTGGAGGTGGCCGGAATGATCTGCACGTTGAGCAATTCATTTTTCACCCATGAGCGGTAGAGCGCCAGGCTGCCGTCGAAGATGCCTGACGAACCCTTGATCCCGACTTCCACGGTATTGGCTTTCTGCTCCACCAGCGGCCGTACGTACGGCGAGGTCGGCCCGGAGCCGGAGTATTCCCACGATGCCGGTGGGTCGACGGAGCGGCTGACGTTGGCGAACACTTGCAGTTGCGGGGTGAACTCGTAACGCACGCCGATTCGCGGTGCCAGGCTCCAGTTGTCGTAGGTCACATCGCTCGGGTACGTGGTGGTGTTGGCCACCAGGGCTTCCTTGACGCCGGCATGGCGCCGTACGTTGATCGCCGAGACGCCACTGGTCAGCCACAGGCCGTCCACCAGTTCCAGGTCGTTGCCCACGGAGAACACGTGATCGAAAGACGAGCTGTAGTCGACGAACTTGCGGGTCTGTTTGTTGGCGAAGGTGGAGTCGACCTGGCCCTTGAGGTGTTCGGTGGAGGTGAAGGCCAGGCTGGAGCGGCTTTCGTGGCCGTACAGGGTGTCGCGGCGGTCGTAGTTGATCACCGCGCTCAGGTCATGCCAGTCCCAGTAGCTGGGGTTGCTCGGGCTGTTCGGGCTGTTGTTGTGGGCGTACTGGTAGTAGACGAAGCCCACCGACAGGGTGGCGTCGTCCTCAAAGGTGTAGGTGGTCTTGCTGCCCAACCATACGCTGCCGGGGCGACGGCTGCCGGCGCCGCTGCTTTCGGCGGTGGCACTGGCGCGGTCGGAGTGGTGCTTCACCGCATCCAGGGTGGTGGCGCTCGGGTCGTTGTGGAACTCGTCGCGGTAACGCAGCATCACCCGGGTTTCGAGTTGCGGGCTGAAGCGGTAGCCAAAGTTCGCCACCACGCCCTGGCTTTTCGACAGGCTGTAATCGCGGTAGCCATCGCTGCGGTAGTTGTCGGCATTCAGGTAGTAATCGAACGCGCCCTCGACGCCGCCGACACTCAGGCTTTGCTTGTTATAGCCGTAGCTCCCGGTTTCCGCGCGCACCCGTAGCCCGGGTGCGGTGTAGCCGGTCTGGTTGACGAAATTGATGGCGCCGCCAAGGCTCAGTGCGCCGTACTGGAAGGCGTTGGCACCGCGCAGGATTTCGGTGTAGTTCACCCCCGAGCCGTTGAGGAATTCGTAGGGTGTGCCGCCCGGGCCGGTGATCGGCAGGCCGTCGAACAGGAACTTGATGCCCTCACGGAAATACCCCGGCGAGGTGTTGGCCCCCGAGCCCCGAATCGAGATCTTGGCCGCGTCGTTACCACCGGTGGACTGCACGAACACACCCGGCTGGTAGGCGAGGGTGTCCTGCAAGGTGGCGGTGCGCCCCTTGGCCACCTGTTCGCTGTCCACCACGCTGGTGCCGCCGGGCACCTCGGACAACTGACTCTTTGCCGCCTCCACGGGCGTGATTTTTTGTGCCTCCACCGTCACGGTCTTTAGCCGTGTACCGGTTGTCGGTGTGACCTCATCCTCTGCCTGTGCGCTGGCGGAAAACACCAGGGCCGAGCCCAGTCCCAGCATCGCCAGCCAAGTGGCTTGCCGCACGGCAAGTGTCAACTTCTGCAACTCTCCCCGAAAGATCGGATCCATTAAGCGTGTTCCTTGTGAATAGATAAAGATAGCCCCAGCTTTCTATTCGAATAGTCATGCCTGTTTCGCTCTGAGCAGTTTCTATGCCAACGCTATTTGCCAAGGATTACGGGCGCTTAGTGGGAGGTAAGTGTTCTGCGGGATACTTTGTTTTGAATCAGTGTTTAATTTTCAACAGTCAACTTTATTGCCGGATTTACTTCAACTGTCGCAAACGCAACAGTTGATAAGCAGTGTGTAATGCTACCAACAACTCAAGGTCGTATAACGGGTATAACCATATAAGTGTTTGGCAGGATTACGCCCGTTTTTTAAGGGGTTCGCGCTTGTTTTATGGATGGGGTGGCGTTTCTGAAAGACTGGCATGCTCACTGCATTACACCCTGTAGTTGCAAACTTTCAGTGTTTATAGAGTTCCTCTAAGGACGCGTCATTGACAACCATCCTGAAACTGTCGGCAGTTATATCGCTGTCCCTGGCGATCAATGCCTGTTCACCGGCTGCGGCACCACAACATGAAACTTCGGCGGCCGATGGGGTCGTCACTAATGGTGTGGTGACTTATTCGGCGGCGGACTTTTATGAGCCGTCACCGGGTCGCAGCGGTGGAACTTTGCGAGTGTCCGCCGCCTCCGACGCCGGCAGTTTCGATGTTCACGCCTTATCCAACGGCAACATCCAATGGATGGGCCGAATTCTCTACGATTGCCTGGTGTATCAGGACGAGCAGGGCAATATCAGCCCATGGCTGGCCCGCTCCTGGGACATCTCCGAGGACGGCAAGACCTACACCTTTCACCTGCGCGATGACGTGACCTTCAGCGACGGCGAGAAATTCAACGCCCAGGCGCTGCAAACCAACCTGGAGCACATGCGCGATCCGGCGACCAAGTCCCCGCTGGCTGCGGCCTATATCGCGCCGTACCTGGGCGGCAAGGTCATCGATGACTACACCTTCGAAGCCCACTTGCGCGAACCCTACACACCCTTCCTCGACGTGCTGGCGCAGTCCTGGCTGAGCATGATCTCCCCCAAGCAGATTCGCGAAGCGCCCAAGACCATCGCTGAACATCCCATCGGCAGCGGCCCGTTCCTGTTGCAGAGCTACACCCGTGACCAGGGTGCGGTGTTCATCAAGCGGCCCGGCTACAACTGGGCGCCACCGGTGACGCGGCACAAGGGTGAGGCCTACCTGGACCGTATCGAGTTGAGCTACGTCCCCGAAGCCATGATCCGCTTCACGGCGCTGGAGTCCGGCCAGTCGGATTTCGCCCTCGACGCGCCGGCCCAGAACGCCGCCGCCATTCGTGCCAACCCGAACCTGGTGATGCGCAGCCGGATCCGCAAAGGCAACCCGAGCCGCAGCATGACCTTCAACGTTGAACAGCCACCGTTTGACGACGTACGCGTGCGCCGCGCAGTCGCCAAGGCCATCGACCGCGAAGGGCTGGCATGGATTTCAGGCTTCGGCGAATACATCGCCAAGGCGGATTTCCTGGCGGCTAACACCCGGTTTTATCAACCCAACAACGACGCCCTGGCCTACGACGTCAAAGCCGCCAATGCGCTGCTGGACGACGCTGGCTGGACCGGGCGCGATGCCCAGGGCTATCGAACCAAGGACGGTCAGCGCCTGAAGGCAACGATGCTGTCCTATGACAACCCGGCGTTTCCCGCCAGCGTTTCGGTGGCCATCCAGGCCGACCTGAAAAAAGTCGGGTTTGAGATGCTCATCGAAATGCTGCCGCTGACCCGGGTGACCGAGAAACGCTACGCCGGGAAATTCCAGGCGCTGGCCGGCGGTTACTGGCACACCAACACACCCGACGGCCTGTTCGTGCTCTATCACAGCCAGGCCATCAGCACCAACAAGATCATCGGCCAGAACGTCGGGCGCTTTCGTGATGCCGAGCTGGATCGGGTACTCAGCGCCGCTCGCCAATCCCGCGACCCGGTTGAATTGCAGGCGCTCTACGGCGAAGCGCAAAAGCGCCTGACCGAAACCGTCCCGGCGGTGCCTTCGGTGGAAAGCCAGGTGCTCACCGCGTATGGCCGGCAAGTCCAGGGCGTGATTTTTGATACCTCCCACAACGTACCGTTTTTCACCAGCATCTGGCTGGGCCGGGGGCAACCATGAGCCTGTTCAAATCCATCGCCTGGCGCCTGCTGGCGGGCATCGGTGTGCTGTGGGGCGCGGCGACGCTGACCTTTCTCGCGGTCAATTTCAGCGGCGGAGATACGGCGCTGGCGATCCTCGGCGGCCCGGATTCGATGCCCACGCCGGAGCTGTTGGCCCGGGTGCGTGCCGAATACGGCCTGGACCAGCCCCTGATCGTGCAATACGGCCATTACCTGGTACGCCTGGCCCATGGTGACCTCGGCGAGTCCTACCGCTTGCGTATCCCGGTGCAGCAGGCGATTGCCGAGCAGATTGGCGCCACCATTCAACTGTCCCTGAGCGCCGCGCTGCTGGCGGTGGTGTTGGCCCTGGTGTGCGCAATCCTCACCGCCAACCGCTCGCGCTGGGTGCGCTCAGTCGCCTCCGGCAGCGAACTGGTGCTGTCGTCGGCGCCTTCGTTTGTGATCGGCATGCTGCTGTTGCTGGTGTTTTCGTTTCATTGGCACTGGTTGCCGCCGTCCGGTTCCGTGGGCTGGCGTTCGTTGATCCTGCCCTCGGTCGCGCTGGCCTTGCCGGTAGCCGCGGTGCTGACCCAACTGCTGCGTCAGTCCCTGGAAGACACCCTCGAACAACCCTTTATCGCCATGGCCCGCGCACGCGGCCTGTCCGAAACCGCTGTGCGCCTGCGCCATGCGTTGCGCCACGCGCTGGTGCCGTTGGTGACCCTGGCCGGGTTCGTGTTCGCCAGCCTGCTGGGGGGCGCGGTGGTGGTGGAATTGCTGTTCGCACGCCAGGGCATCGGGCGCTTGATGCTCGATGCCACCAGCAACAAAGACGTGCCGATGGTGCTGGGGGTGACCCTGCTCGCGGCCACGGTGTACGTGCTGGTGAACCTGGCCGTCGATTTGATCAACCGCTGGATTGACCCCCGGGCCAATCAAGCGTGAGTGTCTTTGAAGAAGGAAAAACCATGAGTGCTTCGATCCCCGCTGCGGTGAGTTATGCCGACTTGCACCAGCGTTTCGCCGACGTATTTGCACGGATAGCCGACACCGCCGTCGCCCGCGAGCAGCAACGCGAGCTGGCCCATGATGCGGTGGCGTGGCTGCGGGAGGCCGGCTTTGGCGCCCTGCGTGTGCCGCAGGCATTGGGCGGCCTGGGTGCGAGTTTGCCGCAGTTGTTTCGCCTGTTGATTGAACTGGGGGAGGCGGATTCAAACCTGCCGCAGATCGTGCGCGCGCATTTCGGGTTTGTTGAGGGCCGGATTTCCAGCCGTGACGGCGAGTCCCAAAATTACTGGTTCGCCAAAGTCGTCGACGGCGAGCTGTGGGGCGCGGCCATGGCCGAACGCACCGACACCACCCGCAACTCGGTGACCCTCAGCGCCGTCGATTCCGGCTGGCAGCTGGACGGCGAGAAGTACTACTGCACCGGCACGCTGTACGCCAACTGGATCGCCGCCGTTGCCCTGGATGGCGAGGATTTTGTCAGCCTCGCGGTGCGTACCGACGCGCCGGGTGTCACCGTCGAGGATGACTGGGACGGCTTCGGCCAGCGCCTCACCGGCAGCGGTACCACGCGCTTCAAGGCGGTCGACGTACCGGCGCAGCACATCGTACGGCGCTTCAAGAAAGACGAACTGCGCGCCGAGTCCTACCTGAGCGCGTTCTACCAGCTGTTCCACCTGGCGACCCTGGCCGGCATCGCCAACGCCGTGCTGCGCGACGCCACCGAATTCGTCAAAGGCCGCACCCGCGCGTTTGGCGTGCCGGGGCAATCGAGCCCCAAGGACGATCCGCTGGTGCAGCGGGTGATCGGTCGCCTGTCGAGCCTGGCCTATGCCGCCCGTACCCAGGTGCTGGCCGTTGCCGAGGTCCTTCAGGAGGTGCACGAAGCAGAGCAGGGCGGCTACGCCAACGAAGAGCATTACACCGAGGCGGAGATCCGCGCTTTTCAGGCGCAACAGATCGTGCTGGAACAAGTACTGGAAGCCACCACGCTGCTGTTCGAAGTCGGCGGCGCCTCCGCCACCAGCGAGTCGCGACGTTTCGACCGGCATTGGCGCAACGCGCGCACCCTGGCCTCCCATAACCCGGCGATCTTTCGCGAACGGGCCCTGGGCAACTACTACCTCAACGACGTCACCCCCAACGCCGCCTGGCGCAGCCTGCAAGCCGCCGACGCCGAGCAGCAGGCCGCCCGCGACGAAGCGAGTGCGGTATGAGCCTTCAACCCTTGAATAAAAAAGGATCACCCATGCGTTACCGCCAATTGGGCAACAGCGATATCCAAGTCAGCGTGCTGGGCCTGGGCACCATGACCTGGGGCCACCAGAACACCGAAGCCGATGCCCATCAGCAGATTGATTTGGCGCTGGCCGAAGGCATCAACTTCATCGACACCGCCGAGATGTACCCCACGCCCACCAAGGCCGAAACCTGGCGCACCACCGAGCGCTACATCGGTAGTTGGCTGGCGGCCAGTGGTCGCCGGGACGAGGTGATCCTGGCGAGCAAAATCGCCGGCCCGGCCCGTGACCCCTGCAGCCAGCAACACATCCGCGACGGCCTCAGCCACCACGACCGGCGCAACATCGTCGAAGCCCTGGACGGCAGCCTCAAACGCCTGAACACCGACTACCTCGACCTCTACCAGCTGCACTGGCCGGACCGCACCACCAACATCTTCGGCCAGCGCGAATACCCGTATCGGGAAGACACCCAGAGCGTCGCCATCGAGGAAACCCTGGCGGTGCTGGCCGATCAGGTGAAGGCCGGCAAGGTGCGTCACATCGGCGTTTCCAACGAAACCCCGTGGGGCGTCGCCGAGTTTCTCAAGCAAAGCGAACGCCTCGGCCTGCCGCGAATTGCCAGTGTGCAAAACCCCTACAGCCTGCTGAATCGCCTGTACGAGGGCGGCCTCTCGGAGTTCACCCACCGCGAAGGCGTCGGCCTGCTGGCGTACTCGCCGCTGGCCTTCGGTGCGCTCACCGGCAAATACCTGGGCGGCGCACGTCCCGAGGGCTCGCGACTGTCGGCGGTGTACCGCACCTTCAACCGCTACGACAGCGCCTCGGCCCAGGAAGCCATCACCGGCTACGTGGAAATTGCCCGGCAGCATGGCCTGACGCCGGCCCAGTTGGCCCTGGCCTTCATCATCGACAAACCCTTCGTCACCAGCGCGCTCACCGGGCAAACCAGCCTGGCGCAATTGCGCGACAACCTCGGCGCGCTGGACGTGAGCCTCAGCGACGAGATCAAGGCGCAGATCCAGGCCATCCACCAGCGCATTCCCAACCCTGCGCCCTAGAACGAGGAGCCTGGCATGACGCAGACCATTGATACGTTGAGCGGCATTCGCCCGTTGCGTCTTGCCGGGCTGACCCGGCTGCGGCCGGGCCTATTGCTCGCCGGGGTGTTTGTTGCCCTGCTGCTGTTGGCCGCCGTTGTTCCGCAATGGCTGGCCCCCTATGACCCGCTGGAGGCGTCGGCGCGCCTGGCGTTCCAGGCGCCGAGCAACGTGTATTGGCTGGGCACCGATGAGAACGGGCGCGACGTGCTCAGCCGGTTGATTTATGGCGTGCGCTCGTCGCTGTTCATGGGCCTCGCTGCCACCGCGCTGGGATTGGCCTGGGGCACCGTGCTCGGGTTGATCGCCGGCCTTGGTCCGCGTTGGCTGGATGGCGCCCTGATGCGCGGGATCGACGTGCTGCTGTCGTTTCCCGACCTGTTGCTGGCGCTGGTGATCATCACGTTTTTCGGCCAGGGCACGGCCAACCTGATACTCGCGATTGGCATCGCCGGCGTGCCGCGTTATGCGCGGCTGGTGCGGGCGCAAACCCTCAGCGTACGCAACGCCGGCTACGTCGAATCCGCTGTCACCCTCGGCCAATCCCATCTGGCGGTGGTGCTGCGGCACATCCTGCCGAATGCCTTCAAGCCGGTGCTGATCCTCGCCACCATCGGCGTCGGCGGCGCGCTCACCGCCGGCGCCGCCTTGAGCTTCCTCGGCTTCGGCGCACCGCCGCCCGCGCCGGAGTGGGGCGGGATGATGTCCATCGGGCGCAGCTTCCTGGCCAATGCGCCGTGGCTGGTGGCCTGGCCCGCCCTGATCATCACCCTGACCGTTGTCTCCATCAGTGCCATCGGCCGCGAACTCTTGCGCCGCAGCGAAGGAAAGCCCCTATGACGATGAACATCCATACCCTCGGCCCGCTGGTCGATATCCGCGACCTGACGGTCCGTTTCGGCCAGGCCGAGCCGGTGTTGCACGGCGTCAGCCTGCAGTTTCATCGCGGTGAATGCCTGGCGCTGGTGGGGGAGTCGGGCTCCGGCAAAAGCGTCACTGCCCGCACCCTGGCCGGCCTCACCGGCAAGGACGCTCATGTCCAGGCCGCCAAGCTGGCCTTCCAGGGCGTCGACCTGCGCCAGCTCAATGAGCGGGCCTGGCAGCAACTGCGCGGCGCGAGCATCGGCTTTGTGATGCAGGACGCCCTCGGCGCGCTGGACCCGCTACGCCGCGTCGGTGCCGAGATCGAGGAGCCGTTGCACCTGCACACCACGTTGGGTCTGGAAGCGCGCCGCTTGCGGGTGCTGGAGCTGCTGCGGGATGTTGGCGTGCCGGAACCGGAACTGCGCGCCAGCCAATACCCCTGGCAACTTTCCGGCGGTTTGCGCCAGCGTGCGTTGATCGCCTCGGCCATCGCCTGCAACCCACGGCTGATCATTGCCGATGAACCCACCACGGCACTGGATGCAACGGTGCAGGCCCAGGTCATCGCGCTGCTGGAAAGCCTGCGGGGCAAAGACAACGCGCTGCTGATGGTCAGCCATGACCTGTCGGTGGTCTCGCGCCTGGCCGATCGCGTGGCCGTGATGCGCCATGGGGTGATCGTGGAGGAGGGCAGCACCGAGCAGGTCCTGCAAGACCCGCGTCATCCGTATACGCAACTGCTGCTGCGGGCGGCCAAGGCCGTGCACTTCCAGCCCACACGCCGGTTGCTTACGGCAGTTGAACCGGGGCCTGCTCCCGAAGGCGAGGTGCTGCTCGAAGCGCGTGATCTCTCCAAAACCTTTGTTGGTCCCGACGCCAAAACCCGCACGGTGTTGAACCAGGTGTCGTTGCAGCTGCGTCGCGGCGAAACCCTGGGGGTAGTGGGCGAATCGGGCTGCGGCAAGACCACCTTGACCCGCCTGATACTCGGCCTGGAAACCGCCGATGCCGGCGAGGTATGGATCAAGGGCCAGCGCTGGTCCGACCTCGACACCCGGCAAAAACGCGAAGCCCGGCGTGCGGTGCAAGTGGTGTTCCAGGACCCCCTCAGCTCCTTCGACCCGCGCTACACCGTGCAGCGTGTGCTGTTCGCAGCGCTGGTGGTGGCCGGTGTACCGCGTCACGCACGGCGCGACCGCGCACTGGAACTGCTGGAACTGGTGCGCCTCGATGCCAGCGCCTTGTCCCGCCGACCCATCGAACTCTCCGGCGGCCAACGTCAGCGCATCGCGATTGCCCGGGCGTTGGCTTCCGAGCCCCAAATCCTTATCTGCGATGAACCGGTCTCGGCGCTGGACGTGTCGGTACAGGCACAGATTCTGGAGCTGCTCGACGACCTCAAGCGCCGCCTCGGCCTGGCCTGCCTGTTCATCTCCCACGACCTGGGGGTGATCAATCACGTCAGTGAACGCGTACTGGTGATGAAGGCCGGCGAAGTGGTGGAGTCCGGCTCGGTACGCGCCGTGTTCGACCGCCCGGCCCATGCCTATACCCGCGCGCTGATCGACGCGATCCCGACCCTTGAAACCGACTACACGCCAGTCGCGTTCTATCTGAACGTCGCGATCTGACGTATTGGAAAACTTATCTACGAAAGGAGTGCTTCAGGTGCCCAAGCAACTGCACGTGAATTTGTTTGAAATGAACTGCGTCAGTCACATCGTCCATGGTTTGTGGGTGCACCCGGACAACAACCGACACCGCTTCAACGACCTCGACTACTGGACCGAGCTGGCGCAATTGCTGGAATACGGCACCTTTGACGGTGTGTTCCTGGCCGACGTGATTGGCACCTACGACCGTTTTCGTGATGGCCCTGAAACCTCGTTGCGTGAAGGCATGCAGATCCCCAGCAACGACCCGCTGCTGGTGATTCCGGCGATGGCCGGGGTGACTAAAAACCTTGGCTTCGGCGCGACCTTTTCCACCACCTACGAACCGCCGTTTGCCTTCGCCCGCCGCATGAGCACCCTCGATCACCTGACCAAGGGGCGGGTGGGTTGGAACATCGTCACCTCGTATTTGCCGAATGCGGCGCGCAACTTCGGGCACGACAATGAGGTGGTCCATGATCACCGCTACGAGATCGCCGATGAATATCTGGACGTGTTGTACAAACTTTGGGAAGGCTCGTGGGACGACGACGCGGTAATCGTCGACCGCGAGCGCCGGATCTACACCGACCCGGGCAAGGTGCGCTACATCAACCACGTCGGTGAGCACTTCAAGGTCGCCGGCCCCCACCTGTGCCAGCCTTCGCGGCAACGTACGCCGGTGTTGTTCCAGGCCACCGGTTCACCGGCGGGTATCGAGTTTGCCGGGCGGCATGCTGAAGTGGTGTTCACCGGTGGTAACGATGCGCCGGCGGTGCGAGCGAATATCCAGGCCATGCGGCAGAAGGCGGTGGAGCATGATCGCGATCCGGCGGGGTTGAAGTTTATCGTCATGGCCGGGGTGATCGTCGGACGGACTGATGAGGAGGTCAGTGCCAAGCTCGACAGCTACCGCAAGCTGGTGAGTGTCGAGGCCTCCCTGGCTCATGGGCAATCGGCGATCGACTTGACGGCGTATCCTCGCGATACCTTGATCAGTGATCTGGTGAGTCGTCAGGTCAAGGGGTGGGAGAGCTTGAGCCGTTACAAAGCGGGCTCCACTGTGGGGGCGGTATTGGCGCAGTTGGGTGGCTTCAACCGCGAGCGTTTTTTTGTTGCGGGTACGCCGACGGTGGTGGCGGATGCGATTGAGAAATGGCTGGATGAGGATGGGGTCGACGGGATTAATCTTCGGCAGTACCTGTCGTTTGAGACGGCGCGGGATTTTATTGAGTTGGTGGTGCCGGAATTGCGTCGTCGTGGACGGTTTCGTGAGCGTTATAACGAGGGGGAGACTCTGCGGGAGCGGTTGTTTGGGGCTGGGCAGGCGCGGTTGCCGCATGACCATTTTGGCGCGCGTTATCGGGATCCTGCGGCGTTGCTTCAGCCGACGTCGCCGTTGCGGTTTCCATCGTGAGTGGGGTACCTGAAGGCTCACTGCATTTCAGGGCTGCCCGGGTGGAAGACGCGCCGCGGTTGGCGCACATCCATTTGCAGACGTGGCAGGCGGCGTATCGGGAGATTTTGTCCGAGCGTTTTCTCGCTGATCTGAACAACGGTGTGTCCCAGCGCACGGCCTTTCTGGCCCAGGCCATAGCCGGTGGCACATTGTCGGTGTGGGTGGTGGAGCTGGATGGGGAGCTGGTGGCGTGGGCGTCCTTTGGCAGCAGTCGGGATGTGGATGCGTCGTCGGCCACTGGAGAATTGCGTGCGCTCAATCTGTTGCCCGGGATTTGGGGGCAGGGGATTGGCACGCGGCTTTGGGGGCGGGTTCGGGAGCAGTTGGTCGAGGCTGGGTATACGAGTGCGACCGTTTGGGTGGTGCAGAGGAATCGGCGTGCTCTGGGTTTCTATCACGCGCTTGGATTTGTGGCTGAACCGCATACTGAAAAGACTGTGGTGGAACATGATGAGCCGTTGCCGTTGGTGCGCTATCGGGTGCCTTTGGTGGTTTCTGTGGGATGAGGTGGGAGTATCAGTTTTTTTGTGTTCGGGCTGGTTAGGGCCTGCCGCCAGGCAGGCCGTTGGTTTACCAGCTCGGTCTGGTAAATCGGTCTCCGTACAGGATCGCAAATTGATTCATTGCCACTTTCCAGTCGTGTGCCGCGTGGCCCCAGTTGGCTATGATGTTGCGCAACCCAAGCCATATCAGTTTCGTCGCGGCCTCATCAGTCGGGAAGTGCCCTCGAGTCTTGATGATCTTGCGTAACTGGGCATTGATGCTTTCGATGGCATTGGTTGTGTAGACCACTTTTCGGATACCTGCCGGGAAGACAAAAAAGGTATAACCCGATCCCAGGCGCGACGCCATGCAGCAACTACAGTCGGATACTGCTTACCCCAAGGCTCCGCTTCAAAGGCGTTAAGCTCTTGCTCGGCCACATCGGCATTGATTGCCTGGTAGATCGGCTTGAGCGCTTTGGCCAGTGCCCGACGCTTATCCCAAGCGGCATAGTCCAAGCTGTTGCGGATCAGATGCACGATGCAGGTTTGCAGCGTCGTGGCAGGAAAAACCGCTCCCAAAGCCTCCGGTATTCCTTTGAGGCCATCTGTGACGGCGATCAAAACATCTTCTACCCCACGGGTTTTGAGGTCGTTGAAGACCTTCATCCGAAACTTGGCGCCCTCGGTGCTCTCGATCCAGATCCCCAGAATGTCGCGTGTGCCATCGGGTAATACGCCCAGCGCCAGATAAATAGCCTTGTTGCGCACTAACCCCTCGTCCCGGATTTTGACCCGTAGCGCATCAAAGAAGATGACCGGATACATAGGCTCCAAGGGACGCTGCTGCCAGGCGCCGACTTCTTCCATGACTGCATCGGTGACTGAGCTGATGAAGTCATGGGACACGTCGGTTCCATACTGCTCGGACAGAAAAGCGCGGATCTCACGCACCGTAATGCCCCGGGCGGCAATTATTTTGTCGTCGAAGCCTGTAAAGCGGCGTTCGTGCTTGGGGATCAGGATCGGGGCGAAGCTACCATCGCGGTCTCTGGGGATATCCAGACGAAGCGGGCCGTCGTCGGTCAGAACCGTTTTGCCACTCTTGCCATTGCGCTGATTGGTCGACTGCTCAGGGCGCTCCGCGCCCTGAGCATAACCAAGGTGGTGACCAAGCTCGGCCCCCACACGTCCCCGCACGACCTAGCTGTTGCCTGACCAACAGTTGCCACACACATTGTCGTTTTCCCCAATCTCCCGCCCTCCCAATATCCCGTGTTTACGGACCCTGAAACCCGGCATGCCTTGTGCAATAACCCAATTCCCGGACTTTAGGCCTCAGTCATCATGCGAGAACCCGCCCCTTACCCGCGACGATCCAGCCCGTTGCTCAAGCACTCACTCCTAGCCGGCACCGCCGCACTCTGCTACCTGCTGCTCGGCTGTGGCCAAGGCGGCAAAACCGTTGCACGCAGTGACCAGCCGGTAAAGGGCGGCACCCTGGTCTACGCCACCGACCGCGAACCCACCTGTCTCGACCCCCACGTGGCCGGCGACATGCCCCAAGTATTCGTCGCCCAGCAATACCTGGACTCCTTGGTCTCGATGGACGCTGACGGCCGCATCGGCCCCTGGCTCGCCAAGACCTGGGAAGTCTCCCCCGACGGCCTGACCTACACCTTCCACCTGCGTCACGACGTGCACTTCACCGACGGCACCCCGTTCAACGCCGCCGCGGTTAAGGCCAATCTCGACCACATGGCCAACCCCAAGACCCAATCCAGCACCGCAGGCGGCTACATCCGCCAATACCGCAGCACCGACGTGCTCGACGAATACACCGCAGTGGTGCACCTGGCCACGCCTTACGCCGCATTTCTTGAAGTCCTCGCCCAAGGCTTCCTCGGCATCGAGTCCCCCACCGCACTGCTGCGCTCCCGCGACGTGAACTGCGAAAGCCCGGTCGGCAGCGGGCCGTTCAAGGTCGTGCGCTGGGACCGCCAAAGCCAAGTCGAACTGGTGCGCAACCCCGACTACAACTGGGCCCCACCCACCGCCAAACACCAAGGCCCGGCCTGGCTCGACCGGATCGTCTGGAAGTTCATCCAGGAACCTTCCGTACGCTTCGCCTCCTTGCAGGCCGGTGAGGTCGACGTGATCGAAGCCTTGCCCCCCGAATCCCACGAGGCCGCGCGACGCAACCCGGACCTGACCCTGGTGATCGCCCAGCGCCCCGGCAACCCCACCAACGGCACGCTGAACATCACCCGTGCGCCGTTCGATGACTTGCGGGTGCGCGAAGCCTTCGTGCGCAGCTCCGACATCGAGGGCGCGTTGAAGAGCGTGTACTTCAACGAATTCCCCCGCGCCGGTGGGCCGTTGAGCCCGGCCACGCGCTTCTACAGCCCGGAGTTCCAGCACGCCCAGGATTACGACCCGGCCCGTGCCGCGCAGTTGCTCGACCAGGCCGGCTGGACCCAGCGCGACAGCGAGGGCTACCGCACCAAGGACGGCAAGCGCCTGCAAGTCCACGTGGTGATGGGCAACCGCACGCCACCGTCGGAATACACCTTGTGGGAGCAGGTGCAGGCCACCACCCGGCAGGTCGGCTTCGAGCTGATCGTCGACCAGATGAGTGACGTGCAGGCCACCAAACGCCAGGCCGACTGGGACTACGACATTCGCCTCGGCTACTGGAACACCAACACCGCGGACGTACTGCGGATCATCTTTGGCAGCGAGTTCATCCGTCCGGCAGGCGTCGGTGGTTACCACCAGAACACCGCAGGCTTCAGTGATCCAGCCTTCGACACGCTGATCCAGCAGGCCCTCACCACCCAGGACAGCGAGCAGCGCCGGGCCCTGTATTACCAGGCGCAGAAAATCGCTTCCAGCCAGTACCTGCAACTGACCACCTACCCGCAAAGCACGCGGCTGGGTATCTACAAGACCACCCAGGGCGTGCGGCTGGAGCCGTCGCTGGCGGTGACTTATCTCTATGACGCATGGGTGAACAAATGAGCAGTCCATCACTTGCCAACCCACGCCACGAGCGCCTGGCCCGGCTCGGCAAACGTGCGTTGTGGCGCCTTGCCGGCGGCGTGCTGGTGCTCTGGGCGGTGGCCACGCTGACTTTCTTTGCCTTGCGCCTGATGCCTGGTGATCCGGTGCTGGCGATCCTCGGCGGCCCGAGTGGCAACCCCACCGCTGAAACCATCGCTGAAGCCACCCGCGAATACGGCCTCGACAAGCCTCTGGCGATGCAATATGCGCTGTACCTCGGGCGGTTGGTGCAAGGTGACTTGGGGGTTTCCTATTCCCAGCATCTGCCGGTAACCCGGGTCCTCGCGGAGCAATCCTGGCCGACTTTTGAACTGACCCTGACCTCTCTCGCGCTGGCCTGGGTTCTGGTGCTGGCGCTGACGGTATTGACGGCCGGGCGCCGACGCTGGGTTGCCAGCCTGGCCTCGCTCGCCGAAACCCTGGCCGCCGCGTTGCCGCACTTCTGGCTGGGGATTCTGCTGCTGGCTGTGTTTGCGTTCGGCCTGCGGCTGTTCCCGCCGGCGGGCAGTGATGGCTGGCGCACCCTGGTGTTGCCGTCGTTCGCCCTGGCGATTCCGCTGGCCGGGTTTATTGCCCAGGTCACCCGCGAATCCCTGGACCTGACCCTCGACCAACCCTTCATCCTGACCGCCCGCACCCGTGGCTTGAGTGACTTCAACGTGCGCTTCAAGCATGCGTTGCGCCATGCCGTATTGCCGGGCATCTCGCTGTCGGGCTGGGCCATCGGCGCGCTGATCAGCGGCGCGGTGGTGATCGAAGTGATCTTTTCCCGCAAGGGCCTCGGCCGCCAGTTGTACCAGGCGGTGCAGGCACAGGACCTGCCGCTGACCATCGGTATCAGCCTGGTGGTCGCCGCCGGTTACGTGCTCGCCAACATCCTGGTCGACCTGCTGTACCTGTGGGTCGACCCTCGCCAACAGGAGCTTCCAGCATGAGCGGCCTGACCCTGGAAACACCGCTGCCCGCGCTGCGGATTCAGCGCACCACTCGCACGCTGCGCCTCGGCCCGCTGTTGGCGATTACCTTTTTGCTGCTGGTGATTGTCGCGGCGCTGGTGCCGCAGTTGTTCGCCTACAGCGACCCGCTGGCCATCGTGCCCCGCGATGCGTTTCATTCGCCGAGCCTGGCCCACTGGTTCGGCACCGATCAGTCGGGGCGGGATATCTTTTCACGGGTGATCTACGGCACCCGGCAGTCGTTGTTTATCGGTCTGGCGGCCACGGCGATTGCCATGAGCATCGCCATCGTTCTCGGTCTGCTGGGCGGCCTTGGCGGCGCGCGGGTGGACCGTGGCGTGGGTTGGTTGCTGGAAGTGCTGTTTGCGTTTCCGAGCCTGATCCTGGCGCTGCTGTTCGTGGCGATCTTTGGCAGCGGCATCGGCCCGCTGATCGTCGCCACCGGGCTTGGCAGTGCGCCGGGTTACGCACGCATGGTCCGTGGCCAGGTGCTGGCGGTGCGTAACGCGGGCTACATCGAAGCTGCCCGGGCCCTCGGGCATCCGCCGCTGCGCATCATCCTGCGACAGTTGCTGCCGAACGCCATGCGTCCGCTGATCGTGACCCTGACCATGGGCGTGGGCCAGGCGATTGTCTGGGCCTCGGCCCTGAGCTTTCTCGGGCTGGGCGCCCGTCCGCCGGCGCCGGAGTGGGGGACCATGTTGTCCATGGGCCGCGACTTCATCGCGAACGCCTGGTGGCTGACGTTCTTCCCCGGCCTGTTCATCGTCCTCACCACCCTGTCGACCACGGTCACTGGCCGTTACCTGCAACAACGCCTGGAGGGCCGTCTTTCATGAGCGACCAGAAACGCTTGATCGTTGAAGGCCTGTCCATCGAGTTTGCCGGGCAGTCTGTCGTACGCAATTTGTCTTTCACCCTGGAGCCGGGCAAGACCCTGGCGCTGGTGGGAGAATCCGGTTCCGGCAAAAGCGTCACTGCCCGTAGCCTGATCGGCCTGGCCGGCGCGGGCGCAAAGGTCACGGCGCGCACCTTGAGTTACGACGGAGTGGATTTGCTCAGCCTGTCGGAGCGTGGCTGGCGTCGTTTGCGTGGCAATGGTATCGGCTTTGTATTGCAGGACGCACTGGTGTCCCTCGACCCGTTGCGGCCGGTGGGCAAGGAGATTCTTGAGGTGCTGGAGACCCATCGCTGGGGCGACCGTCGCAGCCGTGGTGAACGGGTCATCGAGCTGCTGGACCTGGTGGGCGTACCCGAACCGCAACTGCGTGCCCGCCAGCGTCCCGATCAACTCTCCGGCGGCCTGCGCCAGCGTGCGCTGATAGCCAGTGCGCTCGCGCTGAACCCTGGCCTGGTGATCGCCGATGAGCCGACCACCGCGCTGGATGCCACGGTGCAGGCGCAGATTCTGCAAGTGTTGCAGCAGATCAAGGCCCGTGGCGATTCACTGCTGATCATCAGCCATGACCTGGCGGTGGTTGCGCAATTGGCCGATGAGGTGCTGGTGCTGCGCCACGGTGAAGTGGTGGAGCAGGGGCCGATGGATCAGGTGCTGCTCAATCCCCGCCACACCTACACACGCTCGCTGCTGGATGCGGTGCCCGCCGAACATGCCCGTGGCACACGCTTGTCGCCGGAGCGCAGCAACGCGGTCGCGCAACCACGGCCGGGCCCGGATTCGCCGGTGCTGCTCAAGGCTTCCGGCCTGGGCAAACGGTATGTCGGCCCCGATCAACAGTCACGCCAGGTAGTGGACGGCGTCAGCTTCGAGCTGCGCGCTGGCCGTACGTTGGGCATCGTCGGTGAATCCGGCTCGGGCAAAACCACGGTGGCGCGTATCGCCCTCGGGCTGCTGCAACCGGATGCGGGCGAGGTGCGTTTTCTCGGCCAGCCATGGGCCGCGGCAGGCACCGAACGGGTCGAGGAGAAAACCCGACGCCTGCATCGCCGCGACATCAGCGTGATCTATCAAGACCCGCTGAGTTCGTTCGATCCGCGCTGGACGGTCGGGCAGATTCTCAGTGATGCATTGGACGTCGCCGGTATCGCTCTCGAGCAACAGGCGGCGCGAGTGGCGCAGTTGCTCGACCAGGTACGCCTGGCGCCGCAATTGGCCGAGCGCCGGCCGCTGCAACTGTCGGGCGGGCAACGCCAGCGCGTGGCAATTGCCCGGGCAATTGCCAGCAACCCCAAAGTGATTATCTGTGACGAGCCGGTGTCGGCGCTGGACGTGTCGGTGCAGGCCCAGGTCCTCGATTTGCTAGCTGACCTGCAAGCCTCGCTGGGCCTGGCCTACCTGTTTATCTCCCACGACCTCGGGGTGATTCGCCACGTCAGCGACGAGGTGTTGGTGATGCGCCACGGCCAGGTAGTGGAAAGCGCCAGCGTCGAGACGTTGTTTGAATCCCCTCGACACGAATACACCCAACGCCTGTTGGGCGCCGTGCCGCGCCTGCCCGGCAGCGGTACGCAACTGGTGGTGCCGGCCCTGGAGCCGGAAAACCCCGGCTGGCTGTTTGATGAGTCGCGCCTGTGGAAAATCGCCATCTAGACCTGAATCAAGGAAGTGCCATGAGCAAGTTGTCTGCTATACCCACGCCGCCGGTTGTGACGGTGGCCGAATTGAACGCCCGTGCCGACCGCATCCTGCCGCAGATTGCCGCTGGCGCTGCGCAACGCGAACGCGACCGCCAACTGCCCTATGAGGCCGTGGCGCAGATTGCCAAGGCCGGGTTGTTTACCGTGCGGATTCCCAAGCGGTTTGGCGGCGCCGGTGGTTCGGTCAAGGACGTGATTGCCTTGCTGATTCGCATCGCTTCGGCCGACTCCAACGTGGCCCAGGCATTGCGCCCGGGTTTCGGGTTTGTCGAAGGCCTGCTGGCGTCCCGCGCCGAAGGGGCGGAGGAGGAGCGTGAACGCTGGTTCGAGCGCTACCGGCAAGGCGCCGTGATCGGCAATGCCGGCTGGGAAGTTGGCGGCGCCAACGGTTCCATCAGCGCGCGCATCGTGCGTGACGGCGAGCACTTTCGCGCTTCCGGCAGCAAGTACTACAGCACCGGTTCGCTGTATGCCGATTGGGTCAGCGCGGTGGCCCTGGACGAGAATGACCAGCCTGTCTCCTTCATCCTGCCTCGCGACCGCCAGGGCCTGGAGTTGCTGGATGATTTCGACGCCATGGGCCAGCGCCTGACGGCCAGCGGTACCACCCATCTGCATGATGTGCAAGTGTTGGCGAGCGAGATCCGCACCCGCACCGTCGAAGAGGGCAAGCGCACGATTGTCACGCCGTTCCTGCAAATATTCCTCGCGGCGGTGCTGGCCGGTATTGCGCGCAATGCGCTGAACGATGCGGTGACCTTTGCCAGCGAACATGCACGGCCGATCAAGCACAGCAGCGCCACGCGCTCGGTGGACGACCCATACGTGGAACTGAGCGTGGGCGACGTTTCGGCGCGGGCGTTTACCGCCGAAGCGGTGGTGCTGCACGCGGCGGACTCCATCGACCGCGCCTGGGCTGCGGATCTTGAGGCGGTGGCCGTCGACCAGGCGGCAGTGGATGTGGCCCAAGCGCAATACATCGCGGCGGAATCGGCGCTCAAGGCCGCCGAGCTGGTATTCGACGTAGGTGGAGCCTCCACCACTGGCCGTGCCCACAACCTGGACCGGCACTGGCGCAACGCGCGTACCGTGGCCAACCACAATCCCCGGCACTGGAAAGCCGCGGCCGTGGGCGCCTGGCAACTCAAGGGCACGCCGCCTCCGACCTCGGGGCTGTTTTGAACAAAGCACCAGACCGTAACGTGTCGCACGCCGTGGGCGAGGTGGCTGACGGTCATTCTCGCCGGGTGCCGATGATCATCGGCTGTGCGCTGTTCATGGAACTGATCGACGCCACGGCAGTACTCACGGCGCTGCCGCAGATGGCCCAGGACTTCGGCGAGCCGAGCGTGCGCATGAACCTGGTGGTGTCGCTGTACCTGCTGGCGGTGGCGCTGTTCGTGCCGGTCAGCGGCTGGGCGGCCGACCGGTTCGGGCCGCGCCGGGTATTTATCAGTGCGATCGTGCTGTTCACTTTGGCGTCGGTGGCCTGTGCCTGCTCGGGCTCGCTGCTGCAGTTGTCCCTGGCGCGTTTGGCCCAGGGCGCGGCGGGCGCCATGATGGTGCCGGTGGGGCAGGTGGTCCTGCTGCGCTGGTCGGCGCGGGAAAACCTGCTGCGCGCCATGTCCTACCTGACAGTGGCGGCGCTGGTGGGGCCACTGCTGGGGCCGCCGTTGGGCGGGCTGCTGGTGACGGTGTTGTCGTGGCACTGGATCTTCCTGATCAACCTGCCCATCGGCGTGCTCGGGGTGATGCTGGTGTTGCGCTATATCCCGGATTATTCCGGGGCGCCCGGCCAGCCACTGGACGTTCCCGGCCTGTTGCTCAGCGGTGTGGCGCTGGGCGGGCTGGTGTTCGGTTTCGAGGTGCTGGGCCACGGCCTGTTGCCGCGCCAGTGGGCGTTGCTGCTGATTGGCGGCGGGTTGTTGAGCGCCTGGCTGTATGTCCGGCATGCGCGGCGGACGGCGCACCCGTTGATCGATTTTTCATTGTTGAAAATACCGACCTTCGCGGTGAGCTTCTGGGGCGGCAACCTGATGCGAATCGGCAGTGCGTCACAGCCGTTTTTGCTGGTGCTGCTGTTTCAGCTGTGTTTCGGGCTCAACCCGTTGCAGGCCGGGCTGCTGAGCGTGGCCGGTGGTGTGGGCGCGTTCCTGATGAAGATGCTGGCGGTGCGGATTGTCAGCCGCTTTGGTTTCCGGCGCACCTTGATCAGCAATGCCGTGCTCACCGGTGCAACCATCCTGGCGTGCAGCCTGTTCGAGGTGTCAACGCCTTACTGGATTGTGGTACTGGTGTTATTTGGTAGCGGGATCATTCGCTCGCTGCAATTCAGCACCCTGGGGGCATTGACCTATGCCGACGTGCCGCCGGAGCAATCCAGCCGTGCCAGCAGCCTGTCGGCGATGACCATTCAACTGACCTTGAGTTTGTCGGTGGGCATCGCGGCGGCGTTGCTCGGTTTGATCATGGCCGTGCGCGGGCATGCCACGGTCGAGCAGAGTGATATTGCCTGGATCATGGCGGGTGCCGGATTGCTGTGTGGATTATCCGGGCTGGTTTATCGCAGGCTGTCGCCGCAGGCGGGCTCAGCGATTTATGCAAAACGCGCAGAGGGTATTGGATGATTCGCACGGCACGTCTCGAGGACGCAGGTGACATTGCCTGGGTGCATATTCGCAGTTGGCAACAGGCTTGTCGTGAGCTGATGCCCGCGGATTACCTGGCTTCGCTGGAGGCAACGCAGCCTCGGCGCGAAGCCTTTTGGCGGCAGTCGATCGAGCAGGGAAACGAAGCCGTGTTTGTCGCGCAGGTCGATGGGCGTGTGGTGGGCTGGATTGTCGTCAGCCCGAGCCGTGATGAGGATGCCAATCCAGATGAAACCGGTGAAGTACAGGCTCTGTATGTGCTTGCCGAGCATTGGGGAACCGGTGTGGGCAGGGCGCTGTGGCTCAGGGGGTTGGAACATCTCGCCAGCCTGGGCCTGGAGACGGCGACGTTGTGGGTGCTCGCCGGAAACCGCCGGGCAATACGCTTTTACCAAAACGTAGGATGGATAGCGCAGGCCGAGTCAAGCCGGACCCTCACCCGGGGCGGTTGTGAGTTGGAGGAAATTCGCTATGTAGGAGCGAACTGAGATCGTCCCCACGCTCTGCGTGGGAATGCCGCTCTGGACGCTCCGCGTCCGCTCTTAAAATCGTGACGCAGAGCGTCATCGGATGCATTCCCACGCAGAGCGTGGGAATGATCAGCGTGGGAACGATCTTTTTTGCCTGAAAGCTGCGCGGCCACAGGCGTCATTCAGGAATGTCATTGGCCATGAGCTCGTCTTTTTCATTGTTTCGCACCTGGAATGTCCAACACTTGCCGTCGACGCCGGCGGCTTTTGTGCGGCATTTCATCGGTCATTTCAAAGGGTGGTACCTGGCGATCCTGCTGCTGCAGATTGCTGCGGTGGTGTGTTCGATTCTGACGCCCTGGGGACTGGGGCAGATTACGCGTACCGTCAGCAACGGGCTAGAAGCGGAGCGTGCCTTTGAAGTGCTGCAATGGCCACTGACATTGCTAAGCGCGCTACTGGTGTGCCAGGTACTGTTTACCCGTGCATCCGCAGGCTGCCATATCCACGTTTTGCCGTTGCAGCGGCGCACGGTGACACATGTGGTGTTCGCTTATCTGCAACAGCATTCCCATCGTTTCATCAGCAATGAGTTCGCCGGGGCCCTGGCGCATCGGGTTGCGGAAATTACCCTGGGGGTGAATCAGACCCTGAGCATCTTGTTGTTCGATCTGATCCCGCTGCTGGTGACGCTGAGCCTGGCCACGGCCTTGCTATGGACCGCATCACCACTGTTGGCGTTGTTCATGGCGGGTTGGTCGGTGGCGTTCATCGCCATCTGTTACGTGCTCGCACGCCGCAGCCATCCTCTGGCCCAACAGTATTCGGCAGCGCGCAGCATCAGTACCGGCAAGGTGGTGGATGCGGTCTCCAACCTGGCCAATATCCGTCTGTTTGCGCGACATGCGTTCGAGCACAGTTACCTCGGCACCTTCCTCGACAAGGAGGTGGCGGCTGCCTATCGATCCCTGGGGTACATGGAGAAAATTCGCTGGTTCCAGGCCAGCTGTGGCGTGGTGCTCAAGCTGGGTCTGTTGTTGCTGGCGCTCTACCTGTGGCGCAGTCATCGTATCGACATTGCTGCGTTTGTCATGTCCACCAGCCTTTCGTTGTTGATCATCAGCGATGTCGAAAACCTGTCGCGACGCTTTCTCGAATTTTTCGAAGCCACCGGCAATATCGCCAATGGCGTGCGCACCTTGATTCGCCCCCATGAAGTCATCGACCAACCCGGTGCCAAGGCGCTACAGGTCAAGCGCGGGGATATCGAGTTTCGCGACGTAGGCTTCAGTTACGGCGCCGGCCGGCCGATTTTCGAACACCTGAATATCGTGATTCCCGCCGGCCAGAAAGTCGGCCTGGTGGGCGCCTCGGGTTCCGGCAAGTCGACGTTGCTGAGCCTGCTGCTGCGCCTTTACGACGTGCAGCAAGGCCAGGTGCTGGTGGATGGCAAGGACGTGCGCGACGTCACCCAGCATTCGCTGCACCAGCAGATCGGCCTGATTCCCCAGGAGCCCGGCCTGTTCCACCGCAGCATTCGCGAAAACATCCATTACGGCCGCCTGGATGCCTCGATGGATGAAGTCGCCGAGGCGATCCACCGCGCCGGCGCCAGTGAGTTTATCGACAGCATGGAGCACGGCTACGAATCGCTGGTGGGCGAGCGTGGGGTCAAGTTGTCCGGGGGGCAGCGCCAGCGCATTGCGATCGCCCGGGTGTTGCTGAAGAACGCACCGATCCTGGTGATGGACGAAGCCACTTCCAGCCTGGACTCGATCACCGAGCGCTTTATCCAGGACAAGCTCGACGAAATCATGGAGGACAAGACCGTGTTGGTGGTGGCGCATCGGCTGTCCACCGTGGTCCATCTGGACCGAATCCTGGTGTTCGACAATGGCCGGGTGATCGAGGACGGCAGCCACGAACAGCTGCTGCGTCAGGGTGGGCAATATGCACGCTTGTGGAGTCGCCAGTTCAGCGATGCGGTTCAGATCGACAGGTGCAGCACCCGCTCGTCTTTGGCGCCGGCCAGCGGGCGGCGCTTGTTGACCTTCAGCTCACCCAGGTTGATCAGCAAGGTGCGGGTCGCGTTGCGGCTCAGCCCCAGCAATTCGGCGGTGTGCACCTGGTTGTGGTGGCACAGGCGGTAGGCGGCAGTGAGTAGGCTGCGTTCCACCTGTTCGTGGAGGTTGTCGATCTGTTCCTCGAACAGGCGCTGGAAGGCCAAGTCGAGCAGGTCATGGGCGGTGGTGCTGTCTTCCTGGCGTTCGATACGCAGGTTGGACATGCGCAAGTCATCGGCCTGGATCACGCCGTCACGGCAGATCAGCAAGGTGTGGTGGATGACGTTTTCCAGTTCGCGGATATTCCCCGGCCAACTGTAGGTGGCCAGCCGTTGCTCGGCGTCCTTGCTCAGGATGACCTCGCCATAGCCGAGGCGGCGGGTGTAGGTGTCGATGAAATACTGCACCAGCGGAAGGATATCGCCGGGGCGATCACGAAGCGGGCTGAGTTCGAGGTTGACCACGTTCAGGCGGTAGAACAGGTCCTCGCGAAAATGCCCGGCGTTGATGGCTTTTTCCAACTGCACGTTGGTCGCCGCCAGCACCCGCACATTGATCGGAATAGTTTTGCGCGACCCCAGGCGCACCACTTCACGCTCCTGTAATACCCGCAGCAACTTGACCTGGATCGACATCGGCAGGTCGCCGATTTCATCGAGGAACAGCGTGCCGCCGTTGGCTTCTTCAAACCAGCCAGCCTTGGCGCTGAGGGCGCCGGTGAACGCGCCTTTCTCGTGGCCGAACAGCTCGGCTTCCACCAATGATTCGGAGAACGCGCCGCAATTCACCGCCACGAACGGCTGTGCCTTGCGGCCACTGAGGTTGTGGATATGCCGAGCCACCAGCTCTTTGCCGGTGCCGGTTTCGCCGATGATCAGCACGCTGGCTTCGCTCGGGGCGACTTGTTGCACATGCTTGAGCAAGGCTTTGGACCTGGGGTCTTCAAACACCTGCGCGGTGGCGCGGATGGAGGTGGCAAGGGCGGGCGAGGGCGGTAGGGTCAGCAGTTGCATGGCAGTCTCTACGAATAAAACGTCGGGATGGGCGGGGTACCGTTCAGCGCCCATTCGCCCAGTTCATGAAGCTTGTAGTCCAGCGGGTCATGAAGGCTCTGGGTGCGCAAGTTGCGCCAGTGCCTGTCGAGGGCCACCGAGGCGTTGGTCGCCCGTGCGCCGGTGACCTCGAAGACCTTGCTACACAGCTCCAGGCCGTTGCGGCTGGCGGCGACTTTGGCGGTGGCGATGGCAATGGCAGCGGTGCCGCGTTCCTCGCTGGTCAGCGCGGAACCCTTGGCCCATGCCGCGTCCAATACCTCACCTGCGCGCTCCACCAACAGGCGGGTGCTTTGCAGGGCCACCCAGAAATCGCCGTAGTGGCTGAGGATGTAGGGATCCTGGGTGGCGTCGCTGGCGCTGGAGTGGAACCACGGGCGGGCTTCTTCCAGGGTGTATTGACGCGCCTCTTCGAATGCGCCCTCGGCGATGCCGAGGAAGATATTCGCGAAGTGCAGTTGCGCAATCAGCGGACTCTTCCACGCGTACGCGCTTGAAAGTCACGCTGCCGCTGTCAGTCAGGCGCTGGCCCATATTGTTCCAGTCGTTGTGCAGGATGATCCCGCTGCGGGCGCTGGGAATCGCCGCGATCAGCAACTTGCCGCCAGCTGTTTCATCGATGGCCGAGGCGATCAGCATCTCCGAGTCGTTGGCGCCGGAGCAGAAGTTCTTCTGCCCCGAGAATTCCCGCCAGCCACTTTGGCGCTTGACCACCGTGCGGGTGTCCAGCGGGTTCAGGGTGTTACCCCAAAACCAGTTGTTGCTGGCCGTCAGGCTGAACCAGGTTTGCCATTGTGCGGGCGTGGCGAACAACCGGACGGTGGCGAGCATCAGGTGATGAAAGCCGAATACGTGGGCGATGGAGCTGTCGACCCGGGCGAATTCGCGCACCACTTCGAAGGTTTCCGACCAGTTGGCATCCATCCCGCCGAATTGCCCGGGAAGGCTCAGGGACAACAGGCCGCTGCTGCGCAGCTTGTCGCGTTCGGCTTTGGGTGTGCCGCCGCAGGCATCGCGGTCGACGGCGGTGCGGGCGAATTCGCTCGCCAGGTCACGGGCAATCTCCAGCGGCGTCCTGCGGGTGCAGAGTAAGTTGACCGTCACGCGTGAATACCTCGTTGCTTAATAGTCGAGCGTGTTTGAGTGGGTTTATTCAACCGTTGATAGAGCAAGAGCCATACCAAGTAAAAATACGCTGGAAACTTGCGGATCCTTGTTTACGGGCCGGGCCGACTATTATCAAAAGCACACTTTTGTTGCGCAGGTGTTGGGTTTCGGACAGTTGTGCCAAGGCCCGCGTGGCCTGGCGCCGGTTATGCTTTTATCGGTTAAGCATATAAGTAATTTGTCTTTTTAACGGTTGTTGGGAATCGAACATTTCGCCAGCAAAGTGTTGCGCCTGTGCCGATTAAATACGGTTGTGGTCCCGGGTTTGTTGATGTTTTGAAGTGGCACGAACCCTGCAAAGTTGGATTCAGAGCGCGACTATACAAATAGATGCTCCAACTAATTAGAGACCCCAGGAGTATTTAATCCATGCGGCAACTGTTTGAACCACGCGCTCGTCGTTTTGAGTCACTGGCTACGGCGTCCAGCCTTGGCGTGCTGTTGATGGTGATACACGGCGCGGCTTTTGCGGCCCAGACCGACCCGACCCTGGCCACGGTGGTGGTCACCGGTGCCGAAGCCACCGAAGCGCAAAAGGCCGAGAAGCAACTGGCCAAGGTGCCCGGCAAAACCGCGGTGATCGACAACCGCAAAATCGAGCAGGGCCGGGCGGCGAATGCCGAGGACGTGCTGGCGTTGCAACCGGGAGTATTCGCCCAGGCCACCAGCGGCTCGGGCGCCAACAAGATTTCGATCCGTGGTTCGGGCCTCAACACCTTCTATCAAGGCTATGTGCTGGGGATCAAATTCCTCTACGACGGCCTGCCGTTGACCGGCCCAGGCGGCACCCAGGAAGACATGCTGGACATGGCCTCCGTGGACCACACCGAAGTGCTCTACGGCGCCAACGCCTTCCGTTATTCGGCCTTGTCATTGGGCGGCGCCGATCAACTTCGTGAGCAAGACCGGCCGCACCGATCCGGGCAACTACGCACGCTTCGAAGCCGGCAGCTTCGGCTACCGCAAGCAGCAACTGAGCACCGGTGGTGTAGAGGGGGACAACGACTACTACGTCAGCATCCAGCATAACGAGCGCGACGGTTATCAGGACAATACGCCGAACAAAGGGCAGGGGATCGTCGCCAACTTCGGCCACGTGTTCAGCCCGCAACTGGAGACGCGCTTCTACATTCGCTACAAGGAAGAGACCCTGAGCCAGGGCAACACGCTGACCAAATACCAACTCAAGCACGACCCCACGAGCAACCTCGTGCCCATCGGGCGCAAGAAGGACGGTTCGACCCTGCTGGGCAGCACCACCACCTACACCTTCGACGACAATTCCAAGCTCGAAGTCGGCCTGGGCTACAACGATTACCCGCTGGACAACGGCTGGCGTTACTCGCCAACACCCCAGGAATGGCGCTCCCAGGACGTCAACCTGACCCTGCGCTACCTGCGCACCGCAGACACCTTCTTCGGCCTGCGCAGCGACAGCAGCGTGACCTTCAGCAATACGCTGGCGTATCTGGCCGATGTGAAATCCCACAGCAAGGCAACCGGCATCACACAGCAGAAAACCAACTACACCGGCTCTCGGGACACGGTGTTTTCCCTTGGCAACGAACTGCAACTGAATGACCGTACGTGGCTGTCCACCGGGCTGTCGCTGATTGATATCAAGCGCAAGGCTCAGATCGAATACAGCACCAGCACCAATACCAGCGCGTTTCCCAGTGGCGTCGAATACGACGAGACCGACGTCGCCCCGCGCATCGGCCTGCGCTACCAGCTGACTCCGGAATTCGAAGTGTTCGGCAACGTCAGCCGCTCGGTGGATCCACCCGTTACCTGGCAGTTGGGCAGCACCGGCACGCCCTATATTCGCGATGTGCGGCCGCAAAAAGCCAACACCGTGGAGTTTGGTATTCGTGGCGGCCACGGCATTTTCGACGGCAGCCTGACGGTCTACCGGTCGTGGGTGCAGAAAGAACTGTTGTCGGTGGTGGTGCGCCAGGCAACCGCCACCCAGGACCAGTTGGTGGCCACCTCCAATGGCAGCGCAACCATTCACCAGGGCATCGAAGCCGGCTTGAATGCGCAACTGTGGGACGGCGGCAATGGCGACACCGTGACCCTGCGCCAGGCCTACACCTTTAACGACTTCCACTACCGCAATGATGGGGTGTTCGGCGACAACCAGTTGCCGGGCTTGCCGAGTCAGGTCTACCAGGCGGAGCTGGAGTATCGCCAGGGCAGCGGTTTCTACGCGCAGCTCAACGCCAGGGCGGCGTCCAGCTATTACGTCGATTTTGCCAACTCCTTGAGTGCGCCGTCCTATACGTTGTGGGGGGCCAAGTTGGGCTACGAGGCCCCGAGCAAGAAGTGGGAGGTGTTCGTCGATGCGCGCAACCTGACCAACAAACGCTACGCCACGGCCACCAACACCGCGTACGACGCCAAGGGCCAGGACTCGGCCAACTTCTATGTGGGTGATGCGTTTAACGTGACCACGGGGGTAGCCCTCCGCTTCTGACCTGACGCAACGCGCCTGTTGGGTTGGCAGGATTTTTGCAAGGTCGTATTATCAGATTGGCGGGTCTTTAGGAGCCCTTGAGCAGGCCCCAGACCAGGTCGCGCGGAAGAAGATAATCAACAGCCAGACGACGGCGTGTTTGATGGATTCGAAGGGAGAGGCAATAAGATTCATGGCCAGACTCTTCGACAAGGCATTAAATAGATGGTAGCGATGCACTTTTTGTCAGGTGGCCTGCGGTGTATTTCGATTCCTCTGTTTAATGCCGTGGGCTTCGTCACCGCTCTGAACGGCAATCGACCAGCCCGGGGCGAAGCGCACTCGAGTCTGGACAGCGATTCGTTGTTCGAGGTTATTGGTACGGTTCCTGGCCTGATCAACCGCGTCTCAGCGAAAGATGTAGGCCAAGCAGGTAATCTACTTCCATGATGAAAACCTCCCACATGCTGTCCCTCGCGTTCGCGCCTGTTGATCTGGATGCCCATCTCGACGTTTGCCAGCGCTTTCGACTCGACGCGCATGCTTGCGCTTTCGGTTCGGCAGGGCTGTATCACAGCCTCAACTACGGGGCCGAGGGTTACGCCGCCTGGTTGCGGCAGATGGCGATAAACCTGCCGGGTTGCCTGGTGCATGTATGGCGTAATGACGAAATCATTGGCCAGATCGAAATGGGCAGGGTGGCGAGCGACCCCTCGATTGGTTACGTTAACTTCTTCTATCTTATTCCCGAACTGCGAGGGCAGGGACTGGGTGCGTTGCTTGAAGCCTACGCCTGGTCCTTTCTGAGCCGGTTGGGTTGCCAGTCCTTGCGGTTGTCCGCCAGTCCCACCAACGTGTCGGCATGGAGCTTTTATCGCCACAGCGGATGGCAGGATCTAGGACTGCATGAGAACAGCTGCGATGTTCACCTGCTGCATAAGCACGCAGATAGCGATGCTGTGGGCTCGCCTTTGGTGATCAACCCGGACGACTATCTGGAAACCGAATTCGGCAGGGAGTTTTCGGCCGAGCGCAACCGCCAGGCGTGGGAGCTGGCGTATGCCCGGTTGAGCGACGAGCTGTCGAAAGCCTCGCGAGGGGCGCATGTTTATCTGGTGATGGGCGTGCAGGGCGCGGGTAAATCGCGCTGGGTGTCGGAGAATCTGGGCAGGCTTGGTCATCACGCGATCGTTTTCGATGCGGCATTACCTGCGCGGCGCCACAGGGAACGGGTGCTTGGCGTTGCCCGCGAACATCACGTGCCGGTCATCGCTATCTTCGTGAAGACTTCTCTTAACCTGGCGTTGTCACGCAATGCCCGACGCAGCGCTGACAAACGAGTGCCAGAGGATGCGGTGAACAGTGTATTCGGCCTGCTTGAACCTCCCACAGAAAGCGAAGGGTTTATATGGGTGCAAACCATAGAACAACAGGCAAGCTTACCCACGACGCTACAGACCGCGCGGTTAAAACTGGTGGCGCCCGATGTCGGATTTGCTGAAAAGCTTGCAGATGCGCTGAACGCCAGCTACGAACTGCACCGTGACTTCCTGGTGTGGAGCAGGCCTCATTTTACGTTGGAGGACGCACGAGAAAGCCTCAAGCGCGTGTCTGAAGACTTCTGCACCGCCGATGCGAAGAAACGATATTTCCTCCTGCAGCGAGACGACGATCAGTCACTGGTGGGGTGTATTTGGGTCAGTCCAATCGCAGACCAGAGCCATGGTTTCGAAATTGGCTATTGGGTGAGCCAAAACCACGCCGCCCGCGGGCTAATGAAAGAGGCATTGACGGCGCTAGTATCGAGGCTTTCAGGTCATCCGCTGCGTTTGATAACATCATCGGCCAACATCCCCAGTCAGAAACTGGCCGAAGCGGCTGGATTTGAGCGTGTCGAAATAATCCTGGGTGCGCGGGTTTCAGGAAGGCATGGCGTGTGCGACGCACTGGTTTATGAGCGGGAGGCGAGGTGACTCATTCGGCTGATATGTCTGATTTCGAGGAGAGAATCATCAAGGCGTTATCGATTGTGCGCCCCAGTTTGGGATAGCGCATACGCCGTGACCTCCCGTAGCAAAGCCACGCGCACGGACGTCGCGCCCTCGGCATCGACCGTGCTCAGCGCGGCAGGCGGCTCATAAGTATCGTCATCGCGGGCTGCCTTTTCCAGGTATCCACGGAGTTGGTTCATTGGCCCTGTCGTGGTTTTTCGCGTCATAATTCAGAGGCATGGGGATTTTTCTGCGCTCAGAAAAGGGCTCAACTCACGTTGGGCCCTGTGAATCGTTTGCAGCGGTGAGATAATGATCAAACTCCATCGTTCATGCATCGTGAGTCATCCATTACCGTCTGTTTCAGTTGCTGCTCCAGGTTGAGTACATACTCCGAGGCGCTTCGGGCGTGACCACTGGCGCGAAAGATCGCGCGTTTGTCAGCCTTGAGCAGGCCGAGCCAGGAGTCGATGTAGCCCTCGTGCCGCAGCTCCCCCTGTATACCGGCGTAGGCACATAAAAACGCAGCACCCATTTCGGCGATCAACTCCTCAAACGCGTAGCCTGGCGAGCCGAACGGACAGGCTGACGTCACGCCTTCGCGCTGCAACCGAGTGTGATGCCCGGTCCAGTGCGTCAGCTCGTGCAGTGCGGTGGCGTAGTACCCACCTTCATCGTGAAATTGCGCTTTTGTCGGCAGTTGGATGAGATCCCCAACCGGAAGGTAAAAGGCTTCGTCGGTAGGCCGATGAACGATTTGTGCACCCGAACGTAACAGTAGACTTTCCGCAGAGCTGTTGGCCTGGAAGGGATCACTCGGTTCCGTCTCGAACAGGGTTTCATTGAGCGCTTCGAGCCCCTCCGTTTGCTCGAGGTTGAATAGAAAATGCGTCCGGAGAATGCCAAAGTGAGCGACCTTGGGCTGACCGTTTTCATCGAGTACGGGTTGGCCTGACTCGGTCTGTTCCTCGCGCTCCATCGGCTTGTAGAGCACCGCCAGAGTGCTGTGCTCACCCTTGCGGATGTGCCCACCGGCTTTTTTGGCCTGGTTGAAGGTCAGCCAACGATCTTGAGTGAACCCCTGCAACCTGGCCTCGGCCCAGAGCAGCGGTAAATTGATGCCCGAATAGGGACGCCGCGTAATGGCGTTAATGGGGTAGGGGTGATGATGACCGACGTGAGCTGAGCCACTTGAGGACCAGGGTTTGATCCAGGGGGCTACGCCTTGTTCCAAAGCGGTAACGATCTTGTCAGTCACGTCTTGGTAGATATCGCGCATGGCATTTTCCTCGAGAGAAAACGGGGGAACGCCTTGCCCGTCGGGGAGGGTTCCCCGGTAAGTGATGGGTTGGATTGATGCAGGACTTGCATACTGTCCGAATGTGGATTTTGAGTGCCGAGTACGGTTATGTGCGTTTAGCGTTGGCCTCTCCTGCAAGCGCTATCAGTAAGGCGTCAGGCTGGTCCGGCCCTTGGAGCAGGCTGAGACTCAATTGCAGCAACGGATCGTGGTGTAAGTGATCTGTTGGTTGAATGTTTACTACCTTGAACAGTACATAGGGCTCGTGTGGAGAGGCGAGGTGAGCCTCGAAGGCTGCGCGCAATACGTGGCTCAGCCGATCGATCTGCAGCTTCTCAGGAGGACCTGAGAGTTCGAGCAGAACTGCGCGTTGCCAAGCGCCAGGAGTGAACACGATGGGCAACCGAAGGGTGTTCAGTGCTTCCGGTGTAAGTGAGTCGGACATGGTGTGCCTCCGTTGAAAGCGCGAAGAAACCTGTCCCGTGGGGGAAAGAACTTCCCCGCGGTGGGTTGAAGAAAAACAAGAAGGTTTGCCTGACGAACAGAGCTCGAAAGGCGCTCATGAGAGCAGTAGGCGTTCATCACCGTAGCAACGGTCACCGTGCGAGCCACCGAACGCTAATCGCACTTGGGGAGAACCATCATCGAAGTAACGTAGCCTTGAAGGTTCTGGCTACCTGGGAAAGTGCTGTCGATAACAGCGATCCGTACCTCGGGTTTAGCCGAGCTGTTCGTGAATAGCAACGAGATAAACCAACGCGTTAGACGAACTGAGTCTACTGAAAGCCAGCCTTGTTTTTTCGACCGGATTGACTGACAAACGGTTAGGCTTGGAGCGCTACCGGCAAGCTTCTAAAGGGCGTAATACTAGGGTGATGATGTTCAATGAAGTTGTATGAAAATGTGGTTATCGGAAATTTTCTCTACGGGTTGGGGTTCGCTCTTGGTTCACAGCTGAGATCCGGTCAGTTACCAAGCATGGTGAACTTGCTTCAACAAACGCCAGACGATAAACGATTGGGGGATTTGCTGATGGCATTCCCTGGCACAGTACGTTTGATCGAGTTTAAGACTGAGGCTAACAAGTCAAAAAAAGAGGCTGGTCGTCACCAGTTTCTATCTAGAATTTTTTCCGAAAAATTGGACGAATTGCCTGACCTGCCAGGTACCTCGCGGCGGGTGCATTGGTACATCGAAACGGCGCCTCTTCCCAGCGCTGCACTGTCGGCACGCATTGAGCCCTATCTCGATGCGTTTGGCGAAGGCGCCAGGCAACGGCCTAAGTCAAGCGAGAGGTTCCAAAATTTTATCGAGGAGCTGGCTGCTGGCATTCTGCAACGCAGATCGGCTGAGATCACAAGGGCTGAGCGCGACTACATCGATCTGGTGCGGCTTGCTCAAGGGCCAGAGGAGACCGGAACAGGCGGATTGGTGCTGGTGGCCGGCAGCGGTGGAGGTCTGCATTTCGCCGCCTTACAGGATTTGATGGATTTGAACCTGTCCCACAAACAATGGATCGAGTACAGCCAGGAGCGATATCTTTCCCTTCAGAGAGAGATGAAGCAACCAGATCACGAGATGCCCGATCTAAAAGGTCCAACTTTAGGAAGATATTGATGGCCGGAACAAGTCAAGAGCAAGCGCACGATCGAAATTTTCAGGCCCTCTTTGGCGCGGCTCGCAAAGTTCTCGAAGCTGTAGAGATCGATGAGAGCAAGTCTCGACGGGCTACTGATGCGTTGCGTGAGCTGCAGGATAGCGTCGAAAAGAAGCTGGTTCGACTGGAGGCGGGCGTCAAACAGAGCATCGAGAGTTCTGCACAGTCAACTGCGAATCAAGCCGCTGAGCTGTTGAGCAAGAGATTCACGGAGGCAGATGCTGCCGCTCAGCGGGCTGCTGAACTGTACAACATGGCAGCAAAGAAATTGAATAGCAGGCGTTGGCTCTACTTCCTGTCGGCGCAGGCTACGATCCTTACATTGGTAGTAGTGTCTCTCTATCTGTGGGTGCCGTCGTTAGACGAAATAAAAGCGCGTCGAGGCGAGGTGGCGAGGCTGGACGAATTAGGCAGTCGGGTTGAGTGGTCGAAATGCAATGTTGGGAATGGTCAGACGCGCGATTGCATACGCACGGACGAATCGGAGCATGCGGACTTTTTCGAAGACCGCACAAAAAAGGGCAAGACCTATCGCATACCGAAAGGTTACTAGCCGTTTACGGGTCCTATTCTTGGCGGATTAGGATATGGGGGCTGTTTTCAACGCGCAGCCCATATCAACGCTCGCGGCGCCGTCTGATCAAACTGATAAACGGTCAGATATGGACCGCTTTCAGTAGTAGGCTAATACTCTTGCCTCAACCATGAAAACGCTCAGAAGAGGGCGAGACCATGCCGACTCAGCAACCTGTTCAAAGTTCACGTGCCCACCGCTGGGCGTACGCCTGTGGTCTGTCGGTGAAGCGTGGTTACCGTAAGTTGAAAGCGCTTGAGTCCCGCGTGGTTGAGGGTGCGGAGACGGCAGGAATGCCCGCAGGTAAATTACTTGTTCGCGGGGGTTTTCTAGTTATCAAGTTGGCAATAGCCGCCGGACTCCTTCTAGTTAGCTTATGGTTCACAGTGTCGGTGATGATCCTTATTGTCTTGTGTTGGGCCATCGCCAATGGAACGCCTATCAAACCTAAGGATGCTCTCCGGTACAAGGCATATGGCGACCCATATGGTGAGTATGAGTATGGCCGCGCGCCCGGTCAGCCTGATTTAAAAGACCTGTAGTCGAGTTCTTCACCCCTTCCTTAAGGCCTTTCCAGCAGACATCAGAGCTCCAGCGCCCCTTGCACCAGCGTCCTGCGCTTGAGCTGCTCCTTTGCTAAGCATGCCGTCGGCAATTGAGCCAACGCTATATCCTGCCCAGCTCATTGCAGCCAAAAACAACATCGGAAGCACGACGAACATTGCCCCCATCACGTACTCGATCACCTGCGCGGTGACCGTCCCATCCATAAGTCCGGATGTGGGCAGCGACAACAGCATCTGATTGGACGCCGAAACCTGGTTGTACAAGGTATCGAGCATGCTGGAGTCGACCCAGCGGGCCAGTTCCCACCAGAAGCTCAGCATATGCAGTGTGAACAGTGCGAACGTCACCGTCATGACGGTCTTCAACTGGTAGGTACTGACCAATAGAATCAGCGGCAAGCTGATGATGATGCCCATGATCAGGAACGCCTGCACCATCGGTAGGGCGGCGCGTAGCGCATTCAGCGCCGGGAAGTTGCTGAAGGAGCCCAGTGCTAACCCGGTATTGGTGGCCAGATTATTGAGCCCCTGATTGATCGAGCCGCCACGGGCGCTGGAGCCATAGTCCTGGTACACCTGTCCGGGCGACATGGTCATCGATTGCTGGCGCGGACTGACCAGCTCACGCAGGGTGGCATCCTCGATCTCGTTGCTCGATCGGCCAGTCAACCAACCTTTTAGCTGAGTTAGCAGCGAAGGATCGACTTGCTCGATCAAGCGCTCGCGCAACCCGACACCGCTGTCGCTCCACCACTGTTTGCAAGTGGGGTAGCCCGCGCCATTCTCCAGCCGCGGCAGGGAAACATCGCGGTTGTCGTCATACGGCCAACTGACTCGCGGCGTTCGTGAGCGATCGGTGTCGTAGTAGCCGGGTGTGTCGAGAAAATAGCTTGAGCCGATCCAGGATGCGTCGTGACTTTGTGACTTGTCCAGTTGCGGGCGATTGGTAAACAACCGAGAACGGGAATAGCCGTAGCAGTCGCGAGTGAAGTCGGCGACTTCCTGCAGCAGCACCTGACTGTCGATGCGCGAGCTGTCGATCTCCATGCGCATTTGCCGGATATCCGGTGCGCAAGGGATGGAGGCGGTGGCCGCCGCAGTCACACCTTTGCTCAAGGCATGCACCAGAAACCACCAGATCGGCACGTTGGCAGAGCGTTCGCCGATGGTATTGAAGGTCGTCCCCCAGGCGGTTTCCGCAGGCTTGGCCACACTCACGCCGCAGCGCTGGCTCGCCGCATCGTCGAACGCCATTGATGCAAGACTCAACGGAAAGACGGGGGCGCAACCGAACAAGACGACGATGTAGGCCAGCCACAACCGGTTCTCGATCCGTGGCACCGAGAGCAGTCCCTTGTTGCCTTCATCCGCGCCTTGCTGACGAGCAGACAACCATTCCTGCAAGATGATTGCACCGAAGGGCGCGGCAAACAGCCCAGTATCGGACAGGACGCTCCAGAGGCCGTTGTTGATGATCCAGGCCAGCAGGGAGAGGTAAAATTCCAGGTAGCTGTTGGTGCTCATGAGCATGGTGGTGACCTCACAGTCGGGTGAGTTCGACGCAGATAAAGAGCACGAGCCCTAATGTCCCGATGCGTTTCACGCGCAGTCGATCCTGTGGTCGATGTCGGTAGCGTCGAAGCAGATCCCGCCAGAGCGCAAAGAGGGCCCCGTAGAGCAGGGCACGCCACCACAGCAGATAGGGCCGTACAGATTCGAATGCCTGCTGCCAGACCTCGAAACTACCCAGCGCAGTGCGGCCGATCCAGGCGACCAGTGCGGCGGTGAGGATCATCACCGCGGCAATCCCTAGACCTGAAAGCAGAGTGAATAGCGGTGAGCGTTTCATGGCTCACTTGCGCCTGGCGTCAGCGTCATTAAGTCGACCGGGCTCGGGGTCGCCTTGCTCGACGGTGCGCGAAGCATCAGCGCCACCGGCATGCCGGTCGAGCACCAGGCTGGCGGTATTGGTCGTCAGCATCTGCCTGACCTGCAGCTCGGTCTGCAGCAGGCGAATTTCGCGCTCCAAGGCGTCGATGTTTTTCGTCAAGGCGATCTGGGCCGGTTCGGCGGAGGCAATGTTCGGTTCGTGACTGCCCGCCAGCAGGGTGCGCAGTAGCAGCAGTGCCTTGTCGAGTACGCTGGACAAGGCCGTCTCACTGGCCAGGCGCCGTGCCAACAGATCCTGGTCGGGATCGTCGCGCAGGGCTTCAATCACACCACGGGTCACCGGCAGCATTGGGCTCGAGGCTTTAGTCAGATTGTCAGGGGTAGGCGGCAGAGAGCCGGACAGCAGCCCTTGCAGGGTCTTGAGACGTTCGCTGTAGGCCTCCTGGATCAGCGGCGTCAATCCGCTGCCAGCGGTAGCACGCAGGGTTTCGCAGGTGTCGCAGGTCGAGACTTCGGTCTCGCCCAACACCCGAACAGCCCATTCGGATTCCTCTTGGGGCGAAGCCCAGGTCTGGCAAATAGCCCCGCCTAAGCAGTCGCTGCTACTGATCGAGGTGCTGTCATCCACCGACCGGTTATGCAGCAGGTTATAGCCCGCGCGCACCACGTCGGCAGTCACGTGAATGGGCGTCTGTCCGTTCCCTCCGGCCTTTGAGCCGCCGACCCAGGACACCCCATTGTTGCCGTTTCGGGCCTCGGTGTTTTTCACCGCAGCCACCGCATCACCGCCGGTTTGCTCCAGATTGCCTTGCATTTCTTGGTTCTTGGCCAGCGCGCCCCAACCGGCTTGACCGACCTTGTCCGCCATCTTTTCGGCCATGGCCTGGCAGGTCAGCTTGGAGCGGTCGAAGTCGATGCGCCCCTGCATCACCCCGTTACTGAGCAACTCATAGAGACCGGGGTTGGCGCGCTGGATGATCAACGCCGGCAGCGACATCACCGCTTGGGTCGCGTTCTGCACGATGCTGCCCATGATCTGCTGGAAACCTTCGGTGGCGCCATTCAGTTGGTTTTGCAGGGTGTTGGTGAGGCTCATGTTTCCGCACATCATGTTCGCTCGCCATGACCCGCCGACACCGATACCACTGGGTCGGTAGAGCGAACTCGGTGAGCCGACTGCCGAGCCGCCGCCGACGGTGTACATCACTCGGTCGTCGAGTACTTCGCCCTGAGTACCCAGGCGGTAATCGCCTTCGGCGGCGTCGGCATACGTGGCCATGGCGAGTAGTCCATAGAGCAACAGACTCATCGTGCCCAACCAGGGTCGCGCGTGAAGCCGGCTCATGAAGCACCGCCTTCGAAGTCGATGCTGAACAGGAAGGTCTGCCCCTCACGTTTGCAGCAGCTATAGGGACGCCACAGCGACCAGGCGTAGCCGCCATCCGCGCTCTGTACCGGATCGCTGGGGAAGATGGCGCATGTGGGCTGCACCTGGGGGTAGAGCAATTGCCATTTGTGGGTCGAAGCGTCGTTTTCAATGATCGGGCCAGGCGGCCAGTAGCCGTCGCGTTTGGCGGGCGTGAGGGGTAAGTACACATGCGGCTGCCCGTTGCGGGTAATCACATCGCCAGCCCGTTGCGCCATGACTGCGGCCGCCTTGAAGTCGTCGGGTTGTACGATAAAGCCCTGCCGGGGATAGACGTTGCCCCACATGTTTCCCGAGGCCTGACCACCGACTTCACGGATCCCCGGCACGAGCGACTCGGGGTAAAAACTTTCCGGTATGCCCTGGCGCCAGGCCAGTGAGTCCAGGGTGCTCAGGTAGTAGGGCATGAACGCAGTAGCGCCGCTGGTGCAGGCGTAGCCGGACTGCGACGCCAGTTGCGTTGCGGCCCAGCCACCGGGGTGGCCGATACCATCGACGTTCTTGAAGCGGGGCAGGTTGTCGCGGTGGGTGTTCGGCGTGATCAGGTTGCCGCCGCCCTCCGCGCCGCTGATGGGGGAAGAGAGGGTGGTCATTTCGGTCCAGGGGTTATTGCCGGTGGTGGCGTAGCTCGAGACCACGAGTTCAGGAATGAAATGACGAACCTTGGTTGAGGTTTTGACTGTGCAGCCGAAGGGCGTGCAGAGGAGCCAGAAACAAATACCGACGACCTTGTATGCGAGGCAATTTGGCGAAAGCACAGAGGCGGTGATTCTGCCGGTATCCAGCGCCATGCTTGGGCCGCACGCCAGCAGGATGCTCAGCGCCAAGGGCCGTAGCTTTGTGGGCGTGATTGACGAGCAGGCAGCAAGCATGAACCAGGCTCAATAAGGTAAATGGCCAGGTCAGGTTCGGTTTCGGGCGGAAGACTGTCAGTGGAAATTATGAAGGCGGATCTATCGGATTTGTGAGCTGTGAGACTATTATTTGACGTGAAGGGCGCTGCGCAGGGTGTAGGGTTCTGCAAGCAGTTGATCTGTGGTGATTTCGAGAATATTGGCGAGTTTGCACAGGACCAACAGCGATGGATTGCCCGTGCATCGTTCGATTTGACTGACGTAGGTGCGATCCACCTCGGCCATGAGCGCCAGTTGCTCTTGGGTCAGATTTTTCACGCGTCTCATCAAGCGGATGTTTTCCGACAGATGCAGACGAAGCTGTTCGTAGTTTTGAGTCATGCGCGCAAACTGCGCCTTGAGGGACTCTCAATCCACGGGATATAGTCTACATTAGCATCCAACTAGGCCATTTGATGTTCATGCCTGTTATCGAGCGTTCATTTGGTGTCGTTAAGCTTTCCGAGGTTGGATTCCACATCTAACAATAATTCAGACATCTAGGGTGTATATGGACGAAAACTACATTTCAATTCCGGCGGCGGATGGATGCTCTAGTCTTCTGACGCCTTGGGGCAGCGAGTTTGCCTCGATGATCGAACGTGGCGTGCAATGTGCTCAGGCTTGGCTTGATACGCCCGGGGAGACTCCACTGTGGTGGACGCTGGCGCAAACCCGCAAGACCTTTCCTGTCGGTGACTGCCAAGATGCTTTTGAAGCCGGATTCTTGTTGAGGATTCAGCAGCGGCTTCAGCGCGGTACACGGATACCTGTATCGACTTGACCACCCGTTTGCATTTAGCCTGGCCCATCGCATTGGCACAGGCCAGCAGGTTTCGGTCCTAAATCACTTTTGGTTTTTAGGTGCGGCGTTTTTGTCCCGATGTTTGCTCTGCGACTCGCGCTGCCCTCGACGAAAGCGAGCGGGCATCAGGTTGCGCAAGGAGTCTAGATATGTGGCAGCAACCCACCGATCTCTCTCATTTTCCGCGTCGGCAACCGCACCAGCATATCTTCAAGAGGGCACATCACGATGGTAAACAAACTCGATCTGCATCACGAAATGAAAAAGATGCTACGCGTAAAGACTGCCATTCTACGTCGCTCACCAGGTGATTCCCTCGCAGACATCGTCGCTTCTGATCGTGAAGCGTTCTCGGGCATTCGTGTGTTGTTCGCGAGTGATGAGGGAGGGGTTCCATTGCAAGCTTTGGGCCGGTCAGATAATCCAAACGTGCCCGTGGTTCCTCTATTTGCTGGAAAGGGAATTTTTGCATTTTCCGATGCTATCGAGAGGCAGATGAGGAGCGGTAGTGCGCCTTTGGAGTTTCCCTTTTTCTCACTACTCGATACAAACTTTCTTACTGAGTTACCTGGTTTTTTTCGTCATGAGGATTCGAGGCACCGCGAAAAGGTGCGGGCGACCTTGCAGTTCATTGAAGATCAAGGCGGGCGTGGTTTTGATTGGACGTTTGCGGCACTGGAAAACCTACGTGAAGTTGTAAAACCTAATAACCCTTGGCCGTACCAGAAAGTTGCGGCAGCAAAGATGTTTGATGCCATGATGCATATCCCCGAAGTTAGGGAGAGGGTGCTGAACGGGCATGCCGAACAGATTCAGGACTACATACCCGCAGCTGAGGAAATGTGGGATGCATTCTTGACCAATCGGGAGGCATGGGCCTGTATCCAACGGCGAGATATGATGCAGTCCATAATTTTACGCGCGATGCTGGAGTGCTGGAATGGCAAAAGCGTAGATGATGGTATTCGCTGCTTGGTGAATTTTTGTCTTGATAATTTTGACGTCATGCCCCTAAAGGAACTTTACTTCGGATGGAAGGCCCTGAGCGGATTCGCTGATAAGCAGAATAGAATGCCTATCTTTGACGAGCCAGCGTTGCGGAACCCGAACGGGGATTCGAATAATAGGATTTCCGCGCTTGCGTGGGACCTTTATATGTTTCGACATTGCGAAACGCTTATGACAGAAAAGAAGGGTAATCAATTCATGATTCCTGTTGTAACTACGCTTGATGATGGTTTGTTAAAAGCCATTAAGAGCTGTCCTCTGAGGGCGCTTTTGATTCATGATGAGGCTCGAAAAGTAGAAGCTATATTCGACGATGAGATGGAATTTTCCACTCGTCTAGATCGCGCGCTTTCGGATGAAACAAAGGTGCGAATAAATGACCCAGTACGTGTGGCCAGACCGAAGCGTATTTCGAAGCATGATTTGAGTTATCTGATAAACAGCTTGGAATCAGAAGTGAAGAAGGCTGCTAAAGCAAGGTCACAACTAGGGTCGCATCATTAATAATAGAAAGTGGTGTTGCATTTGGCGGATATAAAAATATTTGAAGTGGCCCCGCGCGGGCGATGGCCAGCAACAGACCGCCCGGCTAAGTGTGGAATACGAATGCAATCAACTGTTCAGTTGTCGTGCAAACGTCTGGTCAGTTGCGATGCAATCGCAGAGTTCACTCTCTGGAAGAGCAATATCTGAATAGCTATTCCTATGTTGATTCTATTCCTCGCGCTCTATCGATCCGTTCAGCTACCCGGTAAGCCGCCTCCAACTCCGAGCAGCCGTTTTCCTGCATCAGTGTCCAGCGCTCGGCTTTTTCCTCGGGCTCCGTCATGGCCAGGGCGAGGTAAAGACTGGGCGGAACGGCTCGAAACAGCGTCTCGAGCTTCTTCGACAGCACGACTCCTTCGGTGTATTTACCTGGTTCCTTGCTGGCGGAGAGCAACAAGGCTTTCTGCGCCGGCGTGAGTTTCTTGAAACGAGCAATCTCTTCGATTTCGGCCGGTGGCATGTTCAAACAAATCCACCATTCGATCATGTTGAGCATGGTCTGCGCAGCCGTGGGAAAATCGGCAAGGTTTTGCGTGGCGAGCCAGAACCAAGCGCCGAGCTTGCGCCACATCTTGGTCCCCTTGACCACGAATGGCGCCAGCAGCGGGTTCTTGGTGATGATATGGCCCTCGTCGGTGACCATGATGATCGGTCGACCTAGGTACTGGTCGCGCTCGGCAAGGTTGTTCACGGTGTTCATCAGGCTGATGTAGCTGATGGACATCTGTGCCTCGTAGCCTTCGCGAGCGTAAGTGGCCAGGTCGACAATGGTCACATCGCTCTCGGGCCAAGGCGTGCCCTCGCGATCGAACAGTTCACCCTCGAAACCCTGGCAAAACAGGTCGATGGACTCGCCCATTTCCTGGGCACGTTCACGACGTTTCTCCGGTAAGTGCGGGTCAGCGGCGACGCATAATAAAGCGTCGCGCACGTCGCGGGTCAGTACCTGGCGACCCGCCGCGACACAGGTCTGTGCCGCATCCAGGATGCACTCGCGGATCAGGCTGCGGTCGGCTCGGCTCAGTCGGGCTTCTTCCTTGGCCTCACCGCCGGTGATCATCAGCCGGGCGGTGATTTCCAGTTCGCCGAGAACATCGCGCTGGTCTTCGCGACTGGTTACCGCCTCATCGTCCAGCTCATCGATCGATAGACTCGCCACCTGATCCGGCTGCTCGACCAGGCGCCAGGCATCGGCAAAGGGGGCGAGACTGACCGAAGCGCCAGGTTTCAATTGGACCTTATTGACCGACAGGCCCTGTGTCGCGAAGTAGTCGCCCTGCAAGCCGAATGAGTTGCCAGCCTCGACGATAAATAAGCGTGGGCGGTACACCGCCATGATCTGCATCAGCAGGGTGACTAGGGTGGCCGACTTGCCGGCACCGGTGGGGCCGAACAACAGCAGATGGCCGTTCATGGCCCGGTCCAGCCGTGACAGAGGGTCGAAGCTCAGTGGCGAACCGCCGCGGTTGAACAGGGTGATGCCCGGGTGGCTGGTGCCGGTGCTGCGACCCCACACCGGAACCAGGTTCGCCAGGTGCTGGGCGAACATCAGCCGCGTGTACCAGTTGCGTGTGTCGCGGGCCGGGTTGTAAGCCATCGGTAGCCAACGCAGGTAACTGTTGCAGGCGGCGACTTCATCGCCTTCGCGTACCGGTTGCAGCCCCGCACCCAGCAGCGCGTTGGCCAGGCTGACCGAGCGCTGGTGCAATTGCTGCTCATCGTGACCGCGCACGTAGAACGCCAGCGTGCCGCGGTACAGCTTGTGCTGGCGGCCGATGATCGAGCGGGCTTCTTCGACATCCTGACGGGTCTGGGTCGAGGCCAGGTTTTCACCGATGGCTTTGCGGGCCAGGCGGTTCAACTGATCCTCAAGTACATCCTGCGGTTTGACCACCAAGGTCAGACTCATCACCGTACCTTCGGGTAACTGGTCGAACAGGGCATTCACCGCGTCGCCCTTGCGGGTTTCTCCGGTGAGTTGACCAATCAAGGGCGCCCGGCGCAGCTTGTCCACCACCATTACCCGGTGGGGCTGATCGTCGAAAAACCAGAGCCCATGCTGCACATCCGAACGCGGTTCGTTGAAGAACAGCCGTTCGGCAAAGTCATGATCGAAGGGCAGTTCCAGCGACTCGCCATCACCTGACTCCGGATAGGCCACGCGGCGGTAGAACTCCTCGGGCGCTTCATCGGTGAGCTTGGGCGCAGGATTGAACCAGGGCAACAACCAGGCATACAAACCTCGGCCATCGACTCGCGTCGATTGCACTCCGCACGCCTGCAACGAAGCCGCGATACGTTCACAAGCTTGTTGCAGGGATTGCACCGGGGTGAGTCTCGTCTCCTCGCCGTCAGACTCAAGCCAGCGATAGACCACCAGGCGCACCCGGCGGTTGTTTCCGCGCCAGGGCAGGCGCGTGACTGCCTTGTCCTCGAACAGACCGCCGGGCTTGGCGATGGCCTTCAGATGTCGGCGAGTAAGTTCCAGGTACGCTTCGGTGAACACCGTACCTCGCGCGCTGTCCTGAATATAATCGGTGAGCCGGGTCAGGTAGGGGGTGAAGTCGTTGTCGTCCTGGCAGAAAAACTGCGCCACCCAAGGCGCTTGATCCAGCTCGTCAAAGCTGTCCTGCAGGGCATCCTCAAGGGCATCGCGGGCCGCCATCAACCAATCGGGTTCGCGCCCTTCAGTGCCAATGGGCAGCAACTCGAACGCCGCACCCACCGAGCGATTGTCATCCAGTAGAAAGCACTGCTCGGTGTCGAGGTATTCGACCCAAGGTAGATGATCGGTGAAGCTGGGGCTGTGCGCATACAGTGCAGCTTCATCGGCCAAGGTGGCACGAGGACGCAATGGGGGGCGCCAGGCTTTCCATGCAGAAGTGCGGTTGCCCGCATCGCTGGTACGCACTACAAGTCTTCCTGACGTTCACCGGGTAATGCGTACTGCACCCGTTGGTAGAACGGAAAGACGGTCGAGTAACCAGGAACCGGTGCCTGCTCGGTACCACTCAAATGCGGATACACGTACAGCACCAGATCGGGATTGGGCAGGCGCGGGAACAGATTGCGGATCTCGTTCGCCGCTGTGCGCGTGTACGGTTCCTGGAGAGCCGCGGAGACATCTGCCAGAGCCAGCGGGCGGCGTAACTGCTGTCGAGCATCCAGCAGTTGCTGCTGAGTACCTTGCGAACCGGCGCCGTTCCAGATGTCCAGCGTGGTTTGCTCGCCATGGGGCAGCAGCGTGTCCTTGTCGGTGGAACAGCCCGTCAAAACCCAGCAGAACACGCTAATCCAGGTCAGGCAGAGAGGCAGGGTCTTTTTCATAGCGAACGCTCCGGCCCTTGGGCTCGTAGTCGATGGTAATTTCTTGGTCGAGGTGCAGTGCAACTTGGGCGGCCGGTGGCACGTATACGGCGGCAAAAGCTTCGCCATACAGTTTGTTGACCCACTCGCGGATGTCGCTGACCCCACCGCTGAGAATTGAGTTCAGTGCGCTATTGCCACTGCTGCTGGTGACCCCGAGCGTACTGCCGCCCGAACTGATCACGCTGCTGTTGTTCTGCTCATCCCCAAGTAAGGCGGCGACACCCGCGCCGGCCGCAGTGATCAGGCTCTGGCTGCCGAGGTACTGCTGGGCGTTCGAGCGGCGCTCGCCGGCAATGCAAGGAATGCCATACGGATCGGACAGGTAACCGAGTCCGCCACGGATCTTGTCGGTGTTTGAGCTCTGGGTGGTGGAAGCATTGCGGCTGGCCACCGCCTTCGGCTGAGGCACCGTGCGGATGGTGCCATCGGTAAACACAAAGGTGATCGACTCGACCTGTCCGCGCACGCAAGACAGGGTCCAGTCACCGGACGCCGTGCCGCTCATCACGGCACCCGCGACGTCCGGCAGGTCGATGCCGTTGGCCGTCAGGTTCTCCGGGCCGACCAGCACCTTGAAGGGGTAGGGATCATTCACGGTGCCGTCCACCGGGACTCGACCGATCAGCGCGGTCATCGCGACCGAGCCCATCAGTGTGGCGTTTTCGGGAATCGTGTAGACCGGCTTCGCGCCTTCGGTACGATCAACGGATCGCGTCAGGTCGCGCTCACCCTGGGTGACGGCTCGCAGTTGTTTCTGGCTGCGATCAATCGCGTTATCGTTCAAGCCCTCCAGTGAGTTGAAGGCGGTAGGCAGACTCAGGGCGGAGGCGGTCTTGGTTTTGCCTCGGGTGTCGGTGGGTGGAGCATCCGAGGGCTCAATCCACTGCAGCGCATCATTGGCGGAATGCTGCCCTTCGAACTGGGTCCCGTCGCCCGGCTCAAGCCCCAATCCGATCGGCATGTCCTTGCCTTTGCCGGTCAGCCCCGACAACTGGTCCTGCAATTGCGTCAGCAGACCACGGGCCTGGCGACTGTCTTGTTCTGCTTTGAGTCGGGCCTCGTTGGCTTGTCGGCGGCCTTCGTCGACCTGCTGGGTCACGCTGCCAAGCACCGTCTGGATGCGCGAATCGACACTGTTTTCCCGCTCGCGCAGGCGATTGTTCTCCGTCTGCAGCGAATCGTTGTGTTTCTTCAAGCCGAGCATGTCGCTGCGCATCGCCTTCACCTGACCGACCAGGGTGGCGACCGTGTCGCGTGGAGTGTCGCCAGCAATGCCGAGCGACTGGGCTTGCTCGGCGGATAACTGAAGGCTGCCCTGATCAACCGGGTGTTCTGGAGAGGGAGTGTTACTCCCCGCGACCCAGGTTTTCAGGATGATCAACACCACGGCCAGCAGCGCAGCCGGTACCAGCCATTTGAGCAAGGCGTTAGCTTTCATCGTCAGCACCTCGCGCAACGGGCGGGAGCAGCACGGCTTGCTCGAGGCCAGCACCGCGGGTGACGAGGTAGGCAATCGTGGTGTCTTCAGCACTGCCGACAGGCCCGAGGAAAGCATGCTGGAAGGCCGCGGCGAACAGCTTGGCCTGAAGCCGACGCGGGTCGAGTTGCACCGTCTCTGAACCACGATTGCGCAACTTCACCGCCGTCACCCAGTAATCACCGAGTCGCCAGGCGGTGATGGGTGTGCTGGACACGTGTTCAGTCGGCAGCAGACTCGGCAGTTCGGTGCGCAGCTTGAGCGATACGCGGCGGACGCCGGGCAGGGATTCTACAGTGCGCAGCGGCGCGTACAGGCTTTGCGCGGCGTAGCGCGTCAAGGCGACCGGGACCGGCGTACGTTCTGGAACAGGGACGGTGCTAGATTCCGTCTCGGTAGCCTGCACCGGAGCATTCTTGAGAATACGCACGGGCTCCAGCGGTAGATCACCAGGCGTGGCCGCGATATCCAGCAGGATGATCTCGCCCGTCGCGACCGATTGCAGTTGCAGTCGAGTCGGTGCAATGGCTTCCGACGCGCGCAGGTACAGCGTGCCGCCGGTTGATTGTACGCGCAGCTTACCCATCAGGGATGAGGGCACACCGACTCGAACAGCCTCATCGACAAAGACTACCCTCTCCTGATTGATCACCAGCGGGACCGCGAGGGGGAGGCGTTCCCAGTGCATTAACTCGACGGCCTGCACTGCAGCTCCCCATAGCATCAGTGCGACGGTGAGTCCCAGGGTAGAAGTCCGCTTCATGGTTCACCTCCAGGCAGGGAGATTTTTTGCGGAGTGCCCTGATAACAATCCAGTGCCAGCCCCCACTTATTGCGCTCGGGATCCAGGTCGAAACGCACTACGCGTAATGGATAACGCACCACCACCCGTTTCACCGGTTCCGCGGCGTAATACTCATCGGCATTGAGGTCGAGCCTGACCAACCAGCTGTCGCGGTCGAGTTGCTTGACCCTGAGTTCCGGATCCTCGCTGTAGCCTCGGCCCAGAATTTCGTAGACGCCACGCACCCGCTGGCGCAGTTCGCCAGCGGCCTTGCGGTACTCGTAGTCGCCATCGAGGAAGGCCTTGCAGGAGGGTGTCAGGTAGGACTGCAAGCCATAGATGGCGCGGCGATAGTCCTGCTCGCCATCTGAGGGCCAGCGGTTGAGCTGACCAAAGATGTACAGGGCAAAGGCATAGACATTCTCCGAGGGGATATCCCACCACTTGCGAGTGCTGCCCGAGCGCAGATCCGGGGGGACATGCACGGTCAGATCGGTCGGTGCCGAGCGCCAGCCGTACCAGAGTCCGGCACAGAGCAGGGCGAGGACCATTACTGCCAGACGCAGGCTGAAGATATGGGCCTGTTGCGCGTCCACCTTGTTCCGAAAGCGACTCATGGTTGCCACCGGGACAGGGCAGGGCGCAGTCGACACGAACGGCGAACCGTCCAGGCGCCGGAGTGCAGGATCAAAGTCCCTCGACCCAGGCGCCAACGGCTGGCGAGTATCCATTCGAGCTTGCGGTACAACCAGGTCTCGGGGCGAGCCCGTTTGGCCCGACGCAGTAGTGTGCCACCGGCAAATAACACCACCGCCATGCTGGCGATCATGCTGGTCGGCGCCACGGCAATGGAGGCGGTGGCGATCGCGATAGGAACGCCCAGCAGAAGACCAATGAGGGCGCCGGTGCCGAGCGCTACCCACATCTCATCATTGGTCAAACCGCGCAGTACGGCAGGATCGCGATTGAGTCGCTCCGGCAGAAAAACCAAGGTGCCGTCGGCAAGGCGCTCGATAGTGTCGTTCATGGCAACCTCACAGAATCGCAGCAGCCTTGGTGAGGAACCAGATGATGATCACCACCAGCAGGGCTCCGATGCCGACTACGGCGCCGAGGTCTTTCCAGGTCTTACGCTGGTTCTGCACGTCGGCGTAGACAGTTAGGGAATGCCAAGCCACGCCGAGAAACGCGAGCAGGGCGATCAGCAGGCCGAGCAGAATGCCGCCGTCGTAGGCGTAGTTTTTGATCGTCTCGATCAAGCCAGACCCTTCACCACGTGAAGGTGCCTCCATGGTGGGGAGCTCGGCGAAAGCTAGGCTTGGACCGAGCACCAGCAACAGACCGATCAGGCGCTGACTGGCACGATCACGCAGGTTGTTTTTCAGGGGGGCAAGGCACTTGAGCATGACGGCGATCTCCGGGGTTAGGACAAGGTGAAGAACATCAGAACCAGCAAGGTGAGCAGCACGCGCGCGGCGCTGCCGCCAAACGCGCCGAAGCGCACACTGCCTGTCGCCCAGCCCCGGTAAGCCGTCCACATCACCCAGGCACACCACAGCAAAACCAGGACGAGAACCAGGGACAGCCAGAGCGTCGAACTGCTCTGCGGTGAGAAGCCGGAGGCGTTTTGAAAGGCAGCGGTCTGCGCGTCGGTCATGCTCATGGCAACGGCTTCGCGGGCAGTGTGTCTAGACGGTAATCACCGACCAGTTCGGCGGGATCACGGGGCTGAGCGCGGGAGGGGGACATATAATCCTGCACGCCCTGGCGAATACGTTGGATGTCCTTAGACAGGCGGGGGTAGTCAAAGCGATAGCGCTCGACAGATTCAGATGGGCTGACTGTCTCGGCTCGTGTTGCAAGGCGTTCGATAGCATCGAGTTGCTGCAGGACCAGACTGAGTTGACTCTGTTCATGAGCCGAGGCGGCATAGCTGCTGCCGTGAACGATAGCCAGCGAGAGTAGTAAGCAGCGAAAGACGGTAGTCGGCATGATGCTGTCCCATATGGAGCTGGGAGCAGAATCAAGTCAAAGGTCGAATTATTCCGTAAGAAACCTGAGGTCTAATGAATCGCTTTTTCTGGGAAAGGACTGGGGATGTTTACGTTACAGCTAATGTGGTCCTTCGATCTTGGGTGGAGAGAGTGGTTGAGGCTCTAGGGAAATTCCACTCTTGATGAGCTTCGTTGATGACGATATCGTCACCCCCCCATTTTCCGTGAACACCTTGTCGGACCTGCTGGTATGCTTTTCAGGAGGCTCTGGCCCGACTCTCTCAGGATCAATCACAAATCACCGCCAATCCTGACAGAGAGTACCCATGGTCACCGCAATCCGCCGCGCTACATCCCTTCGCCCTGGACAAATTCGCCACCTGATTCGCGTTGCATCCGTCACGGGCCGAATGCCTGAGCGGGACGTGCTTTTACTTTGGCTTACTCATACAACCGGCATCCGCGTGACCGAGCTGGCCTTGCTGGAGGTCGCAGACGTGCTGTACCCGAGTGGCACCATTAAGCCCGAAGTCTACCTGCGTGCCGATATCACGAAGGGCTGCCGCCCGCGAAACGTGTACCTGACTCATGCCCGATGCCTTGCCGCCCTGGATGACTGGATAGCGGTGCGATCTCGGCGCCGCTGGGGGCTTTCCGGTACTGATGAGTATCGAGGGTTGCGGCCTGCATCGAAGCTGGTCACGACACACAAGGGCCAGGCTTTTGAGCTGGCCTTCAAGCATCGGGAGCTGGACCGTGGGCCAGAGGTTTACCGGGCGTGCGATTCGCTCCAACAGACCATCAGCAGGCTCTACCGACAGGCCGGTATCAAGCTGGGATCATCCCACAGTGGCAGACGCTCGCTTGCTGCAAAAGTCCTGGCCGCAACCGGCGACGTTGAGACAGTTCAGATCATTCTCGGGCATGCCTGTCTCGACCACAGCAAGCCGTATCTAACTGTTGACATCGAGGTTATCCGCCGCGCTTTCGAGCTTGCACTGGCATAGTGATATCGGTAACTCTATCCGCTAGCCAGCATTAATATGGAAATATTCCTGCCCATCCAGTCCGCCATTGCGCGGGCTTTCGCAGTACCAGGATGCGAGCTTCGCGTCCAGTTGAGTCAATAGTCGGGCGTATTGATCACACCTAGGAACAGGAAGGAAACTGCATGACAACCACAGTCGAGAAAGCAATCAAGATGCTGAGCAGAGCGGTCAATGTATCAACGGGGCTGCTCCACCCGAACGACATGAACAAAGCCCGAGAGCTTTTCAGCATTCTGCACAAGAACGGCGAGGTGCTGGTTAAAAGTGAAGTATCGCAATCTGCGATATCGCACGGTTGGCGCCCGGAAGATGCTGATGAGCTGGGTAGCATTGCTCAGCAAATTGGCGAAGGCAAAGCGGCGCGGGTGAAGGATGGTCCATGGTGGAAATCGGATATCTACGCCCAACTGATGGCCTCATAGCTCGAAATCCAATTCTCGCGGCGTGGCCATACCTTGAGAGCTCCCTATGTCACGGGATCGCTGGGTGTTCTGAATGCTTCATTCCAACGAGCTGCTTCGTCAGGAAGGAAAAATCGACCATGGACAGCAGACGATGCAATCTTTGCCTTAAACGTGCTCCAATGACTGAGGATCATCTTTTTCCACAGGGGCTCGTTACGCCAGGTCAGCGGCGCGTCACTAAAATTCTACATAAGATCGATCCAAACTGTCGTTGGCGCAGAGGTACTTTCCTCGCGCAGAATGGGGTCAAAAAAGCCACGCTTTGCGCTGACTGCAACAACCGTATTTTGGGGACCTACCTTGATCCTTCCCTGATCGCGCTCTACAAATCCGCGTCGACGGCTTTGGAGCGAGGCCGGTTCCCGGTGATCGAGCCGATTCAAGTCGTTGGCGTGAACCTCAAAAAGGTGGCGCGTGCGGTTGCAGGACACTTGGTTGCCCTAGACGACAAGCCCCAGGCCAGAAACAAGCTGACTCGTCATCTCCGCAGGTTTGTCCTGAATGAGAGCGCTGCGCTTCATCCGACGCTTCGTTTCCACATGTGGCTCTATCCTTTCAGTCGTCAGGGGATGTTTAACGACCTCTATCACGCTGAATTTGGCACACAGCACGATCCTCTCTGGATCTCAGCCTTCAAAACGTACCCGCTCGCGTTTGCTTTCAGCACCGAGGTTCAGAATCTAAATTATCGCTTGCGCGGGGTCATGGATCTAACACAGTTCGTGACGACGGACGTGAGCGAGTTCTACGGCTTGAGAGTCACAACAAAGCCCATCGTCGACAGCAACTGGCCGTTTGCTCCCTACCGCAATGGGGCGATCCTTACAGGTGACAACAGCAGCCTTACCACCACTCTTTACCAGAACAAAAAGCCTCTCCAGCAAGCGAGTCAGCGCGCCGGATATTTGCAGACCAACTACGTGTAACGGAAAAAAGGTATGGGTGAAATCAACATTTCTCGCGACGAACAGGATGCCCTGAGAGCGGTCGACACCGACGTGTTGGACAAGCTCATCGAGCAGGGCGTGTATGAGGAGCGCCCGGGTGCTCTGCATAGTCTCCGACTCGAGAGTTGCGGACTGTACGTTGCGTCACAACTTCGAGTTTTCGAGCCGGCGCTGGCGGGGCACTGTAAGGCGAAAGCGGAAAAAAAGCGTGCTGAGACGGAAGATAGCGTCCGACGCGCCGGCAGTGATCTGGCGCATGCCGTCCGACAGATGAAGCACCGGGTGGAAACTGAAGAGAAGGAAGGGCAACTCTTCCACGTCTATGACTAGATCATGCCGCCCCACCGTTTCAGCGAACGGCTGACTCTGCGAGTGAGCTACCGCTGGCGCCGAGCGATCGAAGATGACTGGACGTACGGCAACATAACCTTATCCCACGACGTCGACTCGCGACCCGACTACACCATGCCAATCCCCAATCGGAAGCCGGGCGCCGCCAAACAGGAGCAGGATCGACAGGACAAGCTGTATTACGAATGGGAGCATCTGATGAGGTTGGCGCTCCATTCGGTCAGAGAATATTTCAGGGGGGAGGTGATGGAAACGCGATCCCGCCGACATTCCTGGCGACAACCGATCCCTATAGGCGAGGGCTCAACAATTACAGTGCCCAGTTCTGGCGTGAGCAGCCTTGAGCCCCCTGCGCAAATGGGCGTAACCACAACGGTCAACCACCAAGCAAGCAGCTTAGGAAAGATCGGCCAACCCCCAAGCCTCGCCATTGTGCGGGGCCGGGTCAGTAGAAGGACGCCCATATTCGCGTCCGCGAAACAGGCAAAGAATTATGCATGGAAAATACAGTCCTTCTATACTTTTGCCAGCACTGCGCTTATTCATCGAAGCGAGAAACAAGGCTATTGCTACCGGTTTCACTGATAATGGTGGGGCCATTCATTCCGTAGAACGAATACTCGACCTGCTTTGTCAACGCGTTAAATATCCATCCCTCAGGCATATCAACAATCTGAAGAAAGATCTGAATGCAGAATGCAGCGTGGATGCTCATCAGGCCCGACAGCGTGGTGATAGCGTCTTGATTGAGCACGTCCTGCCAAAAAGAGCTTTTACAAAAGAAGTGATCCAGATTGTTGGCAACGGTGCCACAAATGACGAAATCCTTTCCTATATCCGAAAAAATTATCGTCTGGTGCTTTTGACCCATCAGGAAACAGCAGTTCTGAACAAATTGAACAGGTCGAATATTTCGCCAGATAGATTGAGCGATGCAGGAATATTTTTGGCCACGGTCGAGGCCCAGGTCAATATGTCCGAATAGAAAGGAATTAAGAATGAGCAACTCAAGTTCCTCCACCGTTGATTCGGCGCTTGATGTTCAAAAACAGCGATCCACGGACTACCTCAAACGGACTAGCAAAGTGTCCGGAGAGCTCATTCAAATGCTCGCCCTTCAGGATGTGGAAATGGGGCAGTTCAAGGAAAGGTTGGAGAGACAGCGTCGAGATTTGGAAATAGCTGAGAGGGTAACCACTGACAGTCTACCGGACGAGGTGGAAAGAATAGCGCGGCAGCGGACCAAGCTTGAGGCAACAAAACAAGCTTTAAAGACTTTTGAAAGCTCCGCAAATATCCTTGCTGGTTCCGTATTTCAAATCGCCAAGCAGGGTATGTCTATCGCCGGAAAAAAGGTTAAGGGATATTCGAACAAAGGGCGAGTCATCGCGGGTATCTGTGTGCGCGACATAGTGTGGCAGGGTCGAAATCAAGCGATGCATTACGAGGCCACTGCCACAGAAGCCTCGTGGCGAGACGTGTTTTTGAAGCTCGACGTAGCTAATCCTGGTGCCTTCTCCGTGAAGCCTCCGTATGAGTCTCGAGCCAAAGCCATTTTTGATTTGCTTGGATGGCAGAGTCATGCCATTTACGAGGCCGACATGCATTCCCTGCTACTGGGCACTCGTGTCGGCAAAACAAGAGCCCCAGCGGCCAGCGCCGCGAGTTAACGGAAATGTGCCATGAGTGAACTGAAGAAATCGGCCCTGATTGAGGCTCTGCAATCTGCCGACTGGTCAGGAGTGAGTATCGGCAACAAGGCTCTGATCCAGGCCGCAATTAATGAGTTGGCTAACGTAGTCGCATCGAAACCTAGCGATCTGGTTGAGCTGTCGAAAGTCGAACAAATGGCCGCTTACTACGAAGCACCAAAAGGTTTCTTTGACTGGCTCGATTTGATGCGCGGCATCAAGCTGAACATAGCCGATGACCTGGTGGCCGAGTAGTCGAGGAAAATCGGACATGCATTTTTTGATGAATTCTATCGTTTGCGCGTCAATGGCCATCAGCGCTCCCTGTCAGACCGAAAACTCCAAAGCGGGTACGCAGTACGCGACACGCGAAGCCTGTGAAGACATGGTCTACCTCTACAACAACGAGTCGTTTCAGTTGAAGGCTGAAAAGCTCGATGCTGATGGTCAGCCGATGAAGGTTTGGACGTACTACTGCCGAGCAGTAACGGATTAATCATTATCGGAATTGACCACCTTTACACCTAGTGTAAAGCCGGACATTCACGCATGCAGCGCGCCTTGGCGCGACGTGCCGAACGATAAGGAAAATGCGCACCAGGTACACCCAAGCCCCGGCCCATTGGGGGCGAGGACGTAGAAGGGACGCTTATTTTCGCGTCTGCGAAAAGCAGATAGGGAACCCATAAATGCCATCCAATTCAAAAGATGTTTTTGAAGTCAACAAGGCTGATATAGAGCAGCTTTGGGCCATACACGAGGACTACGCTGGAGAAGGCCCAGGCCGTAAACGTGGGGTTGAAGTGCTCAACAGATCGGCCATCATCTTTGTCACCGCGTGCTGGGAGTCTTACATCGAAGACCTTGCGGTTGAGGCTTTCGATTACCTACTGCTGAATGCTCAGGACTCAACGGTCATACCCAATAAGGTCAAGAGCTTAGCGGTCAAAGTACTTCGTGAAGATAAAAACCCTCTTCTGGTATGGGAGATCGCGGACGGGGGCTGGCGCGACGTTGTAAAACGGCATAAAGGCGAAGTACATAAGGCTTGGCTTGAGAAATTTAATACGCCAAAGACGGCCCAGGTGAACGGCCTCTTTGAAAACATGGTTGGCCTGAATCAGCTTAGCAGTCACTGGCGCTGGAAAAAAATGAGTGCCGTCCAAGCCGAAGCTGCTCTAGATGATTTCATTACTATTCGAGGCAATATTGCTCATCGAATTCGGGATGCAAGACCTGTTGCCAAAAATACAGGCACACGCTACCTGACTCACGTTTCCCAAATCGTAGATCGTTGTGAAGTCACTGTGTCCCAGCATCTGAAAAATCTTACGGGCGCAGCTCCGTGGTGATAGATAGGAAAAGGCTTCTAACATTGTCAGGTGCGATTTCTCCTGTCCAACCGTTGAAAGGAAAGGCTAATGGGACGTTCTGCTGATTGGGCTATGGAGGTGCAGATGGATCAGGATCGACTGCGAGAACTGGACTACCAGTACGAGCAGTACGAAGCGGAAATGAAGTGGTTCGAGGAACACCCATTTCTTGAAACGTACAGCATTTTTACTGGGAAACTTCGGCAACTTAGGCTGTTGGTGAGCAGAAAAGCAGATCCATTCGACGCCGCAATGCTCCAGAAAATGGCCTACGTCCACGCAGTTACACTTTTCGAAGCCATGGTGGGTGATGTGTTAAAGGCAACGGTCTTAGCCTATCCACACCTGATGAATCGTATGGTCAGCAAGCTTGGGGAAGACAAGAGCCGGAAATTCCAGCTTAGAGAGATTGCAGATCTTGGCCTGAACGGGATTGTTTTGGGGATTCTCAACGAGCAGCTTTACCACAACCCTGTAACCGTCAAGCATTTCGTCAGCATCATCGCTGGCCAGCCGTTGCCGGACACGTATATGGCCGCGATGCAGAAGGTGATCGACAAACGTCATGACTTGGTTCACCGAGACGGTAAAACGATCGATGATGAACGTCACGTCATAGATGAAAATACCGTAATTACAAGCATTGGGTTGATTGAAAATTTCGCGAATGACATTTTTGAAAACCTTGAAGCGGCTATGAAAGAAACCTCTGCCTTGCTGATGAGATAGATCCGCTAGGAGCTAAGGTTGCCCCACTATGGAAATCGCCGCCACACCCCAAGCCCCGCCAGTCGGGGCTAAGCCAGTGGAAGGGCGCCATTTTCGCGTCCGCGAAATCGAGGGATTGACCAGTGACACGTAAATTTAAGGAAGTTTCGACATGGCCTAGCAAGCAATGAAAAGAAAAAATGTCACTGAGTATGCTTTTGGCTACATGAATAGTTATACGACGATGATGACGGCCTACCAGATTATGTCTGATGGGGTTCTCAACGAAGGTCAAGACCAGGTTGATAAATGTCACATTTACATAATTGCAACTCGGCCCAATGCGTATTTCATCGCTGATAGTTTGAAACACGATGGAAAAATTTTGTCAGGCCAAATTTGCTATAAGATTTCAGGCAAAGAAAACCTTGTAGATTTCAATGATGTGCCATTTGAATTGTCGGACGGCGCAATTGAGATTCGGTGTGACTACCCGTTTCGAGAGCTATGGACCTACAACGCCACTGGCGAGCCCATTCGCTATCTAGCGGCCACGCATTTTGCATCGATCTTGGGCGTTCAAAACTCAGATGGTGTGCTGAACCGCTTCGAGGTTCAGTATGTGGGCCAAGCCATCGGTCAGGGTAATCGCTCGGCCCAGCAGCGTCTGACAAGCCACTCTACATTTCAGAAGATTCTCGCTTTGTCTGCGCATGCGACCCCTGACAACGAAATCGTTGTGTTTATGCTCCAATTCGACCATGAGCAGGTCTTCGCGTCGATGGATGGCAGAGCTACGGGCGCGATCGCAGATGACTCTAACGAAAAGCGCTTGATGGGTGCTATCAAAAACCCACCGGACAAGAAGCAAAAAATTGCGATGGTTGAGGCTGGTTTGATTCGGTATTTCCAGCCTCATTACAACGAGGTGTTCAAGATCAAGTTCCCTTCGACTAAGCACAAGACACTACAGTCCTGTAGGGCTCTAGACGTGTCTGCGTTGATCGTGGAGCTTGATACGTCAGATCTAGGTTTCACACTATGGTCGCCAACTGTCAGAGCCATGGACCATCACACGGCTCGCTACGATCTTGTGAACCAGCAGAACCGTATGTCCTTCTTCAGCGCTACTGGCATGACTGAGTTCCCTGGAGTGATCAAATCTGGGAAATGATCAGTCCTTAAGTTGAGCGGGAAAAAAGCTTTGCCAATGATTGATGCTACTGACCTCAAGCCCCTAGGCGATTCAACGAGTCGTCTGCCGACAGTCACAGACACAACGGAAAAAATATGAATCCACCCTTTCTTGTCACCCTAGAACCCACTCTTGGCACTCTTGCAAGGCTGTTTGCGTCCGAAGGGGCTGCGCAGGAAGTTGCCGTACTGACCTACTCGACACCTGAAATCATTGAGTCGCACTACGATAGCTGGAATGGAGGCACAACCTACTACAACCTTGTTCTCCATGCCCCCCTCAATTTGTATCCTCAGATCGAGCCACATAAAGATAAGCTTGAGGCTGCAATTCTCAAGAAATATGAGGTAATCGCAAACAAAACACCGAACGATCTTCTTGGTGGGGTGATCATTTCACCCGCTGTTGTCGAGGATCCGCAATGGCGTGAAAAAGCGGCAGCATGGTTGTCCGGGTCCAAGATATCGAATCAGGGACGCGTGCGATCAGACAATGTGGCGCCACTCTCCGTTGACGGGCTGATTTTTCGATCGCAACCCGAAATACACCTATATCGTGCCTTCAAGTCAATGGGGGTTTCCTTTGCTCCGTTGCCAGTTTTCATCCGAGGCGGCGCTGAGTACAAGCGTATAGAACCTGACTTTGTAATCATCCAGGCCGGACACGTCATGGTCGTTGAGGTTGATGGCGACACAGTGCATCAAGAAACGCCTGCTGAAGCTCACGCGCGAACCACAATGCTACTGCACGAAGGCGTGCACTTTGAGCGCATTAAAGCTAGTGAATGTGACACTTCAGAAAAAGCGAAAGGGTCTGCAGACCGTTTGCTTTCGGTGTTCAAGAAGCTTAAACAGGCAAAGTGAACCGCAGCATAGGCGCACAGCGATCAGCGATGTCTCTTCACGAGTCACTAAGGATAGTGTGACGCGATCTTAGGTGGAGACCCCAAGCGTGGAAGCTCATATGCCGAGTAAATACCCCGGCTGCCTTGATCGGGGCCGCAGATAACGAGCTGGACGCCCTACGCCGTGATGCGGATCGCTATCGAATTCTGCGAGAGCATTGGATACGGATTGAGGACGGGGCGACTGTACACCGCGCTGCTGGCCTAGATCTGTGGTGCGATGAGCGTCGACCAGCAGCTATCGGTCCAGAAGCTAAAAGTTAAGGGAAACGCCTCATCAAATGGACATTTCAAACGCCGCTAGTGAACAAAAGCAGAGACTGTATGAACGCCTCTACGTCGCCGCCGAGGACCTGGGGCTTGCACGCCAATATGCACAACATTTGCTGAAAAAAGGCTGGCACTCAGCACCTTGGGAGCGTCGGGGCTCCATCTACATGCAGCAATCCGCATTTGTTACGGCGCTCGTTGTTAGCTACGCGAGAGCATTCACCAAAAGCTACGGATGGCCACGGCTTCCAGAAGGTACTTTGCCTGAAGGTCAAGGCGCGACAGCTCTGCATAAGCAGCTGATGGACCTTCGCCACGAGGTATACGCACATTCGGACAGCAAGCACCATAAAGTCCAGCCATGGCGGATAGATTCTGAGGCGCTAACGGACGTACGCGGTGCACCATCTTTGCGTTTTACGAAGGATGAATGTGAGCAGATAACCGAATTGATTGACGAAATTCGGAAGCGGCTCTTGCCGAAGATAATCACCATGCGAGCCGAAATTGCTGATGCATAGGAAAATCGTCATGAATGAGTCGAGTCCGTTTTTAGCTGGCTTACCAGCGGACCATTACGGGGTCCATATTGAGAACGATATGGACGCTCGCCGCCTGCTTTACCTGGCTGAGAAAATTGGGGCTGAGAAGGTTACCCGGAGCGCTTCCAAGTACACCGAAAAATATCCGGGTGAGCGAATCTTCGTTTCAACGCTGCTCAAACGATACGGTGTAAAAGTCCCTACGCTAGTCTATGCGGCAGTAAACGTTCCGCTTTATCGCGTCTATATGCTTCTTCACTTAGCCAGTTCGAGCATCAAAATCGGCTATTCAGGTGACTGGATTCAGCGTGCCCTGGCCTTCGAATGCGAGTTCGACCTTGACCGCAGTATTAGCTTTTCCTTTCACGACAAGGCGTGCGCTATAGCGGCCGAAAGCAGGCTAAAGCGCCTGTTTGATTGGGCAAGAACAGAGCCGCCAGCAGTACCATATGGAGCTGGCGGGCGTAAGGAGTGGTTCGATGCAGCCATTTACCACGAAGCATTGACTGTCATATCCACTTTCGAGACGCAAAAACCCCGCAAACCGCTGACGCTGAGAGTCGCCCGTGATTACGGCATTGGCAGATCTTCGGGGATTGATAATTTGAGCCGCGATATAGCCCACTGATTGCCGGATAAGGTCTCGGCACCAGCAAAGTAGGAAAAGCCTGCTGCACCATCAACCCGCTCAGACGGGCTAAGCCCGTATGGGATGCTTATTGCTTTTCAGTACCTGGCAGGAAAAGAAAGGATACTTATGTCGAAAAATACGCATTACGTCGGCGACAGTCGTGAGTTTATGCAGCTTGCCATAGACCTTGCTTCTAGCTGTGTGAGCGAGGATGGGAAGATATCTCCAAAGGTTGGGGCGGTCGTTGTCCGGGATGGGATAATTCTGGCATCCGCATATCGAGGAGAACTCAAACCGGGCGAACATGCAGAGTACACGCTCCTCGAACGTAAATTGAAGGGGATAGACCTTGAGGGCGCCACGCTCTATTCGACCCTGGAACCCTGCACGCATAGGAATCATCCGAAGGTTTCGTGTACCGATCGAGTGATTGAAAGAAACCTACGGCGAGTTGTCATCGGCACGCTGGACCCAAATCAAACAATTCGAGGGCTTGGTGAGCTTCGCTTGCAGGATGCGGGCATAGAAATCACCCGCTTCGATCCTGATCTCGTGGTTATTCTAAGGGAGCTGAACCAAGAATTTTCAGCGTTGCACCCGATTCGGGGCATCCAGCGGGATGCTTCGCAAGTAGTGGATCCGGTCAAGCCTGGTGAAAACGGGCCTAACGGCCACAAGATCGGATACAACGACGATGGTGACAAAGTCGAGTGGATACCATCTGACGATGAAGATGGGTACCGGCCTCTGGTACTCCGTCGTAACGATGCGTCGATCCTCAGTGAATACAACGATCTGTGGGATAAGGTTTGGTGGAATCGCCATCAGAACTGGCTGCACAGGCTTGCTAGCGGAAAGGAAACGCTCAATCCAGAACAAATGGATATTTTAGCTAAAGCTAAGGGTGCAGCTTTACGAATCGAAGCGAAGTTTGGCAGGGAGAACCTTGGGTGGGACGATTTTGAGTGGGGACTATTGAGCGGGAGGATGTCCGCACTAAGTTGGGTGCTTGGTGCTGAGTGGGACGAGTCACTGGATACTTAACAGAATCTAGTCCCAGTGTTTTAACACAGGCCTTTTCACCGACTAAACGAATAATGGAAAGTCGCGCATGGCAGCTAAGAAACCGCCGCACCCTTTACGAGCCAGCGAAATTGAACGTTTCGAGCGAAACCTTGCGAATTGGCTGAAGCTGGACCCCGCAGAAGCTATGTATCACCGCTTTCAAGGAATTTTGGAAAGCCAGATCGTGACGCTGCAAATCTGTGGCGTGATCACCAGCCAAGGCGCGGTGAAGCTTCACGTCAGAATGAGTGAAGCGAGGCGAAAAACAGGCGATGACGATACTGGTCAGAAGTCCGAAGGCTTAAAACTGGTTTGATAAGGGAAAATCCGGCACACGCAATGCGTGGCAGTGGGCTCGGTGACCTATCCATTATTCATGACTGGCAACGTCTTTGCTCACTGAATCCGGCGAGACGAGTTTATATCTGGTCTGCTGATAACCATCTCAATGCGTTCGACCAAGCACCTCGACTGTAATGTCCATGAATATTCCCGGTAATGCCCAAGCCCAGCACATGTTGGGCCGAGGCCGTAGACGGGGCACGAAGTGCGCCCCTCATTACGGAGGATGGAATCAGTGGCTAAGTACAAAGTTGAGCAATTCGATTACGTCATCAAGCACAACGGTAACGGTTACGACAATCTGTACCTTTCTCTCACGCTCGAAAACTCGGCAGGAAACCCAGCCAAGCGCGAGTATCGGATTTTTAAGGATGAGGTTTGGACCAGCCTGCAGGCGCTGACTAATACCATCATCAATGGACTCACTTTCGCCAAGCAAACAGGCGCATGGATTGAGCTTTCTGACTTCGAGGCGCGAACTTATCTGTCTCTGGTCTTGCCTAGCGCTGCCGGCAAAACAAATATGCGGATTTCTGCTGAAAAACTTTAAGTGGGTTGATCAAAGAATAGTTGTTGCATGCCCGCTAGCGGGCATGTCGAGAGCCGATTTATCGGGTCGTCTGCCGACAGTCACAGACACAATGGAAAAAGAAATGGACAGTGACACCGATCGATTGCATTGCATGGCTATCCGGCATGAGTATCTTCGGTGTAAAGATGCCTTTGAACTCTTCGTCGCTCAAGGTGAGTCCATTGTCATGCAGGGCCATAGTCATCAGCGGGCGTACCGGGCCTACAATGCCTATTCCAGCTTCATTCACCATCTGTACGAACTGTATATGGCCCTTTTTGCGCGGGACCATCAAGTCGCCGATATCAAAAGTTGCCCTAGGATAAAAGCCTGGGTGAAAGGCGAGCAGGCCATAAGAATTGGTGAGGAAAAAAGCAAAGTCGGTGCGCATACGTACGCTGATGGGGCACTGAATGAGCAGGTTCACCTTCAGGCCAATCAGTGGCTATCGAGCATCGATAGGGGCGCTGTCTCCGCCAAGATCCACCCACGTTCTCAATACGAACGCATGCTACCAGTCGATCAAAATTTCGGTCCCGCTTTTCGATCCATGCGGAACAAGATTGCAGGCCATGTGACGTATGAAAGGATCGAACAGGTCAAGCTGACTGAGTTCTTCGAGACGTATCATCCCTACCTTTGCATGCTTTTCAGAAATGTAGGTGGCAGCTCATTCGGACGTTATCTTGACACTGTACCGGACTTCGGAGAGGTGACGAGCTTCTTGGATATATTCATCCAGTCTGACCCAAACACTAAAGTCGAATAATCACGGGAAATCGGCATGGCAAAGAAAGTCATTGTGAAAAGCGGTACGGTTTATAACACCCTCGGCGCTGCTAAAGCTTACTTCGACGCCTTACGCGAGCGGACGGCCATCGATGACAAACTCTCAGATCCTGATCGGTCTGACGTGCTCGACATCTACCATCGATATTGCCAACTCGACAGCTGGGGTGGAGAGGTAAAAGACACAGTTGATGTGATTGCTGTCTGGGACAACAGGCCACGTGGGCCAGGTCAATACGCTCAAACGAAAACCTTCGCAGTAGTTTCCGAGTCTGGCGAACGCTCCATTTTTAGCATCGGTAAAGCGTTGGCCAAAATAGCGGTCTGATCAGTAAACCGAGAAATCACGGAAAGTAGGTAGGAGCTTTAACCCATGAGTAACTCATCGCAGCATGTACCAGCAAAGCACTGGTTCGTTATCGACAGAGAGTACGAAGGTAGTCTCGTAGAGTGGCTGAAGAAATGCGGAAACCCGACTTTTTCTGAAGGACGGACAATCGAGAATCAGAGCACCGAAAATCAGCATCGATGCGGCTACGAGATTACTGATGGAGCCGTTCCTGAAAACACAGGTTCAATTCTGCTCACTCTCTACACCGACGTGAGGTCATTAGACGAAAGTTTTCTGGGGGCTCTGCGCAATCATTTTGCGCCTAGCAGATCGTCAGAGCCGTCGTGAAACAGCTCAAACCTGAAATCGCCATGAAGTGTTGGATTGCTCAATGCGCGTCGTGTGGGACCGTCAAGCGTGCGCAGAAGTCGAAGCCGACCAGTTGCACCGAACAGATTCGCACGGGTGAGCGTTCGGTTCGCCGTTGCGGCAACGAACTCACCGACCACCAGGACGTGACTGCCAAGGTTGAGGCCGCGAAAGCGGCTCAGGCCCAGGCAGCCCAATAAGCAGGAAAAGACCATGCCATTCCCAAATATCCACCAGCACAATTCACACGTCACGGCCGATCCGATCATGTCGGACTATGTTCGCGAGCAGTAGCAACGGCTTCATATCGAATGGCTTACTCATGTTCGACCACCAATGTAAGTCGATAACAGGTCGATGCGGCCGAGTCCCAACTCGTAGCTGATTTGCACTCGGGCATCCTGATCTAGGCGTCGGTCGAGTTGGTAGCAACGGCCACCGTTGATGGGCGCAAGATGATGAGTGCTCTGCTCATAGCGTTCGCACGCATAGGCGGCCCGAAGCTCGTGGAAGCCTTTGAGGTTGTGCGAATGGAGGATCTCTCGTGTGGGGCGGACGATTTGCCGTTGTAAATCGACATAGCTTTCGTTCGGTGCAAGCAGATTGCGGCTACCGTTGGGTGAAACCTGTTCGGCAAATTTCAGCACGTCACGAATAGGATCATTTACCGTAATCCAACGAAGCGCCGACGCACGTGATTGGCCACCTTGGATGCCATCTCGGATGTTGATTTTGCCGTAGTGTTCGGTCTCATGTTTTAGGCGCGGTAGGTCGGCCAAAATGGCCTCGCGCAAGCGCATGCCGGTGGCTCGCGCCAACTGAACGATGGCCGCCGCGCGCGGCATTTGGTGTTCGCAGAGCACGTCGACGATCCGCTTCACCTGCTCATGGTCTTGGCCTTGCGGCGTCGAGCGAAGAACATTGGTACGCCGCATTCCCAAGGCCTTACTCGGGCTCGGCACCGCCACAGACTGATCGCCGCGAAGCGCCGCCATAGTCCGGTTCACGCTGGACAACCGGTTTTGCGCGGTGGCGATGCCGATAGCGCCTTGTTCAACTTGTTGGCGCAGATGCCCTGCGTAGTCCAGCAAGGTCTGCCGATCTATCTGTCGCGCATCGTTAAACCCCGGCCCATCCTCCGAACGACACCAGCGGACGAACGCCTGCCAGCGATCACTGTGCGCCTTGACCGTGGCGTAATGCCCGCCGCCAAAAAGATCGCGCAAGGCTTGCGGTCCGGCATAACTCAGTTGTCGGCCATAGCCAAAATTGCGCCCATCTCGTCTACCAACCAATGCCATGATCAAACTCCTCTCGAAGCCAAACACCCGTGAGGGTTGTCCACTAACGCGGGACTGGCGGCTCCTTACGACTGGGAGCTTGGGCCTCTCATGAGCTAGCCTCCTGAACACTTCCGCAGATAAGCATTCGTGTCGCACTCAGAGATATTTTTTGAATGTCGCCGTCGTGATGGCCATGGCGACCCCGAGCATCACGGCGCAAGGCAGAAGTACCGCCATTGGGTTGAGCGAAAAGGGTAGGGACAGGTAAAGGATCCAGGGCACGATCAGCAGTGGGATGACCGCTCGCCTGGCCCGATGATAGACAAAGCTGCTTTCGCGCCCAGCGCCGAATTTACGCAGGTCGCGGCGCATCAAACCATCGATGAAGCCGGTGAACATGGCCAGCAGAAGCAGGGGGGTCGCCAAGACCAGAATGGTCAGACGCACCACGAAAGTGAAAGTGACATACACCGCCGCCAGTACAAAATCCTCGATGCTCACATACAGCTGATTGATCCCGCTCCAGAAGCCGTTGTCCTGGCTCGACGCCCGCGCCTGCTGGGCGAAATCCGTAAAACCGGTCTCGACCAGTAACCACTGCTGGAGGAAATCCAGCCACTGCACAATCGTCTGTCCAGGCTGTTGGATAATCAGTGAGGATGTGAAGTGCTCACTGAGCCAGCCCAGTTCGCTGCTCAGCATCGCCTGACTGTGTCGCCGGCCTTGATCACCCCAGAACAGCAGCAGACCGGCCCACTCGATCAGAATCGAGAACAGCAACGAGGCGATCAGCAAACCGATGACGTGCAGGACCAGGTTAATCGCCGAGACGATTAGCCCTGGGCGCTGGATGGGTTGCGGTGGAGGGTTCTGAGCTGAAGTCATCCTTCTTGACTCCGCGAGATGCACTGCAGGGCCGACGGTGTCATGGGGCCTCCTGAGCAGGAACACTTGCATCCGCCGCTGAAGAAGTGCGTGGAGGCGTAACCCGATCTGGATCGAAGTCGAGCGTCGGGCCGCCACCGCTTGCGCTCCACCATTGTCCCGCCTGCTCGTTGTAGGTCGCCCGCATCCGCTGAGTGAGTTCCTGCAGGTCCTTGGGCATGGCATCGTCGTTGGAGGGTTTTGGCAACGGCATGCGGACTTTCCAGAGCTGGCCACCGGCCTGGAAGGAGAACATCTGTCCCTTGGGTAGACTGACGATATGCGCTGGCTCGATCAGCGGCACACTGGTGCTGCTGACACGGTCCTGCGAGGAGGAGGTGAAATCCGTGTTGGCTTCAGGATCGGAGGTGTCGGTGGCGCCGGACACCAGGGTCTTGGTCAGCACGTTAACCTTGGGCAACTGCTGGGTGAGCAGTTCAGCGGTGGCGGTTTCGCGCACCCGCAGCATCTGCAGAGTGTTGAAGTTACCAATAACCTGGCCAGCTTTGGCGCGGTTGCCGATACGTGCTTCGATATCGCTGAGGGTCTGGGTGTAGGCGGTTACCTGGATACCGGCACCGCCGCCCTTATTGATCAGCGGGATGAATTCATCCCCCATCAACTCGTTGAACTCATCGGCATGCAGGTTGATCGGCAACTTGTCACTGTTGTTACCCGATTGGGGCAGGCCATGGTCGATGCCGTGTTTGTAGATGTGTCCGGCGACCGAGACCAAGTCGGCAAACATGGAGTTGCCCACAGCGGTGGCCACCTCGGCGTCGGTCAGTGCATCCAGGCCGACATAGACGATGCCACGTTTTCGGATGATCTGCATCCAGTCGAAGATTGGCCGCGGGTCATCTAAGTCAGTGTAGTTGGGGGCCAGTAACTGGGCGGTCTTGCCGGTGGTGAGTTTCTCCAGCAGCGGCAGTAGCGAGGCAACGATTTTGTCGAAGTAAGTACGGTCGTAGCGTACCGCCGAACGCAGTCCGTCCATTACCGGATCAAATACCCGCTTCACCGCCAGGTACTGCTCGATGGCCACCACACGCTTTTCGCGCCCGATCATATGCCGGGGAATGTTTTTCTCGGTGAGCTTGCCTTCAAGCTGGACGATCACTTCCCAAGCTTTCGGATCAGTCTTGGCGAAAAACTGCTGGGCGTACTCGATGAACAGGGCGTCGATGTTGACCACATGTCGCTGGATCTGCAGGTAGTCTGGACGCCGGCCCAACTCGATCAGAGCGCGGGCGATGATGTTGACGAAACGCCAGGCGAACTCACGAAAGGCCGCAGAGTTGCCTTCACCGCTGAGCTGCCCGGCGATGCGCGACGCCACTTCCGAAATGCGCCCGAAACGTCCTACGGCGTTGTAACGCGCGGAGATCTCTGGCCAGCCTAGATGAAAAACATAGAATTCCTTTTCCCGACCGGCGCGTTTGGCTTCGACGTACATGCGTTTGAGCAGGTCGGCATCGCCCTTAGGATCGAAAACGATTACCACCTCATGTTCGACGCGTTGAATATCCTGCGTGATGTACACCTCGGCGAGTCGCGTCTTGCCGACACGAGTAGTGCCGAGCACCAAGGTGTGTCCGACCCGTTCGCCCAGCGGCAGACTAACTTCCGTTTCATTGGGCTCGACCCCATGCAACAGCGGCGAGCCACCTACCGGGGGCAAAGGGCGCAACGGATTGAAGGCACTGTCCCAGGCGATGACACGGGCCAATGTCGAGAGTGGAAACGGTGCGTGCTCCAGGCGCCGTTCGAGTCCACGTGCCAGACGGTAACAGGTCGGTTGGTCGACATAGTGGGCGACCGCCGGATCCTGGGCCTCGACCAGGCGCTGGGTGTGCAGGCGGGTCCAGCGAAAGCCGCGGCCCATGAACAGACGCTTGCGGCTGACCGGAATCTGCCGACTGGTCAGCTCGTAGCGGGGCAGCCGACGGATATTGCGTCGATAACGCAGCACCTCCCAGGCTTGTCGCAGCCGGATAAGGCCTAACAGGGTATAGGCCAGCGCCGCAACCAGACCGATCTCCGGTGACAGGGCCACAGCCCAGGGCGAGTACACGCACAACACTGCGGCAGCGACGCAGATCGCTACCGTGTACAGCTCCACCGCTGGCCGGAGCTTGGATTCCATCGCATGCTCGACCATGACCTGACTCACTGTTCCAATGAGGTGGCGGTGATCAAGACGGGGTAGTGCTCAATCTGCAGGCGGGTGGCGATGTCGTTACCGTTGACCGGCAGGATGGTGATGCCCGGAGCGGCTGCTCGAATCCGGGCCAAAGCTTCGGTGTCGACCACTTCGACGGCAAGGCCTGCCGCACCCAGTTCCTGCAGTTCAGCCGCGCGTTGACGCAGCCAAGTCAGCGACTGGGGATCGCCGCCCACCAGAAAAAAGGGTTGCAGGCCGGGCATTTTCAGGGAACGAGGCGTGACCGGGCCGGGGCTCAGCCGGGAACTACTAATCGGCAGTATCCAGGCCACATCGGCAAAGGTGGACAGGTCCGCATGCACGGGCCGATCAGCCTGAACTCTGTTATTTATCGGCACGCCCATGGCTGGAAAATCGGGTTGTGTGAAGTCGCTAGGCTGATCCCCGGCTACGGTCAGTTCCGGCTGGGCGAAAGGAGCCAAGAGCAGGATGAAATAGCAGATAAGGGATATTCGCTTCATGGTGGTGTGCCCTGTTTGAAGGACACCTGCAGTCGTTCGAGTTGTCGGGAAAAGCCGGCGCGGTAACGCGCGGCTGGCGTTCCTCCTGCCGGGCGGTGATAACGTCCGGCAGCCAACACCCAATCACCGGTGGCAGCGTGATGCTCCTGCAACAGCGCGGCGGTCACGGCGAGATTTCGGTAGGGGTCGAGGGCTTCGCAGGGATTGGAGAAACGTTGTCCGTGGTAACCCAAGTTGGTTTGCCCGAGTCCGGCATCGACCCGCTTGGGGTCATGTCGGGCGAGCGCCTGAAGCAAGGCGTGACAGGCAGCCTGGCGAGTGGCGAAGCGGTAAGGACTACCGGCGATGTTCAGGGTCCACGGCCAGGGCAGCAATCGACCACGGACGCGGAGTCCACTCTCCTGCAGGGCAATCGCGAACAGCACCGTAGAAGGGATGCTGGCGTCATGCGCCGCCAGTTGATAGGCCGGAGGCGGAAGTTCGTCAGCCTGGACGGCGAGCATCGTCAGCATGAGCGCAATACCACTCAGTCGAGGCGTTGCCATTGTCCATTCACCTGTTGGTAAGTGGCGGGCAATGGCCCCGAGGCCCCCAGGCTGAACCAGCGACCACGGTCATGGTTCAGGGTTATCTGCCGGTGTTGAACCTTGGCCGGATCGATGTCCGCTTGCCGAGCCCAGCGACGGACGCGTTCATCCTCGCCTTGGCTGCCCACCAGGTAGATATCGAACGCCGTGTCACTGCTTTGCAGACGTTGTGCTTCAGCGGTACATGCAGGACAGTGCTCCTCCACAAACAGGGCTGGGCGCGGGGCGACCGATGAACTGGTAGGGGACGAAGATGCCATGCCCTGGATCGGCAGCAGCCCGGGAAACAGCTTGGTCCAGGCCGCGCTGTAAGCGTTTTGGTAGGCCAATTCACGCTCGGCGCGTTTGGCTTCCAGTGCTACCTGTAATTGGGCATAGCGCTGGCGCTCTTGGTCGGTCTGGGCCTCAACCCCGAGTGCGGTCAATGGATCGAGGTTCGGGCTCCAGAAACCGCGCGGGCCGGCTTGGATCTGTTCGAAGCGCGTCCACTCCTGCTCGGTCAGGCCCCAGCTCGCCGCCTGTTCAGCGTCAGAGCGTCCCAAGGGCGCGACCTGCGTGTCCTGGTTCCGTGACGGTGTCGTGACGGGGTTACCCATTGCAATGCCCATTGCCAGTAGCGAAGCGAGACAGACGACGGTGGGCAGTAGTGCTCTGTTCATGATCACTTCTCAAGGGAGGTGCACGGTCTGGTCTGGCTGAGCGGTCACCGCGAAGATGGCTGAGTTCGGCACCAGTGCTTTTAGGTGCCAGGCGCCGAACTGCTCGCCGCTGTGCAGCAGCCGGACATCCGTGAGAGAGCGGCTGTCATGAGGTGCGACCGCCAGAAAGCGCTCACCACCGCGGGACTCGACACTCAACACTGAGAACGGTGGCAAGAGTGCGGCAGGTTTAGGGCGAGCCGTTTTTTTCGGCTTGGCTGTGGCAGACGTCGACGGTGGAGTTGACGGCTGGGTCTTGAGCTCTAGGAGCTGCTGCTCGACATGCTCAACGCGTGCGCGCAGCGCTGTCAGGTCTGCCTGGGTGGCGCGGGCTGCCAGACCATCGCGCAGCTCCTGTATCTCTTGCGCCCACTGATCCAACATCGGATCGAGGGTATTGGCCTGTTGCTCACCAGTATCGACCATCTGCTTCAGGTCTTTCAGCGCGTACTGCAGCTTCTCCTGGGCGTCCTTGAGGGCGCTTGAATCACGTTGCAGGGTGTCCAGGGTTTGTCGGTATTGCGTGTTCATGCTCTGCAGTTCGGCCACGCGTTGATACTGGTTATATAAACCACTGCTCAGACCGGCGACCGCCAGGCAAAGCAGCCCAATGATGAGGGTTTGAAACGCCGAGGCCTTCATGAACGTGCCTCCGACTGATGGGACGAGCCTGGTGTGGCCCGCACGATGCCGACATCAGCCTTCTGTTGTTCGAAGCAGACCGAACGGCCGACTTCATCGGTCGTAAGTTGCCAGGCGGGGCCAGCCAGCACTTGTAGCGCGCTGCGCAAAGGGATTGGACCAAGCCGGTAATGGGCCGCCGGCAGGGGCCGAGTAAACAGCACCTTCACCGTCGCGGTATCGGGACAGAGCGAATAGCCCGAGCGCTGCAGTACGTACTGCAACGCATCCTGCACCGAAGGGCTCAGGCTGGACGGGATGTTCACTTCAATGATTTGAGCGAGAAGATCGCGTTGCTCCGTGGTGGGCTCGGTGCTGACCAGCGTATAGCGGCCATAGCGGAGTTCTGGCGGATGATTTTCTTCGGCTGTATCTCTCGAGAACTGGGCCCGATTGGAGCCGCTGTAGATCGCTGGATGGGTCGACAATGGGTTGGGGAGTTGCGCGGTGCAGGCGCTCAACAACCCCAGCAGGCAGACAGGCGTGAAAAAACGCTCCATGGAAAAAACCTCATGTCAGATTCAGTGCAGAACCTGACATGAGGTGAAGGAGCGATTCAGTGAGAAAGTCGATTCAAGGTGGGTCGTGTTAAGCCGAACGCGTTGTTACTCATCGAAAATGGTGAGCCCATCCAAGACGTTAGCGTCGGGGTCGAAGATCAACAATCGCACACCCGCCAATGCCGCCAAATACAGTACGTTGACCAAGGCTTCCGGCGTACCGGCATCGAGTTGCTCTTGCCTCAGTGATGAGTAAGGACAGTCCTCGATTTTCACCAGGTTATCGTCGGTCCAGGGCGTGCCGATCAGCTTACACCCGACACCATTGCAGTCCGTGAGGGCAAAGGGTTCGAACAGCAGACCGGTTGGTCTGGAGTCGAAATTGTCAGCCCGACGCTCCAAGTAGCGCAATGCTTCTTCAGTGAGGTGTGCGGTACTGATCTCCCAGGCTCGACTGTAGTGTCCCGTTTCGAAGCGCAAGCGATGGACCATGGCTTGCGCTTCCTCCAGGGAGTACAGATCGCCGACGTGATGTCGCTCGTTGAGCATTTCGCCCATCACGGCATAGATCACGTGGCGCACCAGACCGGTGGACGGGCAGCGTTCATCCAACTCTTCAGGAATGGATTGACCTTCGCTGATCAAGGCGAAATCGTCATTGAACAGGCAGGGGAACAGTTGCAGTTCATCGTCGGGCAGATGGGCCTGTGAGTCGTGCACGGGTCGAAAGCAGGGAGGGCAGGTGTTTTCGTAAGTGATCAGTAGCAGCCGTTCGATATGCAGATGGTCGTAACCGCGAGCAAATGGGTTTGAGGCCGTCAGTAGGGCTGGGGCTTGGTGTGTGGGGTTCATGGGCATGCTCCAGAATGGAAATGAACAAGGCGCCCGTAGGCGCCTGTGAGGGTTAAAGCCAGCCGTATTCGGCAAGGGAGAGAGGACGACCTTCACCCACGATGAAGTGATCCAGTACGCGCACTTCGATCAAGGCCAAGGCCTCTTTCAGCTGTACGGTCAAAACGCGGTCCGCTTGGCTGGGCTCTGTACACCCTGAGGGGTGGTTGTGAACAAAAATGGCGGCCGCAGCGTTATGCGCGAGGGAGCGCTTAACGACTTGGCGGGGGTAAACGCTGGCGCCATCAATGCTGCCGTGAAAGAGGACTTCGAATGCCAGCACCCGGTGCCTGGTATCGAGAAAGATCACACCGAAGACTTCATGCTCTTGTTGCGCAAGGTGCAGTTTTAAGTATGAGGCCACAGTGTCAGGCGACGTCAGGATAGGGCCGCGGGCGAACAGCCGACGATCCAGAATATGCAACGCTTCGTCGATCAGCTGGTTTTCTAGGACGATACGATTTGCCTCGAAATTCGAGGCTTCAATCAGAGTGAGTGGGGTGCTCATGGTGGTACCTCCGAAGGGAGCAATCAGGGGTACACGCCCTTGGGGAGTGGTGTGCCCCGAGGTGGATAAAGAGTCGCGTGCATTAGCCGATGAAGAGCTGCTCACAGCCGGGTAAATCGGTGACGTTGACCGTGTAGGTGTGAGCCACAACCGTCGCAGGGCGATGAGGAAAAGGCTTTTATTCCCCAGCCGGCGTTGGAATCGAAGTCGGCACTGATGGGCATTAAGCGAACCAGTCCTCGATGGATGCCGGCGATGCGTTTCTCAATTTCATCCGTCGTGTAGTAGAGCGATAACTTGCTGTAGTCCTCGTAAGCCGCAGCGAATAGGCAGTCGTCGCAAAGCCAGAAGGATTCCATGTCGGTTCTCCTGTGCTGATTGAAGGAAAGGCGCTCGATTGAGCGCCTTGATGTAAAACATCGGGGATTGTTCAGGCGGACTGAACAGTACGCGTGGCGACACGGCGGGCCGTACGGAGAGTGGGTGGAGATTCAGGTTCGACCTGAGCCTCTGTTGGGTTTCCGATATCCTCAGCTTCGGCATCAGCCGACGGTGCGGATGACTCACTGTTTGGCACTTGCTCAGCAGGTGCTCTTGCTTCCTGCTTGGCGGGCGCTTTGTATTCGAACGTGCCGTTGACCTTGATCCAGTCGATGAACAGCAAACGACCTTTCAGACTGGCGCCCGGTTGGCCTTGCTTATCGCCTTTCTCATAGAGAAACGGATCGATCCACAGGTCGCCGATACGGAACGACAGCAAGACCTTTTTCTCGGCGTTGACGGCGTCCATATAGAGACGAATCAAACGTTCAGCTTCGCCCCCAGCGACTTTGCAGTCGAAGCGGGTGTACTCCACGGCATCGGTGGCACCGTGCAGCGCGGCGATATCGCAGGCCATGAAGGGTTGGCCGCGGCGGACTTGTACTTCACGAACACGGTTGAGGTAGCCGATACCGACGGTGTGCAGATTGAAGTAAGTGGTCGCTTCTTGGGAGTGGTTGGCGTGGGCCATGGTGGTTCTCCTGTTTCAAGGGAAAACGGTGACGCACAGTCCCTGACGGGGAAGTGAGCCCCCGTCAGGGTGGGTAAGGTGAAGGCGAGCAATGAACGACTCGCCACCGGCAAGCCGATGACGATCAGAACGGTGCGTCTGGGGGAATAGCGATGCAGCAGATGAGAATCCGCAGTGTTGAGCTACGGACTTGGGTAGTTGGCATTCATCACCGCTGAAGCGGTAACCGCGCGAGCCTCCGAACGCTGATCGCACTTGGGTAAACCACCACGAACGTGGCGTAGCCTTGAAGGTTCAAGCTACCTGGGCTGGGCTGGGCTGTCGACGACAGCGAACCACGCCCTTTGTATAAGCCTGTCACAGGGGAGCGTCAAGACGCTGCAACCCGATTTTTTAAGGCCGGAATACAGCGGCATTCATTGGAGTGAAAAAATGAAGCGAGGCTGCCACTAACACGCGTTGATACATGCACTATCGCTGCTGACCGAGGTCATGCGCTCTCCCAAATGGCACTATCCAGGTTTCTGTGTGATTCACGGATATTCTTAATATGGGTTAGCGTCAGCATGTACGAGTAATTGCCCGAAAACCTAGAGTTTTGCAGAGTCCGGCGTTTGTCGCAGAATAACTACGGTGACTGAATATGTCGGGAGGTTCTTCCCATACAAGTTCTTTACACCTTAGACGTGCTGGTTGAGGCAGATTTCTATAGGTCAGCTTAATCGCTGATAGGCCAGCAAACGGCGCTCAGCCAATCGGAAAACGCCCACCAGCGCACACGCCACCAACATGTAGAGCAAAGCAGCAATCCCATACGCCTGAAAGGTTTTGAAGGTTGCCGCATTAACATCGGCGGCGATTTTCAGGATGTCGGGCACGGTTGCAGTGAAGGCGATGGCGGTGGCGTGCAGGACAAAAATCACTTCGTTGCTGTAAGCAGGGAGTGCTCGACGCAGCATGCTCGGTATCAGCACGTGAATGAACAGTTGGCTGCGAGTCATGCCCAAGGCCAATGCCGCCTCGATCTCGCCGCGCGGGGTGGTACGCAGTACGCCAGCAAGAATTTCGATGGTGTAAGCGCAGGTATTCAAGGCCAGCGCCAGAATCACGCAATGCATGCCGTCACGAAAAAACCACCACAGGCTCGATGATTCTCTGATGAAGCTCAAACTGGCCAGGCCGCTGTAGATGATCAGCAGTTGCACGAACAACGGTGTGCCGCGAAACACCAAGGTATACAGCCGAATGGGCAGTGCGAGCCACTGACTGCCGTAGGTACGAATCAGTGCCAGCGGTATCGCCGCACACAGACCGATGACGGCTGACGTCACCAACAGCCATAGCGTAATGGACAGACCGCTCCAGCGATAACCGTCGGACCACAGGAAATTCGGCCCGAACTCTTTCAGTATCTCGATCATGACGCTCTCCGCTGCGGCTCGTCGCTGTAGCGCCGCTCAAGGTGTTTGAGCGCCAGACTTGAAAGGATCGCAAAGGCGAAAAATATCGCGGCAATCACCAGGTAGAAAAACATCTGCCTTGAGGTCGCGTTGCCCGCCTGTTTGGCGACCTGAACCATGTCGTTGAGGCCCAGCAGCGAGATCAGGCCGGCACTTTTCAACAATACTTGCCAGATGTTGCCGATGCCGGGCAATGCGAATCGCATCATCTGCGGGAAACGAATGCGCCGCAGTACTTGCCAGTGGCTCATGCCGTAGGCGCGAGCCGCTTCCAGTTGCCCGAACGGGATGGCCTGGAAGGCTCCGCGAAAGGTCTCGGTGCAGTAGGCGCCGTAGATGAATCCCAGCGTACCGATCGCTGTTCCGTAAGGGTTCAACTGCAACGACTCCTGGCCGAACGCTTCCGCCACCTGGTTCAGCCCGATCTGCGCGCTGTAGTAAATGAGCAGCATCAAGACCAGATCCGGGACGCTGCGCACCAGCGTGGTATAGACGGTTGCGATCAGCCTTAGCGGCGCCAGTGGCGAGAGTTTCGCCAAGGCCCCGAGCAGGCCAAGCGCGATGGCCACGCAGGCAGCCCAGGTGGCCACCTGCACCGTCAACCACGCGCCCTGAAAAATAAGATGGCCGTATCCCTCAAGAAACATGGTTCCAGGCTCCGCGATGGTGGTTTATTTAGGCGAGATGTCGAAGTCGAAGTACTTTTTTGCGATGCGTTCGTAGGTGCCGTTCTGGTGGATTCGCTCGAGCGCCTGATTGATGTCGCCAGCCAGCGCGGTATCGCTTTTGCGCAAGCCGATCCCGGTTCCCGGCCCGAAGATTTCGGGGGATTTAACCACCTCGCCGGCGTAGCCGAAGCCTTTGCCGATCGGCTTCTTCAGCAGGCCTTCGGAGACCGCGATGGCATCGTCGAACGCCGCATCGAGCCGGCCGTTGATCAAGTCCGAGTAGGTCAAATCACTGCTTTGATACGGCACCACTTCCACGCCTTTCAAGCCCCACATCCGCTTGGCATAGACCTCGAACACGCTGCCTTGCTGCACGCCGATTCGCTTGCCGCGCAAGGATTCGGCGGTCGGTTGCAAGGTGCTGCCCTCAGGTGCCACCAGGCGTGCCGGGGTGTCATACAGCGTGTTGGAAAAGGCGATTTCGGTTTTGCGTTCTTCGGTGATCGACAAGGCAGACAGGATGCCGTCGAATTTTTTGCCTTTAAGGGCTGAGACCATCCCGTCGAAGGCGTTTTCAACCCAGACGCAACGACGTTTCAACTCGGTGCACAGGCTTTCGCCCAACTCGATATCGAAACCTGTCAGCGAGCCGTCCGGCCGCTTGGACTCGAACGGTGGATAGGTGGGGTCGACCCCGAAGCGCAGCTCTTCGCTGGCGCCCCAGCTCATCAGCGGGCTGGTCACGAGCATCAAACCGATCAGATATTTTTTCATCGACAGGGTATCCACGACAGGTTGGTTGAACCGCCCCGGGATTGGCCGGGGCAGCACGGATCAGCCTCGAAGGCTCAAGGCTTGTTTCAGATGCTCGGAACGTTCGGCGTCCAGGGCTTGACCATGGCCGAAACCACCCGACCAGCCACACACCTGGCCGGCATAATCGACGCCACGTAAAAGGCAGTCGGCGAGACTGTGCCGGGCTTGCCATGCCAGCAGAAACGCGGCGATGAAGCCGTCACCGGCGCCCATGCTGTCGACAACCGTGCAGGGCAGGCTGGGCTGTTCATGGACGCCGTGGACATCGACCGCGAGGGCGCCCAGCGCACCGCGAGTGATGACCACAATCGAGGGGCCCATTGCCCGCATCGAGTGCGCCAACTCATACGCTTCTCTCGAAGACAGATCGGCGGCCGAGAAAAAGGCGATATCGACATGCTTGATCAGGGCCGGCCAATCGAATTCGACCCAGTTGTCCGAGAAGTCGAAGGACAGGTAACCGCTGGCGTGACGAATCTGCGCCAGTTGGTTTTCGAGGCCGCTGTAGAGGCTGCTGTGTGCCAGCGGGAACGTCGAGATATAGGCCAGATCCTCGGTGTTGAGTCGTAGTTGACGGCAAACACCAGGGTCGCTACCGAGAAACACCCGCTCGCCGTCGATGTTGTCGACACACGCCCAACCATTGGCGCCCGGCAGCGTTCGGCAACGGGATGCATCGACGTCTTCTTGTTGCAGGCAATCGAGCAGGCGCTTGCCATAGCGGTCATCGCCCACGCAGCCCAGGTAGGCGCTGCGAGTGCCTAGCCGGGACGCGAATACCGCAACGTTGAGCGCATTCCCGCCCGGATATTCAATATTCCGGTCCAGGTACACATCCATCGTGTTGTCGCCGACTGCGATCAGGCTGGCCATGCTCAATACTCCGTTTTCCACATGTAGCGGCGAGTCGTCAGCGGTTGCTGATGCCAGACCGCCAGATGGGCGGCGATACGTTCAGCGGCAATACCGACGATGTAGGGCGCGACAATCGCACGGATCTCTGGGTCGATGCCCTCCATCGGGAAGTCTTTGGAGTCATAGACCATAACGCGTTCGGTATACCGCTGGCAGAAGCTCACGACCCGTTCCATCTGTGCCCGGCTTGGGTCTTCACCGACCAGCAGAAGCAGCGGGGTGGAGGCATCGACGGCTTCGAACGGGCCATGAAAAAACTCTGCGGCCTCTACCGGCAGGCAATGCAGCCATTGGCTTTCCATCACCACACAGACGCCGAACACATAGGCGGTGGTGAACATCGGACCCGACGCGAGGAAGTACATGAGGCGATCATCTTTATAGAGGCGTGCCTCTTCGGTCGCCCGTTGATCGTTGTTGAACGCGGCATCGGCCAGCGCTTGCGGCAGCGCTTTGAGTGAGCGCGTGAGCTTGTCCAGTAGCGGCCAGCCTTCACGTTTGGCCAAAATTCCGCCGATCAATGCTTGAAGGATCATGAAGCAGCCGAAGTAAGCCTCGTCGGTGCGTCCCAGCAGGAAGCAATGCTGAACGGCTTGGGCCAGCGGCAGCTCGGTGGTCTGTGTCACGCCCACAGTGAGGCATGGCTTGCCTTGCAGGAAACGAGCAGCGGCGATGGTTTCCTGAGTTGTTCCGGATTTGGACGCGAGGACGACCAGGGTGCGCTCATCCAGGCGTGGTGGATCGATATCCATGAAATCGGCCGGGAAGTAACGGCGCACTTCCAGTGAATGGCTATAGCGTTCAAGCCAGTACTGCAGGCCGAGCATGATGCGGTTGGGGGCGCCGCAGCTGACGAAATAGATGCGGTCAATCCGCGTTGCCAGCTCTTGGCCAAACTGCTGGGCGTCGTCGACGATTTGAACGGATTGCTGCAAGGAAGCGATGAAGCCTTCTCGATTGAACTGGATCGCCATGTGGACTCCTGGGTGCCTTGTCAAGGCGGTGCATGTTGCTGTTCATGACCACCATTTAGACCAAAAGCTATACCATGAAAAATACCATTACAAGGCTTTTTCCCCGTGGTCTAATGGGCCAAATACGCGGTTTTCAGGGTTTTGCTGAACTGAGTATTCTCTGTCATAGCCAAGTTGGCGGGTTTGCGTCGGTTTTCGGTTTTTACAGTCGCAGTGGATCGCCAGAAAAATATTCCAGGATGTAGACCATGAAAGTGACCAGCGAAAAACTCTCCGACGTAGCGTTTCCCACGCCCCAACGCAAACAGGTTGCCTGGCAGGCGGTTCAGGCATTGCTTGAAATGCTCGAGCGTCCGGAGTTCGGACCGGCTGAGCGAATCCCGGCAGAAAGGGACCTGGCCGAACACCTGGGGATCAGCCGGATGACCTTGCGCAAGGCGCTGCAAACACTGATCGATCGCGGGGTCCTGGAGCGCCGCGGCAATCGCGGAACCTTCGTGACCGCTCCGGGCGTCGAACGGCCGCTTAATACGGTGGCGCGTAAAGGCATCGCCGAAGTGGTTGAACAAGCTGGAGCCCGATCCGGCAGCAAATTGCTCTATTTCGAACAAACCCAGGCCAGCGTCCGCGTCGCCAAACTGCTGAAGATTCAGGAAGGTGATGTGTTGCTGACCATCAGGCGTTTGCGCACCGTTGACCAAAAGCCGTTCTGCATCGAGACCAGTTACATTCCTGCGGCCCGGGTACCGGAACTGGTGGCGGGGGATTTGATCGAGGGGGGCTCGTTGTATGCGTTGTTGCTGTCGCGCTATCAGATTGAAATAGAAAGCGATGAGGGGACGTTGAGTATTGCCACGATGAATGACCAGGAGGCGCGTCTGCTGGAGGTCGATCCCGGGACGGCCGCGTTGGTGTATAGGGGCGTGATTTTCGACACCCAAGGGCAGCCGGTGGAGTATCTGGTCTCGATCAACCACCCTCAGCGTGTGGTGTTCAAATTGGCAGACAGTCGGGTCAACAGTTTTCATACCAATCTTTAACGCTAGTCGAACGCATCTATCGGTTAGCTCAGGTTGACGGGGCTGATTATCAAAATAGAGTGTTGTAACCCGATTTTTTAGGCCGGAATACAGTGGCAGTCGCTGGAACGGAAAAAAGAAGAGTCAGCCTGACGGGTCGCCAGGCGGGGAACAGAAAAGCCACCTTTGGCGGTCGTACGCAGTCGACAAGCTCCTCGCAAAACTTGGTTTAACGGCGCCATGATTCACCAACCGACCCTTGTCGTGGCCTGGGTCGGAACATGCAGGCACGCATCCGCGCACAAAGGGTGCCCAGTATTTCCCCGGCGGGCTCCGGGACTGAATACGATCGCCGAAGCGGATGACCGCTGTTGCCCTAGAGGCAACACTGGTCATCCGCCACCACGATCAGGTCGAGCACAAAACGGGAGCGAAATCCCACAGAAGAGAAGGCTCCGAACTCAATGAATTCGACCGAGCTGCCCGGAGCGAATCGGTCTTGGGTCGCCGTTGGCGATGATCCTGAGGCACTACAGCAGAGAGGGGGGATGACGTCAAGGCAGAGAGTCTCCCCTCAAAGGCCCCTATATCGAATGCGAGCGCATGAACTCACTTATTGGCGAGATGAGCGACTAATTGTTCGACGGTTGCCAGGATAAAGGCGCGGTCGCTTTCTTCCAGTCCACTCAGCAGACCCGCGATCATCTGGCCCTGGTCATTGGGACGATTGCTCGACTCCGTCAGCAGTTCATCCATCCGGCAGTCGAAAATATCCGCCAGTTGCATCAGCTTGACCACGGAAAGCTCCACCACACCTCGCTCTAGACGCGATACAGCTTCGCTGCCGATCCCCAAGCGTTCAGCCATCTCTTCCTGAGTCAGATTACGCTCGCTGCGGTGTTTCGCGATCATGCGCCCGATTTGGGCTTGGGTTGGATGTTTATGTGCCAAGTGATGAGTTCTCCAGTTCAACCCGAATGGTTGAGCAAAGACCCGTTGACATGAACATCCTTAACGGTTGAGTATCGACTTATAAGGTTGTTATATTGGCTGAAATCGCTGTGTAATGCGACGTGGCTTCTATTCCTCCAGGAATCAGAGTCCGAGGTGGTCAGTGAGGATGAGCGGTCTGATAGGGCCAAGCTGAGGAACGGTTGAGCATGGAAGAGAAGAGCGAGAACGTCATGGATCAGATTTGGGATCGAACACTGGAGCTGTTCATCAAGATCCATGATTGCCCGGATAACCCCGAACACTTCGACAGCCTTGTTCATTGGCTCAACGAAAATCCTGATCACCTGAAAGCGTTCAACGAACTGGGGCAGATATGGATTTCGACAGGCATCGCCCTGGCCCGTGAAATCGGACAACCGATAAGCGACTTAGAGAGGGATCAGTCGCCGTTGATGATGCACTGACCACTACATTGACCCCAATGCTCATGTTGATCTCCATTGGCGCATCATGGGCGACGCGTATCTTTTCTGATCGGGGCAGTGCCCTTGCAGTCCGGGTAGTGGGAGCATGACCAGAACGGCCCTGATTTCCCCTTTCGCTTGAGCATTGAGGCGTTGCAAGTGGGACAGACTGGGCTGGTTTCGACAGGCATGGCTAAAGTCAGTGAGCCGCAGTGAGCGACCAGTTGCGCTATCCAGTTTGCCTGCTTGGCGACGAATGCATCCAGGGTCAGACGTCCCGCTTCGATTTCGTCCAGAGCCTGTTCCCAGATCGCGGTCATACCCGGATCTGCAACCGCTGTTGGTACCGCTTCGATCAGGGTATGGGCCGCCGCCGAGGCCATTAAGGCGCGTTTTTTCTTCAACAAATAACCGCGATCAATCAACCCCTTGATGATGCTGGCTCGCGTGGCTTCGGTACCGATACCGGTGGTGTCCCGAAGTTTCTGTTTCAGGCGTGGGTCGTTGACCAGCTTGGCCACATTTTTCATCGCCTTGATCAGATCGCCCTCAGTGAGAGGTTTGGGGGCGGTGGTGCGCATGGACTTGAGTTCGACGTCGTCCACTGCGCACTGAGTACCTTGTTGCAAGACGGGTAAGACCTGGGACTTGTGATTGGGCTCATCCTCCTCAGTGTTTTCGTAGAGCAAGCCTTTCCAGCCCTGAACCAGGATCTGTTTGCCAACTGCGGTCAATCGCTCTGCGCCACACTCCAGTTCGACCTGGGTCCGATCAAACTCATGGTGCGGAAGAAATTGCGCGAGGTAGTGGCTACGGATTAGTTCGTAGACATTGCGCTCTTGTTCAGACATCCGCGCAAGGTTGGCCGACTCGGTGGTGGGGATGATGCCGTGGTGCGCGGTGACCTTGTCATCGTTCCATACCCGTGAGCGCAGTGATCGATCGAGGCTTCCGAGTGCGTGCTGCAGTGCGGGATCCGTTTTGAGCAGGGCATCGAATACCGCGGGTACCTCGTCGAACATACTCGATGGCAAATAGCGGCAATCGCTGCGCGGGTAGGTGGTGGCTTTGTGGGTTTCATACAGGGCTTGGGCGATGTTTAGGGTTTCCTGAACGCCGAGCCCCAGCTTGCGCGAGCAGATTTCCTGCAGGGTACTCAGGTCGAAGGGCAGGGGCGGTGGTTCTCGGGAATGCTCAGTCTGCAATGAGAGTACCGCGGCGGTCTTATTGCAAGAGATCGCTTGGACCGTTTGATTGGCAAGCGTCTGCTGCAGGCAACGACCGGCTTCATCTTGTCCTGAGCTGGGTGGTAACCACGACGCGATGAATGGTTGCCCCATGGAGGACAGGTGTACCTCCACTTCCCAGTAGGGCACCGAGACGAAGCTGGCAATCGCACGATCCCGATCGACCACCAGACGTAAGGTGGGTGTCTGGACGCGTCCAACCGACAGTACACCGTCGTAGCCCGCCCGCCGACCAAGAAGGGTAAACAAACGACTGAGGTTCATGCCGATCAGCCAGTCGGCGCGGCTACGGGCGAGGGCTGAGTGGTAGATCGGGAAGGTCTCCTGACCAGACTTCAGCGAGGACAGTGCTTTGCGAATCGACGCGTCGTTGAGTGCGGACAGCCATAGGCGCTGAACAGGGCCTCGATACTTGCAGAGCTCCAGTAACTCGCGGGCAATCATTTCACCTTCGCGATCGGCGTCGGTCGCGATGACGACGGTGGTGGCTTCACTGAGCAGGCGCTTGATGACTTTGAATTGTGCCGCGGTCTTGGGTTTGACCTCGACCTGCCACCGCACGGGAATGATCGGTAGATGATCCGACGACCAGGATTTGTACTGATCACCATAAGCTTCAGGTGGGGCTGTCTCCAGCAGGTGGCCGATACACCAGGTGACGGTTGTCTCGGGTCCGATCAGGCAACCATCACCACGCCGAGTGGCTCCGAGAACCTTGGCGATATCACGACCTTGGGAAGGTTTCTCGCAGAGGAAGAGGCGCATGGAACTGCTCCGGATTGAGTTCGGAGCAGCGTTGTTGGAAACGCCAGTGCGAGATATGAGAAACCTGAATTGCAGGTTCCTCATATTAGTCGGTGAGGGCAGGCTTGAATGGGCCGAGGTTGCTAACCCGTTGCGGTTAGACGGCAGTGTGGATCTTCACGAGCAGCGCGTAGTAACACGCCAGCAACTTCGCGCAAAGGCGCAATTTTTATGCCTGAAGTCTGTCAGTCCGTAGGTGGCTGCCCTCTGCGCTTTCTGGGTTTCGACGCAGGTGAACTGGCCTGTTCTGTACTTTTCCCGACGTGTGTCGCCGATGCCGCCGGTTCACTGGAGCGTTCCCGCATGACCACGCTGTGCACCCGATGAGGCAGGATGCCGACGCGACGGGCCTCGATCTTGAAGGTCACCCGCGCGTTATCTTCGCTGTCCTCCCATTCATCGCGCACCGTACGACCTTCGACGAGCACGCGCATGCCTTTCTGGTACAGCGTGCTCCAGTGTTCAGCCTCGCGGTGCCAGAGCTCAACCGGCGCCCAATAGCCGCCTCGATCTTCATAGCTGCCCTCGCGTGGTACGGGGTTGTCGAAGTACACATTCAGCCGCAGTAAACGCCGTGGCTCGTCATTGCCTGAGGCGAATTCTTGGAACTCTGGCGCACTGCCGATGTTGCCTTCGCCGACGAAAAAAGTACTCATCATGATATCTCCACTGCTGGTGTGAACTGGCGCAGCAGTTGTTCGGCGCTGGCCATTTTGATCGCACAGGTTGTGGCCTGGCGGTAGAGCGAATGCACCACGCTCATCTGCAGGTTCAATGCAATGCGATCGCATTCGAAACGGTGCAATCCCTCGCGTACGACCTGCGGCAGGGGTTTGCTGCGGACCTGGCGTTCCCAGACTGCAACCCCCATACGGGCGAAGTCGCGGGTGCGCCAACGCAAAAAAGTGCTGCCAGCGCTGGTGTTCTGCAACACCAATCGAATGTCCAGCAGTGAGTAAGGGGGCTGTCCGGCTTGCTGCACGACAGCCTCCATCAGGTGACATAGCTGCGCCTCGGTTTCCCTCGCCACCTGCGCCAGGTGCTCCAACTCCCCCTTACCCTTAAAAGGTTTTAAAAGGCCTTTTAGGGAGGCTGCGTGTTCGAGCTGCCGGTAGGCATCCGGTGTCAACGCGTCGAAGGGCATTAGGTGAGCCGGATTCATGGGATTCATGCTTCGTCCTCTGGCTCATTAACTGTCGCAGACGACTCTTCCGCGTCCTCTGCCAACGCGTCGGCGTCATCCACTGGCACAGCACCACGGCGAATGATCGGCGGCGCGAACTGGGAGCGGCGATGACCCTCCAGGATGTCCATTGGGGGCAAACCCATCTTCTCGATGGCCGCAATGGCACGGGCGTTGTTCGCCGCCATATCATCGCGTGTGACGCCGGCATGCCGATAGCGCTGGGCCTGGCCGAATAGGCTGCGCAACAGATGGGCGCCGTCGTCGATCCAGGCTTCCATGTCGATGCGGCCGATCAAGGCGGTGTGATGGGCCAATAGAGTCTGGCGTACCAGGGTGTCGTAGTCGGTCAGCAGGTAGACCGCGAGAAAGCCCAGCTGGCTGCCGATGTACAACGGCAAGGTGACGGGGTGGATGTTGAGGTTGTCGCCCATGTCGATCTGTGTCGGTAGGTCCTGCCTGATTCGGTCCAGCTGTTGGGTCAGTTCCCGCATCCCAGCCTTGGCCTGCATCAGTTTTTCTTCGAGTTGCACGATGGCCCAGTCGGCATAGGGATCGTCCTGGGCCGCGGTTTGTTTGATTAGGTTGGTGACACTGATGTAGCCGGCCATGCCCATGATCGAGTGGACGCCTTCGCGTGCGACTCGACCTTGCCAGATACGGGCGGCATGGTGGGTGTGCAGGGTCAGGGTGATGCTGCTGCGCAATGAACCCAGGTTGAGTTGATAGTGATCGGCCACGGTGTTGTCCTCGCATAAGCTTGGACGGGAACGTTGCGACAGACGAGGGTCAAGGGCAGCCAAAAAGCTGAATGCGGTCTGTTCGGTTTGGTTTAAGAGAGCTAACTATGGAGACGTCAATGGGTGGAGATGTCCCGGCTTTTCCCGAAGAGTTTCATAGTTTGGTCCGACGTGTTCGTAGAGTGGAACTCAATGGATTTGATGCCACTGGCATCAAATCTACTGACGTCCACCGCGTTTGCCACGCAGTTGGCGCAGCTCATTCAGGCACGCTTGGGCGAGGGCGGATGCGGGTTCGCCCTGTTTTCGAATGGGACGCGAGGGGGTTGGTGCAGGTGGTTCTGCAATGAGTGACGGTTCGGCCCGACCTACCCAAGGACGAAAGTCATCTTTCAGCGCACGCTGGATCAGACCCATCAGATACGCCGCGGGCTTGCGGACACTTCCTGCCGCACAGCGTGCCCCCGCTTCGTTGAGCACCGCCTGACGATCCGCGGGTTTGAGCTTGTTCAGCGCCACGGCGATGGCCTGACGCTCGCTTGGGCTCAGGTGCAGCGCAGTGGGCCAGTGCAGGTTATCCACCGCTGGGGTCGCGCGCGGTACTGTACAAATACTTTCTTTTAATACAGTACAGGCGGCGTTCGGATTCCGAACGGTGCCGGAAACACTGGCGTTCAGACTCGGTTCGGAATCCGAACGAGGGCCTGCACGATTCCGAACGAGGGCATCTTCCCTCAGTTCGGAATCGTGTAACACGGCATCGGTTGCCGGATCCAATCCTTGCTGCGTCCAGTGTTCGCCCCAGCTGTCGAGCCGCGTCGGTAACCGATCCCGATCGATATCCGTGTCCTGGCGGATTTCTTCCACAATGTGCTGCGCGACAATGCGCACAGCCTTGGTTGCATGGCCGAGGGCATGTCCGACTAGCGCCAGGTAATCCTGATCCAGTTCCATGGCATCGGCGGGGGTTAACGGCTCATCGTGCAGAACGTACAGCGAACCTTGAAGACGTCCGCTGAGCTGATCGCGTCCGCGACTCACCAAACTGAGCCAGCGCGTCAACCTGAGCATCGTCAACACCCGAGCAATGGTTTCACGGGAGGCTGATGCACCGTAGGGCACGCTTGACAGGTAAGGCTGAAAATCCTCATAGCGCGGCGTGACCACGCCCTGGCTTTGCAGCATGAGTCGAAACACCTGCCAGGCATTGCGTTCCAATGGCGTCAGTCGATTATCCAACAGCAGCCGACGTGGCACGACTTCGTGAGATTGGCCTCTGAACAAAAAGCCAGCCTGTAGGGCCTGGTTGGAGGGTTGTTCAGTGGTGGGGCGTGCGGGCCAGCGTTCACTCAGCTGCTGGGTGCATTGCTGCAGGACACGTTGCCAGCGACTGGAATGTGCAGAGTTCATGTTCCGTTGCTGTACTGGTCGATCTGCTGCCACACCATGGTCAAGCTGATCTGTTGCTCTTCGGCCAGCATCATCATGGCGTCGAGCTGATCCCCGGTACCGTCTTGAGTGCGTAGCTGACACCATCGCTGCCAGAGCGCATATTCCTGCGCTTCACTCAAATTCTGAGGGCGGCCCTTACGGGTTTCTATCTTGAGCAGGCGCCGACGCAGTGCGGTTTCGGAGTGCGCCAGGCCGAAGCACTGATACATGATGGTGCTGCTGGCGCCGAGCTTGAGCGCTCGATTGATCAAGCGCTCGTTCTGCTCGTCGCGCTCGGCTTGTTCGATCAATCGGTGCAGCACCGGCGAGTCGATCTTGACCTCTACCCAGGGTACGGTGGCATGGGCCAGGCGTGACAGGGTTGTGGGCGGTACGGACTGCAACAAGTAGATGTCGTCTTCACCCAGTCCGAGTGCCTTGCAGCGCTGCAGGTTACCCTGGCGCAACTCGTGCAGCACCTGGGTCAGCATGGCCTGGTTGAGCACATTGAAGGACAGGTTCATGGCAGCTCCTTCGGTGAGTCGTCTTCAGGAGTAAGCGTTAAGTCGATGAGGCGACGGGCCAGGCGGATCAGGCGATACAGTTTGATTAATAGACCGTCGGGCAGTCGCTCCAGTCCCACGTCCACGGCGGGACGATTTTTGAGCGGGAGTTGATAGATCCCCAGCAACAATTGGCCGAACAGCGCTGACGGCAGTTGCTTACGATCTTCCCAGTTGACCTCGTCTTGAGCGCGCAGCAGGGCCAGGAGCAGTAGGTGAACACCGGTCGCGCGAGGCGCTGCCAGATCAACTCGCTCGAGGTTCAGGGCGAAGCCCAAGCCATGCTGCTGGTCGATGATGCTCTCGGGATGTCCGGCATAGGCCGCCATTTCCCGCGCCAGTGTGGCAATGGCGGATCGCAGTTGTTCGGGGCTATCCAGTGCTGGTGCAATGGTCCAGATGTCGTCGATCGCATAGGTGTCGAGCGAATATGCTGAGTCGGTGGCGGTCTCGCGATCGATCTGTTCACGAATCTGTTGAACGCGTGACGGAGGACTGACCGCTGATACGACCTTCGTTTCTGGCGGTGTGAGCAGTTCCTCTCGCGTTGGTTCGGTCTGGGGCCTAGTCTCAGTTGATTTGGGATGGGGCGCGGAGGAGGGAGGTCCTGCCGAGGCTTCATCAATGCTCGGCAGATGGATATTTTCCGAGGGCGCTGTGAGGGCAACGCCAGGCGTCGAGATGACCCGTTGGGTATCGCTCAGCTCCAGGGCCAACATACGGTAGGACTGTCCGAGCAAGCGGCTCATGCGTTCGAGCAGTTCATCCTGGATTTGCTCAACATCGAATGACTCGGGTTCTGCATCGAAGTAGCCCAGGGTCTCGAGCCAGAAATCGGCGAACGCAACGGCGGCGGTTGGATAGCGGTTCCAGGTTCGTTCTGCTTGGCTGCGTAGGCCGATTAGGCGTTCGATCTGGGGCTTACCCAATCCGGCATACAGGGTTTGTGGAATGGCGGGCAGTAAGTGTTCGAGAGTGTCCAGCATCCGGCTGATGTGCGGCTGCGAAATCGGATAGCCTCCAGCGGCAAGACGTCGTGCCAGTTCCCGTTGTGAGAGCATAGCTCCCTCTGCTTCGAGCATGGTTTTGAGTTTGGCTACCGCCAGAGCCCGTTCGATGAACGTGAGTTGGCCGTGCAGATCGCTTTCGGCCAGATGGCCGAGTAGCGCGGTGAGTTCATTGCTCCAAGGTCGGAACAGGCAATGAATACGAAAGAAACGCTCGTCGTGGGTTTCCTGCCACAGTTCGCCGAGAATCGCTAAGCGCGTATTACCGCCGTTGCGGATGATGAAATAGGCTTCTCCCGGGCGGCGGGTGATCGGCGGTGGTTGATCCAGCCCGCGTTCACGGATCGAAGCTTTGATATCGTCGTATAGCGGATTACGGATGAAGCGCGGGTTGTGTTCGTAGGGCCGCAGTTCCTCAAGCGTGACCAACATAGGCGTGTCAGTAAGTGGATCGGACAGCCGCTCCAGCTCCGGCCCTCGAGGGAAGTGGTCCAGGTGCAGCTTGTCGGTGATCTGCTCCTGACTGAGCTTCTTCATCGGAACTACCTCAGTTAACGCCGGTTACGCAAATGGTCACCGACCTCGAACTTGACGACCTCGGCAGTGCCCGAACCTTCGAAATGTCGGGAGAGTTCTGCGAGGAACCACGCCATGGCCGAGCGCCCACCCTGCAGGCGAAAGACCACGGTGCAGTACTCCTCGCAAGGTGGATGATGTGGTCGAATGGAGGGTGGAACGATGATGGGCAGTTGATCCAACATCAGAAGACTCCTAGCCAAACACGGTTGGCCTCAAGGTCGATCAAACACAATGACTGGGTGAGAAGTGCCGGTTGGGTGATTCGTCTCATTGAGCCTCCGCGCATCGGCTCACCGAAGAGATCGCTTTGTGCCATTCCGGAAACAACTCGATGGCCAGCGCTTGCATGGTTTCCAGCGCTGATGGCGAGCGTCGTTCACGTGACTGGCGCGTCTCGATTTGGTGGGCCGGAAGGCCGAGTGAGGCGGCGTTGAGATACACCACCCGGTCTGGAACTACGGTGTCTAGAACCGAGATGTTGTTTGCCCCAGCGAAGGTCTCGCGCAGGCCACGGATGATCATCCGTGTGTCCACTCGAATAGAATTCACCTGGTTCAGTAGCAGTCGTAAGGGTGGTGGTGGAATGCCCAGGTGACGGAATGGTTCGAGTTCGCTGAGTAGCTTCAAGGTGCCGCGCTGCAGTTCGCGGGCGGCGAGCATTTCCGGCGTGATGGGAGAGAGGGCAAGGTCGGAGGCCAGGATGGACATCTCCAGCAGCACGCTACGCGCACCTTGGGTGTCGATCAAAAGCACGTCATAGTAGGGGCGGAAGTTGTCGAGCAGATTGCGCAGCCGTAATCGCCCGTCAGGAGCGTGCAGCAGCGAGGTACTCAGCCGGCCTTGATCGTCGTTGGAGAGGATCAGATCAAGCCCTGCAATCACTGTCCTGGAAATAATCTGGGCAGGCATAGCTAGGTTGAGTGCGATGAACTCGTACGCACCTGCATCAGCCTTCTGGCTCAAGGCGTAATAGCTGGAGAGGGTGGGTTGGCTATCCAGATCCAGTAGCAGGACGCGTAGGCCTGCGTCAGCCAAAAGGCCGCCGAGGTTGGCGGTCACCGTGGTCTTGCCCACGCCACCTTTAGTGGAAACCACCGATACCACACGCATGACATCAGGCCTGCTGGCCTAAGCGCTCAGCGACCCACTGCTCAATTTCCAGCGAGTCCCAACCGACCGCGCGCAGTCCGATGCGTTTGGCCTGAGGGAATTTACCTTCCTTCATCAGGTTGTAGATGTGCGCGCGCTTGAAGCCGGTTTTTCGCTCCACCTCGTCTCGTCGCATGATGTGGCGGTCAATGTTATCTGTGCGAGCGGGCGGGTAGTGGGCCAATTGATCAGTCATGTGGAGCACTCCATAGCACTTGCTGGGGAGTTGCCATTCAAGAACAAGATGGGTAAACGAACACCGAAAAATGCGATAGTGGGGCTCGCGGGTTTCGGTATCTACCCTGAATCATCGATGCTGCGCCTAGCCGCCGCGAACTTTTCTTCAAGAGTACGTTGGCTAAATCCAGCTTTGTTGCGATTGTGAGCCATCAGAGCGCTGATGATGGACGCTTGGCTGGTGAAGGGTGAGTAGGGTTTACCACTCGGCGTTTTTGCTAAAAACAGGTTAACCAGAGTGCCTATCAGTTGAAGGTAGGTTCGTTCATTCCGAGCGTTTGGTTTTTTATTTTGATGGACTAGGTTTGTGAGCTTGGTGTTGTCTCTGCGAAGGGCTTGGACTTCTAGTTCTAGCCTTTCACTATTGTCTTTCGCATTTTTGTAAAGTGTCTTTAGGGCATTGTTTTCTGTGATCAGAGCGTTTACTAAATCAATGTCGTTGTTGTGGGAGCTTTTTCTTTCTAGCGTGCTGAATAAAAAATTTGGTTTTTCCAAAGGATAGAATTTTACAAACCAGCTCTTTAGATCTATATGTCGTATGGTGACCAGAGAGGGTTCAATGCTGGCTCCAGATGCGGTTGTGATGCCGTAATATCCGTAAATTAGTTCTCCATGAAGGATGGCATCCCAGAGAATATCAAGTTTTTCCTGGATACATGCGGGGACTACATGCTTCTCTGGCTGATAAACAGAGGAGGACGCCTCGCGCAATATTTTAGATTCAAATTCTTCAAGGCCACACCAGCGCACCGCTACTTCGATAGGGCGGTAAAATATCTTAGTGCCAAGGCGTTTAGGAATATTTTCTTCCATGAAGACTCCGTGTCGTAACCGCCGGTTGTCTATCTTTGTCGCGTGTTTAACTGTTTTCTAAACACCGAGCTTGTCGTAATAGGCTTCAACGGTCTCGCTATGGATGCCTCACCGCCCCCTACGTAGGGCAGTACCACTCGTTGCGATGTTGCTGCCCATTGATTTAGAAACTTACGAGCAGTCCGGTGTCAATGAGAGCGTTTATTTTCCGAGCTTATGGACACCGTTACGCCAATGCACGACTACCTCGCATGTCTCGCTAAACCACACTTCTGAGGCAGGAGAAGCAGTCACGAGTTAAAATTTTCATCTCGTAGCCGCACATTAATCGCCTCAAAGAGTGGACTAAAACCATTGGTCGCTATTTGCTCAACTGCTAGTACAACCTTGGACTGCTCATCAGAGGAAATAATCCCCGCCGAAAGTCGGTGGAATTTTTCGATCACCTGCTCCCAACTCATCGGATTTTCTACGTCGCCCAAGGGGTAAAGGACCGTCAAGCTTTCGGGGCCATTTCCCTGATCTAAAGTTACTCGGCAGGGCGTACCCTTTGGAAAAGAATCTACAAAATCATCGTGAGCAACGAGTTCAATGATTCCTGCCAAAGCCAAGACCTCTCTGTCCTCTAATGAGGCAGGATCTGCTGGTTGCAGGGCAGCTACACCGCGAAGTGCAGCCAAAGCGGCGTTGAAATAGTAACTGTATTGGCCGCCTTCCAGCGTCCTAGGAGTCCGTTCATTAGGAAGCTTAAGTCCATCCGGGAATGTCTCAATTCGAAGACTCAGAATTGGAAGCCCAGGACGGCGTAAGACCGAAATCGCATCGATAGCCGCGTGCATATACCGGCAGCATGCATAGGGTTTCAGGTAGCAGTCCTCCATCCACCAGTGCTCTCCCAGCTGCCCGAGAATGGCCTGACGGCTGAACAGTCTCTCATCATCCAGAAGATCGAGAATGCCCGTAGCGCCGGCTTGAGCCCGATAAGCTCCTGTCAATCCTGCAATGACTGCAGGCGGAATGAACTCCTTAACCGTGCTTCCTTCATAGATCGAATTCACGAACCCGATGGGGCCTTCCGCGCCCGCAATACCCATGGCATGGGCCATTTCCAATGCATTCAGTTTCAGCAGCCGTCCAACGGCAGCAGCCACGCCGTAACTGACCCAACGACCGCTGGCATAGGTATCGACGGTTGATGGCGGACGTGCTGTAGCCACCCGCAATCCAATATCATAACCGATGGCAATAGCGTCAAAGATGCAGTCGTCTGTAGCGCAGATGTCCTGCGCCACAGAAAACACCGCTGCAATAATACCGGCCCCTGGATGGCCGGCAGCGCCTCGGTGCCCGTCGTCAAGATCTAAAGCGCTTGCGACTGCCGAGTTAGCCATCGCGGCTCCTGCAATACTGAGCTTTTTATCACTGAGCCATAATCCTGACTTTCCCGTGCCATAAATTTTTTCCGCAGTGGTGCGGGCAGCGACAGCCAGCTTCGAATCAAATCCCGCTGCAGTAGCACTCAGCAAATCTGTGACGAGTAACGCACAGATCTTGCGCGCTTGGTCACTCAATGTGCCCTGGGGGTACTCGCTAGCAAAGGCTGCGAGTTCATCTATCACATGTGTGCTATCTAAATTCATTGAAGTACTCCAGCGGGGCTCGCTTGGACTGACAACTAGCCTTCTCCGCATGACCGCGTAACAATATTCATAGTGGGACGGTCGGTCAGACCAGTAAGTTAATCAAGTATGATTTCTGATCCGTCGAAGAATCGACCAAGCCTAAATACGTGTGGGTTCACCAGCGGCTGATCGTTCGTTACCAAGTCCGCCAAAAGTCGACCTGCGGCAGGACCGATTCCAAATCCGTGACCGGAGAAGCCTGTGCCAATAAAAAATCCTGGAATACTCTCGACACCTGAGATCACCGGTAAAGCATCCGGAGTAACGTCCATGTACCCGCCCCAGCGCTGAGCGATACGCGCGGTTTTCAGCTGCGGGAAAAGTTCGATGAACTGCTCGAATGCGATATCCGCATCCGATCCAGCCGGCTCGGGGTCGAGCGTGCGAATTTCTTCGAAAACTGTCTTCTCGTCGAGTTGCCAGCTTCGGCGGCGCAACAGTTCTTCGAAGAATCGCTTGCCAAATCTTATCTTTAGCTGGCCTGATTCGGTCTTAAGCGCTTTGAGATAGAGGAAAAACAGCCGAAAACTATCCGGCGTCAGTTCGCTGATCGAGCTGAATCCGTTAGCTATCGTATACCCTCCATCGACACGCTTGCGAAACGCAAATGGGCCCGTACTCGTACAGCAGTCCGGCCCACCTTCAACTGGGGTAGTCTGGACCACAGAAGCTCTTAATAGGAGTTGAGGTACGTTAATCCCAAGATTTCCGCAGAAATGGCGGGACCAAGCTCCGCCGGCTACGACGACACTTTGGCATTGGATTACGCCATGCTCTGTAACAACAGCGCTAACCCGCCCGGCACTTGTTTCTACTCCTCGCGCGGCACATGGAGTGAGAACTTTGACGCCGCGGGAGCGTAACAGCGCAACCAGTGCTGTCACGGCTTTTTCGGGTTCGGCTCGGCCGTCTGTCGGGGTATAAATACCACCTTTGAAGCGACGCGAAGCTGTTGGCAAGACCATTGCGACTTGGTCTGAGCTGAGAACGCGCGTGTCAAAAGTATCTCCAGCAACTCTTCTAGCGCGCTCTAGCCAACTTGTATGAGCTTCCATGGCTGCGTCAGTTTCCGCTGCATACAGAATTCCGCACTGACGGAAACCGGTATCGATTCCGTAGGTCGCTTCGAATTCACGCCACATTTCGACGCTTTTGATGCTTAGTTCAAGTTCCCGGGGGTCTCGCTTAGTTATCCGGCACCAACCCCAGTTGCGGCTGGATTGTTCACCTGCAATCGGCCCTTTTTCGCAGAGTGCGACAGTCAAGCCCTTGAGGCTTAACGATAGAGCCGTAGAGGCTCCGATGATCCCGCCCCCGATCACAACTACATCTACTTTTTTGGGCAAAACAATATCGTCCATCACCGTATCGAGGTTCTGGTTCATAAACAACTTCCTGAGAAGGCTACTATCGCCCGGCATACTAGTGCCAGGTGCTAGGCGGCCCAGTTCTAGGCCGCAGAAAAGTAAGAACACCCCGCTGAGTTACTTTGGCAGAACGGACGATCGTCTGAGTTCCGCGATAAATCAGTTAAAGCACTTTTGAGAGAAAAGCCTGGGTCCTTTCGTGCCTTGGCGCGCCAAGAACTTGCGCCGGTGGCCCATTCTCAACCACCACGCCTTGGTCCATAAACACAACCTGGTCACCAACTTGACGTGCGAAGCCAAGCTCGTGGGTAACTACGACCATAGTCATGCCCTGCTCGGCTAGCTTCTGCATGACATCCAACACCTCACCGACAAGCTCTGGATCGAGCGCCGAGGTCGGTTCGTCAAACAGCATAAGCTTTGGCTTCATTGCTAAAGCTCGGGCGATAGCCACCCGCTGCTGCTGACCGCCCGACAGCTCCGAGGGAAATGCCCCTCCCTTATGGCCCAGTCCTACTCGATCCAGAAGTGCTTTGGCTTCTTCAATCACCTCTTTTCGAGGTCTGCCCAGCACTTGGATTGGAGCCTCAATGACATTCTCTAGTACAGTCATATGCGGAAAAAGATTGAAACGTTGGAAGACCATCCCTGCCGCCAGTCGCGAGCGAGCAGTATCTCGCTCCTTCATTTCATAAAGGCGTCCGTTACGCTCTTCATAACCAACCAGCTTCTGGTCCACATAGAGGCGCCCAGCATTGATTTTTTCAAGGTGATTGATGCACCGCAGGAAGGTCGTCTTGCCTGACCCGGAGGGTCCGATAAGGCACGTGACGGAACCCCGTTCGACCTGTAGATCAATGCCCTTCAGGATCTCCAGGGAACCAAAGCTTTTTTTCACACCTCGAGCTTCAACCATTAAGTTGTTCATTGCGCGTCCCCCGCCAAGGTGCGGTCAGCAGACTGAGTAGAATTGTCAAAACCACGACCGTAGCGTCGCTCCAGCTTGTTTTGGAATACGTTCATTACCGATGTCATAACCAAGTACCATCCGCTTGCCACAATCAGCAGCGGTATAGTCTGATAGTTAGAGGAGTAAATGATCTGTGCTGAATACAAAAGATCCGAAATCGCCAGAACACTTACCAATGAGGTGCCTTTCAACATCCCGATAACTTGATTACCGGTAGGCGGTAGCACAACACGCATCGCTTGAGGAAGGATGATTCTGCGTAAAGCCTTGCCTCCATTCATCCCGAGAGCTCTCGCAGCCTCATGTTGCCCCTTGTCGACGGACGCGATACCTCCCCGTATGATTTCTGCCATATAAGCCGCCTCGTTAAGCGCTAGACCCAGAAGAGCCGCACCCAGCGGGGAAATGAAATCGTTCGCAGAGCCGATCACCCACGTCGGCCCACCGAAGGGAAGACCGATAGAGAGAACTGGATACAGCGCCGCGATGTTGTACCAAAAGATCAGTTGGACCAACAGCGGAGTACCACGGAAAAACCAAATATATAATCTGCTCGTAGCACTAACGACCGGATTATCGGACAGCCGCATGACAGCAAGAATTGTCCCGAGGATAATTCCGATCGCCATAGATACTAAGGTAAGAATTAGTGTTAGACCCGCGCCCCTAAGTATTTGCGGAGCGAAGATGTAGTCAATAACCACTTCCCAATGAAAACGCTGGTTTGTAGCTACATTCCAGGCGACCCCAAATGCCACCAGGACCAGTAAAACGCCAAAGGCTAACCGGACTGGGTGCTTCAGGGGAACAACGGGAGGTGAATCCCTGGTTGAAGTTGAGGCCTGATCACCTGCAGCGTTACGAATGTCGATTGATGGCATTTGAGTGACCTACTTACTGAGCGAAGTTAACACGAGCATCGGTAATCGCGCTTGACTTGACGCCATACTTATCGAGTACTGCCATGTACTCCGGGCTTTTAATTACATGAGCGACTGCTGCTGCGGTTGCTTTCAGTAAACCTGAATCCTTCGACATGCCAACACCGACAGGTTCGAAGTTGAATGCGTCACCAACTTCAATCTCGGGGATTTGTTTAACGGCCAAGTCGAGAATAGGGGCATCAGCCCAGACAGCGTCTTGTCGGCCGCTAGTAAGCGCCCCAATGGCTTGCCTGGTTTCTTGGAACGTGCTGACTTTGATTTCGTCTTTCCCATCAGCTACGCATTTTTTGTTGAATTGTGGGACCTCAACAGTAAGCTGGTAGCCTCCGGTAAGAACAGCGACCCTTTTCCCGCATAGAGTCGTATGGTTAATTGCTTGAGGATTACCTTTTGGAACTACAATATCTTCCCCGACCAGCAGGTAATCAACGAAATCTAGAACTTTCATTCGAGCGGCAGTCGGAGTCATCGACGCTACCGCCATATCGTATTTGCCAGCTGCCAACCCTGGTATGAGGGTATCAAACGTCGCCACCTTGATTTCTACTTCCATTCCCAATGCTTGACCGATCAAGCGGGCAATGTCCGGGTTGATCCCGGTCATGCGCTCGGTACCAGGCTCGTAGTACTGAGTAGGAGGCTCGTTGGTTGGCATAGCTATTCGAAGCACTTTCTTAGCTTTGACCGAGTCTGGGAGCAGATTGGTCGCCTCTTGGTTCACAGCAAGCGAGGGCGTGGCTGATTCGGCTGCCTGGGTCGAAGGGATACCGATAAGAAGTAACGAAGTAGCCATCATTCCGGCCATCGCTATCTGATGCGTACGAAGTTTCCGGAAAATGCTGAGGCGGATATTCATCTGTGAGTCTCCATTTTGTACATAGGCGGCAGTACGACCTGGGTAGCTCCCAGGGAGCGAAGAAGCCGAGCATGTACGGCTGAGGATCTATTTATTTTGTTGGGTCTATGCCCTAGCGTCCGCTATCGCGGTGTCGCCGTTGAAGCCTACTGATCAGTCACACGTCCAACAAATACCAAATTGAGAAAGTAGCATTCGCATTAATCAATAGCTGTTTTTCATCTGGTATCCGCCCCTCAACGGTTTTCCCCCGACTCATCGGAGCGGGGCGTCTTGGGTTCCTTGTCGCGTCAGGCGGCCTGTCAGCTGAGATCGTTAGATCCCCTCGACAGCTCGGTCATCAACGTCTGTAAAAAACTCTCAGTGATGGGGGCATACGGATGGGTACCTTTCGCTATCCATCTCCACCCAGGTGGCTGATTAAAAACGATCCTATTGGGTTTCGATGGTATATTCCGCTTAAATCTTAATTAGTTTTGTATTTATTCACTGAGTGAAATATATGGCTGACGTATTCATGAGTAATTCCATTCATCAGAATGAACGGTCTCCAGAAGCAGGTTTGACGGCTGCTTCGAGATTGTTTGCGGTTTTGCGTGCACTCGCTGATACGCCGGAGGGAGGGGAGCGGGTCACTCAACTGGCCGTCCGCATTGGTTTGTCTCAACCCACTACGCACCGATTGCTAAGGAGTCTTATCGATGAGGGCATGGTGGAGCAGGACGTAAACACTAAGCGCTATCGCCTAAGCCTAGATCTCTTTGCTCTGTCCGCACGAGCGCAGAACGCCGGGAATCTGCGCGATTTAGTCCGTCCTGCATTGCTGAGGCTGTCGGCGTCGCTGGGGGAATCGCTAATTCTTTTGGCTCGGTCTGGATTTGATGCCATATGCCTCGACCGCACGGACGGTCCTTACCCGATACGCACCTTTACCGGCGATATAGGTGGTCGCGTGGCATTAGGCGTGGGCCAGGGTAGCTTGGCGATTCTTGCGTTTCTTCCGGATGAGGAGCGCGATGCAGTGATCAGTTACAACATGCCTCGGCTCAAGGATTTTCATCATTACGACGAGGTCTTTTTGCGATCTGAGATCGAGAACGTGCGTAGGGCAGGATATGCCTCACGCCTGACTGGAGCATTACCCGGTATGGCGGCGGTAGGGGTGCCGATCTTTGATCGTAGCGGGCGGGTTGTGGCGGCCATAAGTGCATCGACCATTAGTGATCGTCTCGGACCGGATCGACTACCGGCAGTCGTTGAGATCCTCAAGCGTGAGGCAGAGCAAATCGGCTCGCGAATTAGCCCCTTTGATCCGGTCTCACGAAATCCCTCCCAGATGCTTAGATGAGATCGGGACCTACCTTCGTGACTCACGGCCAACCTGTCGAAAGGTTGCGTGCGCTGAGCAAGTTCCTATGTTCCCTGGAGAAAATTTATAGCCCCGGGATAGGTTTCGTTGGACCACCTTTGGTTGAGGCTTGCCTATGATGAGTTTGCGGCAGATTCGGTATTTCATCGCCGTCGCGGAGACGGGGTCGATTTCCGCAGCAGCCCAAGCAGTATTCATCTCTCAATCCACTCTTACGCTCGCGGTGCAAAAGCTTGAGGAGGAAATAGGCGTAAGCCTATTTAGCCGTCATGCCAAAGGTATGACGCTGACCCATCAGGGGCATCAATTTTTGCGTCAGTCACACCTTATTCTCGCCACAGTGGAAAATGCCAAACGCAGCCTGCAGCAAAGCACCGAACAAGTCGGGGGGCACTTGATCATTGGCGTGACCAGCTTAGTAGCAGGCTACTACCTGGCAGACCTTCTCACCCGTTTTCAGCGCGCCTTCCCCAACGTTGGTATCAGCGTCATGGAAGATGAGAGGCCTTACATTGAGCATCTATTAGTCAGCGGTGAGGTCGACGTTGGGGTCCTCATCGTGTCGAATCTCGAAGATCGCCAGGCCCTACAGTGCGAGGTGCTCACGCAATCGCCCTTCCGTTTATGGCTCCCCCCCCGGCACCCGCTCCTCGCGTGCGATAGTCTCCATATGGCCGATGTCGCCAAGGAGCCGTTGATTCAGCTTTGCATTGACGAGATGGAGATAAATGCCAGGCGCATGTGGTCGAGCGCCCAACTGCAGCCTCTCGTAACCCTGCGTACGGCTTCGACTGAAGCTGTAAGAAGCCTAGTGGCAGCGGGCCTCGGAGTTGCCATTCAGCCGGACATGACCTATCGGCCCTGGTCGCTGGAGGGGGACATTGTTGAAGGCCGTCCATTGGCAGACTTGACCCAGACTTTAGATGTCGGCCTTGCCTGGCGTCGAGGCAGTGCTCGATCAGAGTTAGTCGATTTGTTCCTAGAGGTCGTTCGGGAGAAGCCTTACGGACGTTAGCTATCAGTTTTCCAGAAGGCACCCTTGTGTATTTCGAATTAGGCAAGAGGGAACGATTTCCATACCCTCGCTCTTCATAACCGCGCTCACCAAGCCTCGAGCGGAGCGGTAACTTATGAGGTCTTCCAGTGATGGCGCCACTAATAACCACCTTGTTAATTGACGGCCAGTTAGTCGCAGGAGAAGGCTTCGTCGAACCCATCGTCAATCCAGCGACCGGCGAGGTGTTGACTCATATAGCTGGCGCAAGCACTGAGCAGGTCGAATCGGCTATCTTCGCCGCATACCGGGCTTTCCCCAGTTGGTCGCGAACCACGCCGCAGCAACGGGCCTCTGTGCTGTTGGCGATTGCGGATGCCATAGAGAAGCAGGCTGACGGTCTGGCAAGGCTGGAGTCCCTGAACTGTGGAAAGCCGTTGCACCTGGCCCGTCAGGATGATTTGAGCGCCACCGTTGATGTGTTTCGCTTTTTCGCTGGCGCGGTGCGCTGCCAGACCGGGCAGTTGAGCGGCGAGTACTTGCCGGGCTACACCAGCATGGTCCGACGCGATCCGATTGGTGTTGTGGCATCTATTGCGCCGTGGAATTACCCAATCATGATGGCCGCGTGGAAAATCGCCCCGGCCCTGGCTGCCGGCAATACCCTGGTGTTTAAGCCTTCCGAGCACACACCGCTGTCGATTCTGGCCCTGGCGACGGCACTGGCTGAGATCCTGCCGCGGGGCGTGATAAACGTTATCTGCGGGGGCGGTGAAGACGTCGGCAGCCACTTGGTCAGTCATCCTAAAGTACGCATGGTTTCCCTGACTGGTGACATCGTCACGGGGCAGAAAATCTTGCAGGCCGCTGCAAAAACCCTCAAACGCACCCACCTCGAACTCGGCGGCAAGGCTCCGGTGATTGTCTGCAATGACGCTGACCTTCAAGCCGTGATCGAGGGGGTGCGCAACTATGGTTACTACAATGCTGGGCAGGACTGCACCGCTGCTTGTCGGATCTATGCCCAGGCCGGCATTCACGACAAGCTGGTGGCTGACCTCGGTGCGGCGGTCAGTAGCTTACGCTTTGCCGGTAAGCGCGATGTCGATAATGAAATGGGGCCGCTGATCAGCACTCGCCAACGTGATCGTGTGGCCAGTTTTGTTGAGCGTGCCTTGGCCGAACCGCACATCGAACGCATCACTGGTGCGGCAGCTCATTCCGGTGCCGGTTTCTATTACCAGCCGACCCTACTGGCCGGGTGCAAGCAGAGCGATGAAATCGTTCAGCGCGAAGTGTTCGGGCCGGTGGTCACCGTGACCCGCTTCGACGAGCTAGAGCAAGCGGTGGGCTGGGCCAATGACTCGGAGTACGGCCTAGCGTCGTCCGTGTGGACCCAGAACCTGGACAAGGCGATGCAGGTGGCAGCGCGGCTGCAGTACGGCTGCACCTGGATCAACAGCCATTTCATGCTGGTCAGCGAGATGCCCCACGGCGGTTTAAAGCGCTCGGGTTACGGCAAAGATTTATCCAGTGATTCGCTCCAAGACTACAGCGTGGTACGGCACATCATGGCCCGCCACGGCAACGACCTGAAATAACCACAATACCTTAACAACGAGCCGACAAGGCCAGCTTCGCCATGTTCAAAAAACTGCCCCGACCATAATTAAAGAAGAGGGAAACCCATGTTTGTGCACAAAACTGTACTGTTCAGTGCAATCACCACCGCGCTGCTGGCCAGTGCCAGTATCCAGGCCGCCGAACCGCTGAAAGCCGTCGGTGCCGGCGAAGGTCAGTTGGATATCGTCGCCTGGCCGGGCTATATCGAACGTGGCGAGAGCGACAAGGCCTATGACTGGGTCACCGGTTTCGAGAAAGAAACCGGCTGCAAGGTCAACGTCAAGACCGCCGCGACCTCCGACGAGATGGTGAGCTTGATGGCCAAGGGCGGCTACGACCTGGTCACCGCGTCGGGCGATGCGTCGTTGCGATTGATCGTTGGCAAGCGTGTGCAGCCGATCAATACCGCGTTGATCCCGAACTGGAAGAACATCGACCCGCGCCTCAAAGATGCACCGTGGTACGTGGTCAACAAACAGACTTACGGCACCCCGTATCAGTGGGGGCCGAATGTGCTGATGTACAACACCAACGTGTTCAAAACCGCGCCGACCAGCTGGAACGTGGTGTTCGACGCGCAAAACCTGTCGGACGGCAAGCCGAACAAGGGGCGCGTTCAGGCGTATGACGGTCCGATCTACATCGCTGACGCCGCGCTGTACCTGAAAACCACTAAGCCGGAATTGGGCATCCAGAGCCCGTACGAGCTGACCGAAACCCAATACAAGGCCGTGCTCGATCTGTTACGCGCCCAGCAGCCGCTGATTCACCGCTACTGGCACGACACCACCGTGCAGATGAGTGACTTCAAAAACGAAGGCGTGGTCGCGTCCAGCGCCTGGCCGTATCAGGTAAACGGCCTGATGAACGAGAAGCAACCGATCGCTTCGACCATCCCGAAAGAGGGTGCCACCGGCTGGGCTGACACCACCATGCTGCACGCTGAGGCCAAGCACCCGAACTGCGCCTACAAGTGGATGGATTGGTCACTGCAACCGAAAGTCCAGGGTGACGTCGCCGCATGGTTCGGCTCGTTGCCAGCGGTTCCGGCGGCGTGCAAGGAGAGCGAACTGCTTGGCGCCGAAGGCTGCAAGACCAACGGTTTCGACCAGTTCGAAAAAATCGCTTTCTGGAAAACCCCGCAGGCAGAAGGCGGTAATTTCGTGCCGTACAGCCGCTGGACTAAGGACTACATCGCGATTATGGGCGGTCGTTAACACAGAGTCTCTGTGGCAAAGGAGCTTTTGTCCTGAGGGGGAAATCCTCCTCGCCACGATAAGTATTCCAGCCACACATACACGATCTCGATTACAGATTTTTCAGAAGTCCAGGCAGGGCCGCTGCGACGGCCCGCGCCTTTTTGGAGCACCGCACCATGACGCTTGCAGTCCAATTCACTCACGTTTCCCGTCAGTTTGGCGAAGTGAAAGCCGTTGACCGGGTTTCCATCGACATCCAGGACGGTGAGTTTTTTTCCATGCTCGGCCCTTCCGGCTCGGGCAAAACCACCTGTCTGCGTCTGATCGCCGGTTTTGAACAACCGAGTGCAGGCTCGATCCGCATTCATGGCGAAGAAGCCGCCGGGTTGCCGCCGTATCAACGTGACGTGAACACCGTGTTCCAGGATTACGCGCTGTTCCCGCACATGAACGTTCGCGACAACGTCGCCTACGGTTTGAAAGTCAAAGGCGTCGGCAAGGCTGAACGCCTGAAGCGCGCCGAAGAAGCCCTAGACATGGTCGCCCTCGGCGGCTATGGCGAGCGCAAGCCAGTGCAACTCTCCGGCGGTCAGCGCCAGCGTGTGGCCTTGGCCCGCGCCTTGGTCAACCGTCCACGTGTACTGCTGCTCGACGAACCCCTCGGCGCACTGGACCTGAAGCTGCGCGAGCAGATGCAAAGTGAGCTGAAAAAGCTGCAACGCCAACTCGGCATCACCTTTATCTTCGTGACCCACGACCAGACCGAAGCGCTGTCGATGTCCGACCGTGTGGCGGTGTTCAATAAGGGTCGAATCGAACAGGTCGACACCCCGCGCAACCTGTACATGAAGCCAGCGACCACGTTTGTTGCCGAGTTCGTCGGCACCTCCAACGTGATTCGCGGCGATCTGGCGAAGCAGTTGAGCGGCAATCCTCAGCCGTTTTCGATTCGCCCGGAACACGTGCGTTTCGCCGAAGGTTCGTTGGCCAGCCATGAGATCGAAGTCAGCGGCTTGCTGCATGACATCCAATACCAAGGCAGCGCCACGCGCTATGAAGTGAAACTGGAAAACGGCCAGACCCTGAGCATCAGCCAGGCTAACAGTCAGTGGTTGGACACCAGCGCCCGGCATCAGACCGGGCAGCGCATCAGCGCACGCTGGGCGCGCGAGGCGATGATCCCGCTGCACGACAATGTTGCAGGCGGGGTGTGACATGAACACCTTGGCTATCTCTCAATCGTCAGCCATCGGCTCGCCGTTGCGCCGGTTTTCCAACCTGCTGTATCGCCGGCCCAACTTCTATTTGTCGCTGCTGCTGGTGCCGCCGCTGTTGTGGTTCGGCGCGATCTACCTCGGCTCGTTGTTGGTATTGTTGTGGCAAGGTTTCTACACCTTCGATGACTTCACCATGGCGGTCACCCCTGACCTGACCCTGGCGAACTTCGCCGCACTGTTTCAGCCTTCGAACTTCGACATCATCCTGCGCACGCTTAGCATGGCGATTGTCGTGTCGATCGCCAGCGCCATCGTCGCGTTCCCGATTGCCTACTACATGGCGCGTTACACCACTGGCAAGACCAAGGCTTTTTTCTACATCGCGGTGATGATGCCGATGTGGGCCAGTTACATCGTCAAGGCGTATGCCTGGACCTTACTGCTGGCCAAGGGTGGCGTGGCGCAGTGGTTCGTTCAGCACTTGGGACTGGAGCCTGTGCTGCAATTTGTCCTTGGCATTCCCGGCGTGGGTGGTAGCACCTTGTCGACCTCGCACCTGGGCAGGTTCATGGTGTTCGTCTACATCTGGCTTCCGTTCATGATCCTGCCGATCCAGGCCTCGCTGGAACGTCTGCCGCCGTCACTGTTGCAAGCCTCGGCCGACTTGGGCGCCAAGCCGCGCCAGACGTTTATGCAGGTGATTTTGCCGCTGTCGATACCGGGCATTGCGGCCGGTTCGATCTTCACGTTCTCGCTGACCTTGGGCGACTTCATCGTGCCGCAACTGGTGGGCCCGCCGGGCTACTTCGTCGGCAGCATGGTCTACGCCCAGCAAGGCGCGATCGGCAACATGCCGATGGCCGCCGCGTTCACGCTGGTGCCGATTGTGCTGATCGCCATTTACCTGACCATCGTTAAACGCATGGGGGCCTTCGATGCGCTCTAAGCCAATCAAACAGGGCGACCAGGCCTCCCTGGGCCTAAAAATCGCCGCGTGGGGCGGGTTGGTGTTTCTGCACTTCCCGATCCTGATCATCTTCCTCTACGCCTTCAACACCGAAGAAGCGGCGTTCAGCTTTCCGCCCAAGGGCTTCACCCTGCACTGGTTCAGCGTGGCGTTTTCGCGCCCCGACGTACTGGAGGCGATCAAGCTCTCGGCGCAAATCGCCGCCATTGCGACATTGATTGCGATGGTCCTCGGCACACTCGCATCGGCGGCGTTGTACCGTCGGGAGTTCTTCGGCAAGCAAGGCATCTCGCTGATGCTGATTTTGCCAATTGCCCTGCCGGGGATCATTACCGGGATCGCGTTGCTGGCGACCTTTAAGACACTGGGGATCGAGCCCGGGATGTTCACCATCATCGTCGGCCACGCGACCTTTTGTGTGGTGATCGTTTACAACAACGTCATCGCCCGGTTGCGTCGCACCTCGCACAGTTTGATCGAAGCCTCGATGGACCTCGGTGCCGACGGTTGGCAGACTTTCCGCTACATCGTCCTGCCGAGTCTTGGTTCGGCCTTGCTGGCCGGCGGCATGCTGGCGTTTGCGCTTTCCTTCGACGAGATCATCGTCACCACCTTCACCGCCGGCCACGAACGTACCCTGCCACTGTGGCTGCTCAACCAGCTCAGCCGCCCACGCGACGTGCCGGTGACCAACGTCGTCGCGATGCTGGTGATGATGGTGACCATGTTGCCGATTCTCGGCGCCTATTACCTGACCCGTGGCGGCGAAAGTGTTGCGGGTAGTGGCGGTAAATAGAACAGTAACTGATAACAACTATCCCCTTTGTGCGAGCTTGCTTGCGATGCGTTTGGCGTTTTCAGAGACGCCATCGCGGGCAAGCACGCCCGCGCGGAAAACAAGAATTGCGTCGATGAGGATAAAGCCATGCAAACCAAACTCTTGATCAACGGCCAATTGGTCGACGGCGAAGGCCCCGCCCAACCAGTGTTCAACCCTGCGCTGGGACGTGTCTTAACGGAAATAAACGAAGCCAGCGAAGCCCAGGTAGATGCGGCGGTGCGCGCCGCAGATAGCGCCTTTGAAAGCTGGTCGCAAACCACCCCGAAAGAACGCTCGCTGCTGCTGCTCAAACTCGCCGACGCCATCGAAGCCCATGGCGAAGAGCTGGCCAAACTGGAGTCGGACAACTGCGGCAAGCCTTACAACGCTGCGCTGAACGATGAGATCCCGGCGATTGCCGACGTGTTCCGTTTCTTCGCCGGCGCCAGCCGTTGCATGAGCGGCTCGGCGGGGGGTGAATACCTGCACGGCCACACCTCGATGATCCGGCGCGACCCGGTCGGCGTGATCGCCTCCATCGCGCCGTGGAACTACCCGCTAATGATGGTCGCCTGGAAAATCGCCCCAGCATTGGCTGCCGGTAATACCGTGGTGCTCAAGCCGTCGGAACAAACTCCGCTGACCGCGCTGCGTCTGGCTGAGTTGGCGTCGGAGATATTCCCGGCTGGTGTGCTCAACCTGGTATTCGGCCGTGGTCCTAGCGTCGGCAGCCCGCTGGTCACGCACCCGAAAGTGCGCATGGTTTCGTTGACTGGTTCGATCGCCACCGGTTCGAACATCATTTCCAGCACCGCCGACAGCGTCAAACGCATGCACATGGAACTGGGCGGCAAGGCCCCGGTGATCATCTTCGATGACGCCGACATCGACGCCGCCGTGGAAGGCATTCGCACGTTCGGCTTCTACAACGCCGGGCAAGATTGCACTGCCGCATGTCGCATCTACGCGCAGGAAGGCATCTACGACAGGTTCGTCGAGAAACTCGGCAAAGCGGTCAGCAGCATCAAATACGGCTTGCAGGATGATCCGTCGACCGAGCTCGGTCCGTTGATCACCGCGCAACACCGCGACCGCGTGGCCGGGTTAGTCGAGCGTGCCGTGGCGCAATCGCACATCCGTTTGATCACTGGCGGCAAGGCCGTGGAAGGCAATGGCTTCTTCTTCGAACCAACGGTGTTGGCCGACGCTCAGCAGGACGACGAGATTGTTCGTCGTGAGGTGTTCGGGCCGGTGGTCTCGGTGACCAAATTCACCGATGAAGCGCAGGTGCTGGGTTGGGCCAACGATTCGGACTACGGCCTGGCCTCTTCGGTCTGGACGTCGGACGTCGGTCGCGCGCATCGCTTGTCCGCACGTTTGCAGTACGGCTGCACGTGGGTGAATACGCACTTCATGCTGGTCAGCGAAATGCCCCACGGAGGTCTGAAACTGTCCGGGTATGGCAAGGACATGTCCATGTACGGGCTGGAGGACTACACCGTCGTTCGGCATGTGATGTTCAAACACTAAGCTATTGAAGGTGGTCGCAGAACTGGTCGATCACCCGGGCCGACTTGTCAGCTTATGTGTCGGACGAACCCAAAAAGGGCAGCAGCCATTTCATGGGATGAGGCACTGAATGACATTGCGCAACAGATGTGGGCGATGAGGCTTGTGGTGACCTGCTAGGCCTAGCAGGTACCAGTGAGTCTCTGCTGCTTATCGACCTCAATCGGCGGCGCAATCAAGCCTCACGTGAGTTGAGTCGTTATCTGGAAGATCTTTAGTCCTCCCTCTACGTGTGATGTCCCTGGGTGTCCAATATTTGTCATCTTTCGCGAGAATCCTCATGTTCGACAAGCTTTCAATTCGTCTGAAAATTGTCCTGTTGTCCGGGCTGTGCCTGCTCGCTGTAGTGGCGATAGTTGTTGGCATGAACCTGTATCAATCGCGCCAGAATAATCAGGTGGTCGGCGATGCCAGCTCACGCATGCTGACTCAGAGCGTGCAAAACCTGCTGCGGGCCATTGCCGTCGAAAAAGCAGAATCAATACAGAAGAACTTTGGCGAAAGCTTATTGGTGCTCAATGCATTGAACGACCAGGTTCGGGATCTACGGAGCATGGGCCAGGTACGCTCTATGAATGCCGCTAGCATACGTGAAGAAATCGACCGGGCTCTGAAAACGACCTTTGATCGCAACATTAATGCGTTCGGCATTTGGCTATCCTTCGAGCCCAATGCGCTGGACGGCAGGGATAGCGACTTCGTTAACGATCTAGCACGTGGTGGTAATGACAGTGGACGATTCTCAAGCTATTGGAGTCGCGCCAATGGGCCGGCGGTACACACCCTCATTGCTGAAAAATCGTTGAAGAGAACTGATCTTAACCTCAGCGGGACGCCGAACAACATTTGGTATACCTGTACGAAAGACAGTGGACGCACCTGTTTGCTAGAGCCGTATTCCGACACTGTGGGTACCAGCAAAGAGATGGTGATGATGACTACTGTTACCGTTCCAGTCACGGTCGAGGGCAAGGTGCTTGGTGTGCTGGGCATCGACGTCGCGCTGGACTCATTGCAAGCTTCGGCAGCAGTTTCCCAGCGCGAGCTGTTCAAGGGCGCCGGCCACATGCTAATCGCCTCCCATGCTGGCTTACTTGCGGCCCACAGCAATGACGCTGCCATGATTGGCAAAAACCTGGATGAAGCCTTAGGCGACGATGCTCGCCAGGTGCAACAGCAGCTTGCCACCGGAGAATCGCAGGTGCTCCAACAAGGGCACATAATACGCGCGGTCTTTCCTGTCGCACCGATTCCCGATGCTAAACCTTGGGCAGTGATCATCGACTTGCCGGAGCAGGTACTGCTGGCCGACTCTGAAAAACTGCAGGTCATTCTGGATGACGCGAAGAACACTGGAGCCCTCAAGGCCCTTCTAGTCGCAAGCCTTGCTGGGCTGGGTGGGCTGCTTTTGATGTGGTTGGCGGCCTCTAGCGTCACTCGCCCGATCAACCAGGTTGCCGCCATGCTCAAGGATATCGCGAGTGGCGATGGCGACTTGACCCAGCGCCTGAAGTACCACAAGCAGGATGAGCTTGGCGAACTGGTCAGTTGGTTTAACCGCTTTCTAGACAAGCTGCAGCCAATTATCGCTCAGATCAAACAAAGCATCACTGAAGCACGGGCTACTGCCGACCAGTCCTCGGCAATCGCCCGCCAGACCAGTGAGGGTATGCAGATCCAGTTCCGCGAAATCGATCAGGTCGCCACGGCGTCTAACGAAATGAGCGCCACGGCCCACGATGTTGCCAACAATGCGTCGAGCGCCGCAAGTGCAGCCCGTGGTGCCGGCCAGTCGGCCAGGGACGGAATGGCCATCATTCAGCGCAGTACTCGAGACATCAACTCGCTAGCTGAAGAGGTGAGTAAGGCAGTTGGCGAAGTCGAAGCTCTAGCGGTCAACAGCGAGCAGATTGGTTCGGTGTTGGAAGTGATCCGAAGCATTGCCGAACAGACCAATCTGTTAGCCCTTAACGCCGCCATCGAAGCGGCCCGTGCCGGCGAAAGTGGTCGCGGTTTCGCGGTGGTGGCAGACGAAGTACGCAACCTCGCCCGACGTACCCAGGACTCAGTTGAGGAAATTCGCCAAGTCATCGACTGCATACAGAGCAATACCCGTGGCGTGGTTGCGACGATGCATTCCAGTCACGGCAAGGCGCAGGAAAATGCTGGGCAGATCAATCATGCCGTGCAGGCTCTGGACCGCATCAGCGACGCGATCACGGTAATTAGTGACATGAACCTGCAGATCGCCAGTGCCGCCGAACAACAAAGCGCAGTGGCCGAGGAGGTCAACCGCAATGTCTCAGCAATCCGTAGCGTCACTGAAACCCTGACAGGCCAAGCAGCCGAGTCGGCCCAGGTGAGCAGTCAGCTCAACGCCCTGTCGTCACAACAAATGAAGTTGATCGATCAGTTCCGAGTTTGAGCTGATGCGTTCGTTGTCGATAGTTTTTTTCATATGCCTAGAGAGCGATTGGTTCAGAATATCATTGGAGCAAACAAGGGGAACAAAAATGCAGCTTAAAGCGACTTCGTTGCTCCGCGATGAGGCGTACGTTGACGGAGAGTGAATCGCTGCAGATAGCGGATAGACCATCAAGATGCACAACCCTGTCACGGATGAAATCATTGGTACTATCCCAAGATGGGGGCGTTTGAAACTCGCCACACTATTGAGACCGCTGAAAAAGCGCTGGCTGCTTAGAGTGCTAAGACTGCAAAAGAGCGTTCAGCTTTTCTGCGCTGATGTTTTGAGGCATCCATAAGGCAGTTCTCCATTGCGTATGGCGTCTAAAGTCCTTTCGAAAGCGATGTGAAGATTGGGCCATTGGGGAAATAGGACTGCAAGGTTCTCGGGGCGAGACCAGTCCGCTTGGCTAATTTGGGCTTCGTAGCGAATGAGATTGCACCAGCGCAATGCTGTATCTATAGGGCGATAGAAGGTTTTCGTATTCGGATTGAAAACATAAACGCTCATCTGTAGCGGACCTCCATTCCTAATGGGCAGGTCTCTCACCGATTGTTTATATCAAAATTATCTATTCACGCTAGCTATTTCCTCGGTTGACCAACTCGGTGAGGTCATTCATTTCCAGTTAAACGAGTTGTTTTTTACGCGTAAACATCTCAGAAAACGTAGGTCCCCTTCAAGACGAAATACTCAGTGATCTCGTTCCACTAACGTGATCGCCCCCCCCCCCCCCCAAGTTTTTCATTCTTAGGGGTAACTTGGCAGGTCATTTACAGCAGCAGTCTAGCCCAAACACGATTTGCAGTTTTTCAGTAACGTCAAGAGCACCCACGCTGCTTCATTGCCTTTTTCATCGACGTTATGTCTGCTGCTCCGCATCGCTATTCCAAGAGGTTGATTTCGCGTATCAAATCCTCGACCGCCGCAATCATAAACGCAGTTGTTGTCTCATCCTCGAACTCGCCCTCCCGGATTTTCTGATTGATGCCCGGAATGACGATCTGCGGGCAGTCGATCACTCGCGAGAGCGTGGCTGTCAGCGTCTCACGCAGTTGGGACTGGGCACGCACTCCGCCGAGCACCCCGGGTGAGGAGGTCATTGTCAGCACCGTTTTTTTCAGAGGTGAATTGAATCCTGGGCGAGAGGCCCAATCCAGCGCGTTTTTAAGCACGCCAGACATACCGTAGTTATATTCGGGCGAGCAGATGATTAGACCATCGGCCTGTGCGATGGCCACTTTCTGTGCATCCACCGATGCAGGCAGTGCATCGGCTTCAAGATCGGAGTTGTACGCAGGGATGTCATTCAGCGCGAAGAGGCTCATATGCACTTGTTCCCCCAGTCGTTTGGAAAGGGTCTTGAGCACTACGGTGTTGGTTTACTGTGACCGCAAGCTGCCGGAAATACCGAGTAGGTGATATACGGCGGTCGCCATAAAACTCCTTGGGGCAGAAGGTGAAAGATGAAATGCACGTGGCCTGTCACTTTGGCGTAAAACACCGATCATCACGAATAATGCCCGGAGAACCCGGTCGCTTTTATTGCGCCAGGCGTACCGTGTGCCGTTTTGAACGACGATGTCACCGGCTTTTACGAGGCGACTTTCGCCGTTGTCCAACTCCAGCCACATCTCACCTTCCAGAATGACTCCGTAATCTATCGTGGCGGTGGTGTGCATGCCGGGATGGTCAGGTTCGAAGCTTTCGATCAAGCCTGACAGCGCAGCACTGAGTTCCCCATAGGCCTGGACACCGTCGATGGGGTTCTGCAGACGCTGTCCGGTGGGAAGTCAAACAGCGCAATGCTGGTGCCGCCCTGTGCCGGAATCAGTGACGCCAGCGCCAGTGTTGGGTCGCTTGCCAGGGCGAGGAGGGTCGGCATCGCCGGTGTCGTCCAGAGCTGAGCCATGCCGTGCCCGGGTATCGAGGCAAAGGCCTGAGCGCGTGGTGCGAAATCGTCGGAGACAAATACGGAGTGACCCTGTTCTTCGTGTCCGGTGACCAGTCTTTTTATCTTCATGAGCAATACTCAGCGCGTCAATAGGGCAGCAGGGAGCGCGAGCAGGTGCGCCTCCCGCTGCGAGAAATCAAGGGCAGATCACATAGTTGCTGAAACCGCCGTGGCGGTTTTCGATACCGGAGATCGCGCGGCTGACGTCTGCGAGGTTGAAGGTGGTGTGCTCGAAGAAGGAAAGATCCAACACGCCGGATTCAACCATATCGGCCATGGCCTGGCCTTGCCCGGTGGTGAAACACGCCGAACCGCTGAGCTGGATGTCGTTGTCCATGATCCAGTGCACGTCGATGGGCACGTCGCCGGCAATGGCGCCGATGTTCACCAGATGCCCGCCGCGATGCAGGGATTTGAGCGCTTGGGTCGGGCTCTCGTGCGGCGCACCAGGGGCCAGCGCGTCGATGACGATGTCGACATCCTCGCCCTGGGTGACCTCGCTGATCCATTGCTGGGTCGGCACGGTGCCGAGGGTATGGATCTCAATCCTGCCGGGAGCTGCCAGGTCTTTGACTTTCTGGAACAGTTCCTGGTTTCTGGCGGTCCCGAGAATCTTGCGCACCCCCATGGCCAGCTCCAGCGCTACGGCGCCCACGCCGAGCGTACCGCTGATGCCGTTGAACAATACGGTATTGCCGGGCCCGCGCCCCGGCTTGGTGATTCGTCTCATTGAACCTCCACGCATCGGCTCACCGAAGAGATCGCTTCGCGCCATTCCGGGAACAACTCGATGGCCAGCGCTTGCATGGTTTCCAGCGCTGATGGCGAGCGTCGTTCCCGTGACTGGCGCGTCTCGATTCGGTGGGCCGGAAGGCCGAGTGAGGTGGCGTTGAGATACACCGCCCGGTCTGGAACTACGGTGTCTAGAACCGAGATATTGGTAGTCCCAGCAAAGGTTTCGCGCAGGCTATGGATGATCATCCGGGTGTCCACTCGAATGGCATTCACCTGGTTCAGTAGCAGTCGTAAGGGGGGTGGTGGAATGCCCAGGTGGCGGAACGGTTCGAGTTCACTGAGCAGCTTCAAGGTGCCGCGGCGCAGTTCGCGAGCGACGAGCATTTCCGGCGGGATGGGAGAGAGGGCGAGATCGGAGGCCAGGATGGCCATCTCCAGCAGCACGCTGCGTGCGCCTTGGGTGTCGATCAAAAGCAGGTCGTGCCTGGCGCGAAAGGTATCCAGCAGATTGCGCAGCCGCAGTCGCCCATCTGGGGCATGCAGCAGCAAGGTGCTCAGCCGGCCTTGATCGTCGTTGGAGAGGATCAGATCAAGCACTGCAATCACTGTCCTGTAAATAATCTGCGCAGGCATAGCTAGGTTGAGTGCGATGAACTCGTACGCACCGGCATCAGCCTTCTGGCTCAAGGCGTAATAGTTGGAGAGGGTGGGTTGGCTATCCAGATCCAGTAGCAGGACGCGTAGACCCGCATCTGCCAGAAGACCGCCGAGATTCGCGGTCACCGTTGTTTTGCCCACGCCACCCTTGGTGGAAACCATCGATACCACACGCATGACGTCAGTCCTGCTGCGCCAAGCGCTCGCTGACCCAACGCTCGATTTCCAGCGAGTCCCAGCCCACAGCGCGCAATCCAATGCGTTTAGCCTGAGGAAATTTCCCTTCCTTCATCAGGTTGTAAATATGCGCACGCTTGAAGCCGGTTTTACGCTCCACCTCGTCACGCCGCATGATGTGACGTTCTCTGCAGTTGAGGTGCTTCAACGATGGGTGAGGATTGGCTGGACATGTTGGCCACTCCCGGCGCCGATTGGCGCTTGGTGGGAAGTGACCTGAATTGAATAACAGAAAGAGGAGGGCGTCATTGCACTGCAATCGGGTGTGTTGCAATGCAATGTCTTGGTCTATTTGCTCTTTTTGAGGTTGCGATTGGCTGCGGCGAACTTCTCATCCAGCGTTCGTTTGCTCAGGCCTGGTACCTCGCTGTAGCGTGCGATAACGGCATCGACGATTGCAGATTGGCTCTTGAACACGGAGAGAGGGTGACCAGCAGGTGATTGGTCTAGGAAGAGATTGAGCAAAGCACCGATAATATTCTGATAGGTGAGTTCGCTACGCTCGCTAAGCTGTCCATGCGTTTTGACCATTGCTTTGAGGTCGTCCCGTTCAAGTCCGATAGCCCGGAAATCTACCAAAATCTCTTGGAGGTGATGCTGTAGCGTATTCAGCTCTCGCAGGAGAGTATCCCGATCCGCCTGTAGCGCAAGGAAGGTTCCGATACTGACTTTTTCATGAGTCTCTCTGTCTGATTCAAACAGAAAGCCAGGCTTCTGATCGGGATAGTAAATCTGCATCCAGTGGCGTAAATCGGAGTGGCGTATCGTCAGTTGAAAGGGCTCCATGTCACTTCCCTTGGGAACCGAAATACCGAGACAGCCATAAGTCAGTTCCCCATTACGTACTGCGTCGTAGATTTTTTCGATAGCTGCGTGCAAGCAGGGCCATTGCGGAAATAGGGAGTCAAGTTCCTCGGGACGAGACCATGTTGCTTGGACAATCTGTGCTTCGTAACGGATGAGATTGCACCAACGCAATGCTGCATCGATTGGGCGGTAGAAGGTTTTGGAATGCGGATTAAAAGCATAAAAGGACATAATAGCGATGGACCTCCATTTCTATTGGATAGGCCTCTCGCCGAATACCTGTATACCAACCAGCTGATGGCAGTGGCTGTTTACTCGGGTTTTAGCTTTGCGAGGTCATTCCATTTACCTATTACTCGATGTTGTTTCGACATGTATTTGCTCAAGAGCCAGTTTTTTTGGGTTGAGAATGGACTCTTGTAGCCTGTATTGGTTTGTCAATTCAGATGCCAGCGATCTGGATATTTAGGTGAAGCAATGTAGACCATTTTTGCAGACAGTTAATTTTTGGTTAGGTTCAGGGAGTAAGCCTATTTCCTTCTTTTTTGGTAATGTTGATTTCAAACTAGGCGAGTCATTCCATTTTCCTATCGTTTGATGTTGTTTTAATATGCTTATTGTTAAATGGCCTGTCCGATTGGGTGGAAGGAAGGACTTTGTAATCTGTATGGAGTTGCCAGCTCAGGCGCCAAAACATGGCTTTGAAGTTGGCTGCAGCCAAGGGCACCACTTTTCCGCGGATACTTGATAGCTTGATTTAACGCAAGTAGTAGGGCCTATTGCCGATGTGTATAGGTGGCTTGTTCACTGGTCGATACCTGCCCACGCTCGCTTGTTAGTCCTAGTATCTGTTCCCATGGCTAGATGCCGCCTGTGGGCCAGTACGAACATGCCGGTGTAGTACGGGCGCTAAACGCGGGAAAACTGGACATCGGTTGCGCAAGAACTGAGGTGGGCTAAAGCCACTGTGGCGCCCAAGCACGTGCAACGCAATTCCCGCAACGGCTGTATCTGAGTTTAGCCGGATTGGCCGATGGCTGGCTCGCCGTGGATACACTGTCGTTAGTCAGCAAGACCGTCTCTGATACGTTGCGTGCCCCCCCTTTGTTGAGCAGCATCGAGAAGAGTTAGTGAGTAACACAGTCAGGGTCAGCGTGAGGCAGCATGCTGCAGTCCATTTCAGTGGCAAGGCGATATGCAGGGCAACGAAGTCTCGACTCCTGTGGAGAGCGGGACTTTGTGCTCTCTCTGGTGCGAGGGTGGCAACGAGTATGACTTTGAATGCGCACACGACCAAGTGATCAACCAATTACGTCGTTCTGGGTATCGGAGGTGGCGCTATCCTCGGACAATAAGATTCGCAGGCACCATCTTTCGTATCTCTCGCCGGGCATGGTCAATGAACGGCTTGAGGATGAGTGTGGATGAGTTGCGTTGCGATATGACGATAGAAAAGTCGTCTATGATTGCGGGCTCAAAAGGGATGAACTTGAGCATGTTTCCCGTATAGGCGCTCGCCGTCAAAGCATCAATAATGGAAACTCCCAAGCCCGCCTCAGCTAGCTTGAGGATTGCTGAAGAAACCTGAGTTTCAGCACTCATACGTCTGTTGATGCCATGCATCAGTGAATCGATTTTCTTACGCGACTCCATCAATAGCATGTAAGAAATAAAACTCTCACCTTCAAAATCCTCTGGATGCAAAACTTCCCGACTCGCTAAGCGATGGTCTACCGGTACGACTCCGGCCATCTTGGCCGATACCAAAATCTCGCTGTTGCTGTAGCGAGTCGCTTGCATGGGAAACATCGCAAATCCTAAGTCGCAGCGGTCGCGCTGAACCATATCGAGCACTGTCGACGAGCTATGCATGTGCATTGAAACCACTGCATCCGGGTGCTCACGCGTAAAGCTCGCTATTGCCCGAGGCAGAAAGGTCAATGCCATGCTGGGGGCTGCGGCAATTTCCAGATAGCCCATCTTTAAAGCTTTGATATTGGATGCCGCGTTAGCTATGCGCTCAATGCCGATCAACGACTGCTCAACGTCTTTAAATAATAACGCGGCCTCTGCTGTGGGCAATAGACGACCTTTCGTACGTGTAAAAAGAGGAATAGCGATGCGTTCCTCCAGGTCAGAGATTAGGCGTGTTACTACAGGTTGAGTAATCTCGAGCATTTCAGCGGCGCCAGTAACAGTCTTGCGCACCATGATGGCGCGGAACGCTTCGAGGTGGCGCAAAGTGATTCGATTTTCCAAAGCATCCTCGCTGGCTAATAGTTTTACAGTATGAAGGTAGATTTTAGCACTAAAAATTGTCTAATTTTAATTCATGAATATTGATTAAAATCAATGGCTTGTGTAGGTTTTTTGCTCCTATTGCTAAATGGTATCCTACAGAAATTTGGTGACGAGATCGGTACCGGTCTAGCCGCTAGTGCGATCCTTCGCCTTTACTTCCCTATCAAATTCATAAGCCGCCTGCTTATGCTTTATAGATGCGGTTACAGATCATTGGCAATCCAGAGACTGTGCCCGCTGGCTAGCGGCCGCGATAGTGAAGGTAAATACGGTCGTAAAGACTGTCAAACGGCATTTTAAGCCTTTCTTGGGTAGTTCAGGGTTGACGCTGGTCGGGGAACTTTGCAGGGCAGCGCCGCGCTGCACACTACTTGTGCACAGCGCGGCCAACCTCGCGCATTAAAAAGGGGAAGCCACAGACTTACCTAGCAATATAGGGATTGCTCTAAGGTTAAAGCATTTAAAATGCTTGAGTTTGATTAAAATACATTTGTTTTAAACGATGCCTATCAACTCTGCTCCTACCATAGGGCATAAGTGTAGTTGACGTAGAATCGGGTCTGATCCTGATCCTGAAGAGTTGCAGTAGGCAACTCAGTGCGAAAGTTTGCTCGGCGCAGAGAGAAACCCAATCCTTTAAGAGCACCGGACTGAAGGACGTAGTCCAGACGAACATCGCGCTCCCACTCGCTATACCTTTCAGTCGTAACGCCGCCAGATCCACGTATGTCGCGACCGCTAATGTAGGTCAACCCAGCTTTAAGGCCCGGCACGCCCAGCGCGGCAAAATCGTAGTTGTACATACCAAACGTCGAATTTTCACCCGCGCGAGTGAAACTGTTGATCATGATATCGGTATTGAGATAAACGCTCGCGCCGCCTTCGCCTTCAGCGCGCCCCCTCCCATCGACGACATTAGCGTTGTTAATAAAGACCATCCCACCGCTGTCGCTGACACGCTGATGACCCATGGTCAGCGCATGCCCACCGAGGGTATAAGTGAATGCAGCAGACCAGGTATTGTTGTCGACTGCACCAGTATTGCCTTCGTTAAATCCATTCCTGTAAGCGTAATTTGAGTCACTTCCATTTTTGCCATCAGACTTGCTATTGAAATATCGCAGGTCTGTCTTGAACGACTGGTCAGGCGCAATCTGGTAGACATGCACCAACCCTAGGAAATTTTGACGGTAGTAATCTTCAAGATTGGCATAGTAATACTGAAGAGTCAGGTCTTTATTGACTTTCCAGTCCACACCGCCGAACCGAAAACCATCGGAACCCTTGCGACCGCCTGCGGCGATACCTGCCCAGTTGCTGGAGGCGCGACCTATCTCACGATTCAGGTTGCCGGCAGTGAAAGTAAAATCATCTACCTCCTTCGAAGTCAAAATGGCGCCCTGGTAGCTCGCAGGGAGCAATCGACTGTCATTTGACATCAGAATGGGCAGGTTCGGCGCTAAAGCGTTACCCGCTTTCAGTTCGGTTTTAGAGAACATGATCTTGCCGTTTGCCCCCAGACGACTCCAGTCATCTACCGGCGATCCATCGGTTTTCGTCGGGGAAATCGTATTGCTCGTAGTAGTGCTGTGCGGAGAGATACCGCCACCCAGATTTAGACCCAGCAACCCCTGAACATCCAATCCAAAACCGACGACACCTTGCGTATAGCCCGACAAATAGTCGAACCTCAGACCCGTTACGGTTTGGCGCTGATCAACACCGTTGGGACCGCGCTGATCATTTTCATAGTACAACGTACGAGAGCTAATGGACGCCTTGCTGTCTTCAATCAATCCGGCGGCATTAGCCTGTTGAACTGTAACGCCTAAGGCAATGGCGAGTGCCAGCGTAGACTTGATCACTGAAAATGCTCCTATGTTTTTATGGTGTTGAGTTGCATCGCATGGTGAAAGTGGATTGATGCGCAATCCAGAATCTCACCAGTGCAATGCTATTTAGCAATAGTAGTGCCATTGATATATAAGTTGTTGTTTTTAAAGGTTATATAATTTAAATCAACGATTATTAATAGTGTTTAAATATCATCACATGCTTAAATACTATTGATTTGGAGTAGAGCTGTGGAGAATCGAATCACTTTGCGCCACCTCGAAGCATTTCGAGCCATCATGGTGCGCAAGATCGTTACTGGCGCCGCTGAAATGCTCGAGATTACTCAGCCCGTGGTAACACGACTTATCTCTTCACGCGCACCAAAGGTCGGCTTCTGCCCACGAACGAAGCAGCCTTACTGCTCAAAGATGTAGAGCAGTCATTGATCGGCATTGAGCGCATAGCTAACGCGGCATCCAATATCAAAGCTTTAAAGATGGGCTATCTGGAAATTGCCGCAGCCCCCAGCATGGCACTGTCCTTTCTGCCTCGGGCGATAGCGAGCTTTACGCCTGAGCACCGGATGCAGTGGTTTCAATGCACACCCTGCGGCGCAGCAACAAGCCGGACATCCCGCAAGCTCGGCCAGCTTCGATCTCACTGGCCGGTACGGCCTGGATCGCACCTCTGATGATTTCCGCTGTGTACGCTGACGTATTCAAGGCCAGTGCAAGGATTGCGCACCAGTAGGGCTCGCGTAGAAACGGCCACAGCACCGACTGACGCAATCCCGGAATTTGCCCCAGTCCGTAATAGATGAGGAATATCTGCACGAGAAGCGGTGTTCCGCGAAAAGTCTCAATGTGCGCGCTGGCTATCCAGCGAAACAACCGATAACGGCTGCTGGCGGCGGATGCGATCACGACAGCCAGAATAAAACCCGCAGCGAGTGCCATCAGCGCAAGTTGGAGAGTGAGCGGTACGCCGCCCAGCAGTTGCTGGAAGATATCAATCAGAAAATCCCAATCCATCATCAACGACTCCACGGTCTGGCAAGGCGCTTTTGACCACGGATTTGCATTGCTGCTGACCAGTCGTTTGCATTCGACCTAGCCAGGCAGAATGTCGATTTTTTGCTGTTCCCTGAACTGTCCCTCACCAGCTAACTGCTGCCAAACATCCTATTCCGGAAGCGCGCCTTTGGCGTGAACTGCCAGAGAGATGAATGGCACACTCGAAAACAACCACGGATCACTAGAGAAGGACGTAGCCACCTAGGGGCTACCCCTTACTTTTCAACTCCCCGTTCTAAAGTACCAATTCCGAGCTTCGTGCCAATGCCACCTGCCCCTCCCGCATCCCCTCTGCTTGATGGTTAACGCGGGAAGGGGGGGGCGACGGGAAAGGTTAGGCGTTGCGCAAAGAGCGCTGCTCGGGCAGTAAAGATTAGCCATATCGCGCGATGTCCTACTGATTCAGGTTGTTCATTCATATCGCTTATACCCCTATAAATTACAGGGCATAGCTCTCTCGGGGCTTAACCCGTATGGTCAACGCACTGCAATAACAACATCAAATGGGCTATTACAAATCTTAAAAAAATAAATACTAATGCCTATTAATGCAGCGCCATACCAAATAAGGCACTCCGCTTCGACTAGACATAATCAATTTAGGATTATGCCCACGCTCACATACTGCCCCCCAAAATAGATAAATATAATTGCGAGGTAACTCTGTGAAGAAAATACGTCTTGTTACGGCGATTTCTGTATGTACGTCCAACCTGATTTTTTGCTTGTCCCCTCAGGCAAAGGCTGACTTCTTAGAAGACAGCAAGTTGACGTTTAAAACTCAGAACTATTACTATCGAAACGATTTTCGCGACGGCACTGGCCAAAACCAAAAGGCAGAGTGGGCTCAAGGATTTACGGCCAACTTCAGCTCAGGATTTACCTCTGGTAACGTAGGTTTTGGACTGGATGCTGTAGCTATGCTTGGTTTGAAGTTGGACTCAGGGCCAGGTCGTACGGGTACTGGGCTCTTACCGCAACATGACGCATCTGATCCAACGAAGGCAAACACGAAAGAACCAGGTGATGAGTACTCCAAACTCAATCTAACCGCCAAAGTTCGCATTCTGGACGATACCCTTCTCAGGCTGGGAGCGATTGATGAGTCGGGCCCGCTTGTCCAGCCCAATACCAGCAGGCTGTTTCTTCAGACCTTCGAGGGTGCTTGGATCAACCATAAGTTTTCTGATGAAATACAGTTGGGCGGCGGGCAGTTTCAGAGGGTGCGTGAACGCGACTCGACTGACTACCAGCCGCTCAGAATTGCTACTCAAAGCGGCCAATATAGGGTAACGAATGAGGGGGAAATGAACCTCGTTAACCTCACTTACAAGCCGTCGAAGCAGTTGAGTTTCGGGTACAGCGGTGGACAGCTTGAGGACGTCTATAAACAACACTTTTTAGGCGCCCTTATCAATATTCCCGTGGGGCCTGGTTCCATCTTGGGTGATATCCGTACGTTTCGCTCCACTTCCGATGGCGCGGCCCATGCTGGGGACATAGATAACAAAGCCTTCAGTGGTCAAATTGGTTACCAACTGAGTGGTTCAACATTCCGTGTTGGCTATCAAAAAATGATGGGATCGACTGCATTCACTTACCTTGATGGCACGTCGACCTACCTTTTCTCAGAATCTCTGATCGCTAACATGAACAAGCAGAACGAGCGCGCCTTGATGCTTCGCTTTGATCAGGACTTTGCGCCGCTGGGGTTTCCAGGGCTGGTTGCTTCGGTCAAGCATGTGAGGGGCGATAACGCTGAAGTCCACAATTTCGCAAGTGAAGGCAAAGAATGGGAAACTGACATGGACTTAGGCTACACCATCCAAAGCGGACCATTGAAATCGCTATCCACGCTGTGGCGCCATGCTGTGTATCATAGCAACTATGCGCGAAACCAAGAACAGGATCGACTTATTTTCAGCTATCCTTTTAGGATTCTATAATCGCTATCAGTTAGCATTTAAGGATTATGTAAGAGCATTCACAACGGGCCCAGCTATATGTTGGGCCTTTTGGTTGATGGCGAAAGCGTGGGGGCTTCAGCGAGCAAGTGTTTCGCCAATCAGTTGTCGTACCCATGCATGCCCCTGATCTTTTTGATGGCGCTCATGCCAGTATACTGAAACGTTGAATAGGGGAAGTGCAAGCGGCACCTCTAACAAGGTAGTACCACTTATCTTTTTGAAACCATCCGCTACGCTGAATGGCAAGGTGGCAATGAGATCCGAAGATCCGACTACGAACGGGCACGCTAGGTAGCTAGCCAATGTCGTGCCGATTAGGCGAGTACGGTCCATTGCAGCCAAGGTGTCGTCAATTTGCTGGCTGAAATTTCTGGTATGTGCAGCCAAATCAATATGAGGATATGCAAGGAAAGTATCCAGCCCCCAACGCTGCTTCAGGCAAGGGTGCCCTGTGCGTACAATACATACTGAACGCTCTTCAAACAAAAACCTCGCTCGCAAGGAAGGGGTAGGATGAGGGAAATGGCCTAAAACCAGCTCGACATGATTGGTCTCAACCATGTTCAGTCCATGAAAAAGCTTCGCTGGAACAACCCTGACTACCAGACCTGGAGCATGCTCGCTGAAAATAGAGATAATTTTCGGCATTACCGCATACTGCAAGTAATCCGAGGCGTAGATCGAAATTACCCTTCGCGTACTGGATGGGTCGAACTCACTTTTAGGCTGTGACTCCAAGCGCCACCGATCCAGCAATGGGCGAAACGCTTGATTTAACTCATGAGCTTTCGCAGTAGGTCCCCAGGCTCCCGCCTCTCGGACGAACAACGGATCGTTGAATATCCTTCGCAGCCGACTCAGAGCCGCGCTCATTGCTGGCTGACTGATACCCATCTGCTCCGCAGCACGGGACACGCTTCGAGTCGCCATAAGCGCATCGAAGTGGACAAGGAGGTTCAGGTCAGCATTTTTCATCTCGTCACATTCATCTATGAGCCATCCATCAGGTTGCGGGCATTGACGCAGCCTTCCCAAATCGCGAGCGGATCCTCGACTTAGCCCAATGCCAGCGCTGGTTCATCATCTCCCGTATGCCCACACTTTTCGAGCCAAAGAGGTATTTGCCCTAATTATATTTACATAGACATTAGCATATGGATTGGGTTAGGCACACCTCGTAGGATCAGTCACACCCAACACGTGGAGCTGGTCATGTATCGTATAGGCATAGATGTAGGTGGAACCTTCACCGATTTCACCATGATTAACGAAGATAACGGTCAAGTTGAATACCATAAGGTGCCGTCCACTCCTCATGATCCGTCCGAGGCAATTGAGAACGGTATCTCCGATCTTCTCCGAAACCACAAAGTCAGTGCCGATCAGGTGTCTCATATTGGCCATGGCACTACCGTTGCAACCAACCTCATCATCGAACGAAAAGGCGCGTCGCTCGGCCTCATCACCACGCGCGGCTTCCGCGATGTCATGGAGATCGGGCGCCAAATTCGACCTAACCTCTGCGACTACAGCGTAGGTAAGCCTCCAAGCCTGGTTAAGCGCATGCACCGTGTTGAAGTCGGCGAGCGACTGGATGCGCAAGGCATGGTTGTCGAAAGCCTTGACGAAGAAGCTGTTCGCCAAGCGGCCATGATGTTTGCTAAAGAAGGTTTGGAAGCCGTCGCCATCTGCTTCCTCCACTCCTATCGCAATCCTGTTCACGAGCAGCGTGCCAAGGCGATTGTTCAGGAGATTTTGCCTTCCACGTACATCAGTATCTCCAGCGAAGTGCTACCGGAATTCCGCGAGTACGAGCGCCTCTCCACTACCGCCCTCAACGCAAGTGTCGGGCCTCGCATGGCTCGTTACCTTGATCGTTTCCTGGAGCGTGCCAGAGCGATGGGCGTGGCTGGCCAACCACTGACGGTACATTCCAACGGTGGTCTGATGTCACCGGATGCGGTCCGTGAGTTTCCGGTAAGAACGTGCTTGTCTGGGCCTGCGGCAGGCGTGGTGGGGGCAGCAGCTGTTGGACGCCACATCGGCCAACTCAATCTCGTGACGTTTGACGTGGGTGGTACGAGCACCGACGTTTCGCTCATCAGTGGTGGCAAGCCGTTGTTCACCTCCAGCCGTCAGGTTGCGGGATATCCAGTGAAAACCCCAATGGTGGACATTCACGTTATTGGCGCCGGTGGCGGCAGTATCGCCTGGCTGGATGATGCCGGTTCACTGAAGGTTGGCCCGCATAGCGCTGGTGCTGTCCCTGGCCCTGTTGGGTACGCTCGCGGCGGCACTGAACCGACGATTACTGACGCTGAAATCGTGTTGCAGCGCCTCAACCCGGAAGTGCTTTTGAAAGGCCGTATGCGGGTGGATGCTGCGGCCGCACGTAGGGTCATCGAGGACAAGGTCGCCAAACCCCTCGGCCTGAGCTTGGAAGATGCAGCAGAGGGCATCCTGCGCATTGCGAACGCAAACATGAGCCGTGCCATCCGAGCGGTATCGACTGAGAAGGGTCATAACCTTGCTGAGTTCGCGCTCTACGCCTACGGCGGGGCGGGTGGTCTGCATGCCATGGACGTTGCGGAAGAGTGTGGCATTTCGACCGTGGTCGTACCGCGAGAGCCAGGGACCATGTGTGCTCGCGGAATCCTCCTGACTGACATTTCCTTCGACTTCGTCCGCAGCGCTATCACCACAGCCAGCGCACAGAACTGGAAAGGCATTGTGGAACTCTTCAACCAGTTGAAGGGCGATGCCACCAAGTGGCTGGATCAAGAGCGCGTAGACACTGAAATGCGGCAATTGGTATGTGCCATCGATGCGCGCTATAACGGCCAGAACTTTGAGGTTCTGGTGCCGATGGAAGCGGTAGGGCCAGATGATCTGGATTCGTTCGAGGCGGCGTTCCATGTTGCCCATGAGCGTGAGTACAGCTACCAAGTAGAAGGTCGGGCCATTCAGATCATCAACTGCCGTGTTCAGGCGGTAGGACGTGTGCTGAAGGCGCCGCTTGCTGCTGCACGCGCAGACACCACGCTCGCCGACGCGAAAGTCGGGCAGCGTCAGGTATACGCTGGCAAGGCGTACGGTTGGTGCGAGAGCCCAATCTACGACCGCGATTTGCTGTCAGTTGGCATCGTCGTTGAAGGCCCCGCGATCATCGAAGAGATGAGTTCCACGACTGTGCTCGGCCCAAATCACGAGGCCCTTGTTGACCCGCACGGTAACCTGATCGTCACTCTGCACCTGGGAGCACAAGCATGAGTACCCAACAAATTACCAACACCGCAACCATTGCTGATCCCATCGAGATGGAAGTGTTCGTCAACCGACTGCTCTCCATCACCGAGGACATGAACAACACGCTCGTACGCTCTTCGTTCTCTACCAATATCAAAGAGCGTAAAGACTGTTCGGTAGCGCTTTTTGACCGCGCCGGGCGGCTGGTCTCTCAAGGCACGCAGATCCCTCTTCATCTGGGTTCGCTCAATGGTGCCGTTGAAGCAATCCTAGCGCAGTATCCAGTGGATACGATCAAAGACGGCGATACCTTCATCTGCAACGATCCGTATCTGGCTAATGGCAGTCACTTGCCTGACATCAACATCGTCACTCCAGTGTTCTGGGAGGGTACCCTGCGCTTCTTCGCAGCGAACATCGCCCACCACTCGGACGTTGGCGGCGCGGTTCCAGGCTCGATTGCCGGTGGACTCACGAGCATTTTCCAGGAAGGGATTCGTATCCCCGTAAGCCGCATCGCCCGCAATGGGGTCATTGAGGACGATCTGCTCCGGTTGATCTGCTCAAACTGCCGCGATCCCGAAGAGCGTGGTCTTGACCTTCGAGTGCAGATTGCGACCAACGAGCGCGGGTCCGAAGCCGTCAGGGAACTCATCCGCCACATGGGCTTGCCGAAAGTCCTACAGTCGGTTGAGGACGTTCTGACCTACACCCGTACTCGCTTGGCTAACCGAATCGCCGAACTCAAAAAGGGCAGTTACCAATTCACCAGCATGCTCGATGACGACGGCATGGGTGGCGGCGACCCGGTTCCAATCACTGTGACTCTCACCGTTGCTGACGGCATCCTCACGTTCGATTTTACCGGTTCAGGCCCGCAGGCACGCGGTGCGATGAACCTCCCTATCAACGCGCTGAACGCGACTGTTTACTACGCTGTTATAGCGCTGCTGGATCCTGAACTCCCACCCAATGCAGGTCTGTTCGCAGCGATCCGTGTAAGTGCCCCCAAAGGGACCATCACCAATCCTGAGATGCCTGCTGCTGTCGGCGCTCGATCCATTACCGCGCAAAAAGTTGCGGGCGCAATCTTCGGTGCGTTCCGTGGGTTGCTGCCCAAGGAAAAGGTCATGGCATCCGGCAACGATCTGTGCCCAGCCATTGTGTTCTCTGGTCCATTGCATCAACGCGCTGGTGAGTTCATCTATCTCGAAACCATTGCGGGCGGCAGCGGTGCACGCTTCGACCTGGACGGGATGGATGCGGTCCACGTGCACATGACCAACTCCTCCAACCTGCCTGTCGAGGCAATGGAAAACGAGTACCCATTGCGCGTTGAGGAATATGCACTTATCCCTAACTCAGGTGGTGCAGGCCGTACACGCGGCGGGATGGGGGTCGCTCGGCAGATCAAGGTGCTGGAATCTGGCATCGTCTTCTCGGCTCGCTCAGACAGCCATACCGTGGGTGTTCCAACGGGCGTAGATGGTGGCCATGACGGTCGCCGAGCGCGACTGCTTCGAAATCCTGGCGGCCAGAATGAAGAGGTGATGTTTTCAAAAACCTCGAACATCACGCTCCAGGCTGGCGAGAGCATCAGGATCGAAACCCCAGGCGGGGGCGGTTATGGTGAGCCGTCCAAGCGTGAGGCCAATAAGCTGCGGCAGGACGTCCTTGATGGCCTTGTCTCTGCTGAATGCGCAAGCGAGGACTACGGTTTTAGCCTCTAAGCATCGCGCGGGTGCCTGAATAAGGCCCCGCGTTTTTTGCGTTATGAAAAATTTTGAGCAGGTATAAAAACAACAGCATGGCCTAGGTTTTCTTCACTGCCGACGCACAGAGCACTAAGTGCTCTTTCATCGTTTTAAGCATACCTGGCTATACAGTCCAATTTTTTGAGGGATCCGAGCATGATGCGTAAATACATTTCTGTGATCACCTTGTCCGCCTCTGCGGCTCTATGCCTTGGCGTCAATGCCGCTCAAGCTGAAACCCTATATGTAGGTGGCGGGGGTGGCTCGATTGAGCAAATATTTAAAGAGAAAATCATCCCTTCCTTTGAAGCGAAAACTGGCGCCAAAGTAGTTTACGTCCCTGGCAACTCCACTGATACTCTCGCCAAAATTCAAGCGCAGAAAGGAAATCAGCAGATGTCCTTTGTGATGTTTGACCACTTGCCAATGTACCAGGCAGCCAGTCAAGGGCTTTGCTCAAAGCTTGATGACAGCGAAATCTATCATAAGCTTTACTCTAAGGCGTTGACGAAAGATGGATCATTTGTAGGGATAGGTTTTCTGGCTACAGGACTAGGCTATAACACGGAAGTGTTTGCTAAAAATGGCTGGAGCGCACCAACATCGTGGATGGATCTGGTAGATGGCAAGTACAAACAACGTATTGCGATCCCTCCCATAACTAATGGCTATGGTTTGGCGACACTCCTGATGATGGCAAAGCTTAATGGGGGGAGTGAAAATAAAATTGAGCCTGGCTTCGACGTAATGGTTAATAAGGTTTCCCCCAACGTCGTTTCTTGGGAGCCATCTCCTGGAAAAATGGCCGAGATGTTACAAACCGGTGAGGCTGCAATGGTCGTGTGGGGAAATAGCCGGGTCCAAGCAGTTAAAAACCAAGGCGCGCCAGTCGAATTCGTTTATCCCAAGGAAGGTGCCTTTGCGATTATCAACTCGGGTTGTGTAGTCGAGGGTGGTCCGTCACCCAAGCTGGGTCAGCAGTTCCTGCGACACATCCTATCCGCTGAGTCCCAGTTGGCGCTGGCCTCTGGTGAGGGATGGGGCCCCGTGAATAAAGATGTAAAACTCCCGGAAGACGTTGCTAAGCGCGTGATTTATGGAGCTGATCAGGTCGATGCTCTTCTTTCCACTGATGCTGAATTGGTTAATACAAAGCGGGCAGAGTGGACAACCCGCTGGAATCGGTCTGTAGAGCACTAATGTCACTGAGATTTCGTTCTGGCTAAAGGCGCAACCGTAGTACGCCCTGATCGGGTAAGGCATAGGTTGCCATCCAGCATAAGCCCCCTCGCCGCCGAGATAGTGCAATGGCCCAATCTTGGCGAGGGGGCGACGTGGGGGTGTATCAAAAAATCCCATTCCACTAAACGGCCATACTCCGTTGGCATGCCACAGCCTAGTTAGGATGCCATTGTAGGAATACGCTAGCTGCCAGGCTGGTGTATGTGGGATGGCTAATATGTCATTTTCACGATTATAAAGTTCAGAAATTCTGCATCGTGGCTCGCAACTGAGCGGCGAATGCTTCAGCCAGCTTCATTCGATCCCCAGGATAAGGAAATATCACCGCACATCGAGACGCAAGTTGTTCTCGTATTGGGATTACCACTACTTCACTCGACTGGAACGGCAGTGCCGTAACCTTGGAGATGAGACTAATCCCTGCTCCGGCTGCTACAAGTGCGCAGGCTACCAACGAATTAGGTGTTTCTAGCACCACGTTGGGCGAGATGTGCAGTTTCGTAAAAGCTTCCTCGATTTGATATCGAATATAACTGTGCTGAGAAAGAAGAATCATCCGCTCTCCATCCAGATCAGCTAATGAGATACGATTTTTTTCAGCCAGTGCATGGTCTTTCGGAATTACAGCACAGATCGGAACCGGGTCTAAAGGCTCGATGGAGATAGAGGCTTTGGATAGAGGAAGTTCAACCAGTGCTACATCGAACTGGCGAGTGGCGATTTGATCGGCAATTTGGCGGCTGGGTAAGACTTGAATGAAAACCTTGACCTTTGGACGGTCTTTCAAGAATTCCGCAACAGCGCGCGGCACTACACCTAATGACAATGATGGCAATGTGGCTATGCGCAACTCTCCCGCGCGAAGCTGACCGATGTCTTGCGCTGTCTGAGCAATGCGATCAAGGCTACCGTAGATAGGTTCGATTTCGCGAAAAAATGCTTCACCTTCAGGCGTCGGTATCAATCTACGTCCACGCCGTTCAAATAGCTTGTAGCCAATTCTGAGTTCCAGCAAGGCGATTGAGCGGCTGATGGCGGGCTGCGTCACACTCATCATCTGTGCCGCTCCAACCACGGTGCCGGAGCGCACCACGGAGTAGAAAGCTTCTATCTGGCGTAGGTTTACAGCGGGCTTCATGTGGATGACTCATGTTGGGCTGTTCAAAAGGGCATCGCCTGTCCGGAGACCGATGCTGCCCCATTGATTGGTTTCAAACAAACCCGGGGGGGGGGCCGCGCTAGAGCGCTTAGATCATCATACATAACATTCATGCATAAGCACGCGTCAAAATGTGCATTTTCAGCACCTCTGATCAGTGCCTAAGATGACTACATGCCTGGCGCCGCGCATTCCTAGCCGTCCAGATATTCGACCGTGCCAACGATGTAGGAACCCTAAATGAATAAGAAAATTGCCTTAATGAGCACTTTGGTTTTCACCGTCTCAGTCAATGCCCATGCCGCAACGACGCTCTATGTCGGGGGTTATGGCGGCTCGACGGAAAACATATTCAAGGAAAAGATCATTCCGCCGTTCGAAGCGAAAACCGGCACGAAAGTGGTGTATGTGCCCGGCAACTCGACGGACATTCTGGCCAAACTTCAAGCGCAGAAGGGCCAGCAGGAACTATCCGTGGCAATGATTGATGACGGCCCCATGTACCAAGCCGTCAACCAGGGCCTATGTGCTGACATCGAAGCCAATCCCGAGCTAGAGAACTTGTACCCGGGGGCAAGAATGCCAGGTGGCAAATCGCTAGGCATCGGCTACATCGCTGTGGGCTTGGCATACAACAAAGCCGTGTTCGCCAAAAATGGCTGGGCCGCTCCTACCTCCTGGCACGATCTAGAAGATCCTAAATACGAACAGAAAGTGGTTATCCCTCCTGTCACTAACGGCTACGGGCTTCTGACCCTGCTGATGATGGCCAAGCTTAATGGCGGCGGCGAAACCAACATCGAGCCCGGTTTCTCGGTAATGACCAAAAAGGTCGGGCCCAACGTACTCGCGTGGGAGCCATCTCCCGGCAAGATGGCTCAGATGCTGCAAACCGGCGAATCGGCGCTGGCGGTGTGGGGCAACGGCCGTGTGCAAACGGTGATCGCCCAAGGCGCACCGGTGGAGTTCGTATATCCAAAGGAAGGTGCTGTTGCATTGCTCAGCGCTGGATGCCCGGTCGCAGGTGCGCCAGAGCCAGACCTGGCGCAACAATTCTTGCGCCATGTGACCTCGGCGGAATCGCAAAAAATCCTCGCCGAAGACAACAGCTGGGGGCCTGTGAACAAAAACTCGAAGCTTTCCCCTGAGGTGGCCGCTCGTGTGGTGTATGGCCCTGAAAAAGTCAACGCACTCATCGCTCCAGACTACAACGTGATCAACGCTAAGCGCAGCGAGTGGACCACCCGCTGGAGTCGCGCGGTTGAGCAGTGAGATGTACTCCAAAATAATTAGAACACAGCTGTAGTGAGGCAATTCGCATGAGCTTCTTAAAGTTAGAAGGCATTTCCAAGCACTACGGTGATTTCGCCGCAGTCGTAGATACCACCCTGCACATTGAAAAGGGAGAATTCGTCAGCTTGCTCGGTCCTTCCGGCTGCGGCAAAACCACCACCTTGCAGATGGTAGCGGGGTTCGCGCAGCCAACCCGTGGGCGGATCATCCTTGACGGGCGAGATATCACCCAGGTCAAACCCAGCCAACGCGGGCTGGGCATCGTTTTCCAGAGCTACGCGCTATTCCCGCATATGACTGTGGCAGACAACGTCTCTTTCGGCCTTGAGATGCAGAACCTACCTGCCGCCGAGCGTCGCCAGCGGGTTAAAACTACCTTGAAACTGGTACACCTTGAGGCCCTGGCCGAGCGTTACCCGCGCGAGCTGTCTGGTGGCCAACGTCAGCGCGTCGCGTTAGCTCGCGCCTTGGCCATCCAACCACCTGTGCTGCTACTCGATGAGCCGATGGGCGCACTGGATGCAAAGCTGCGCGAAGAGATGCAGATCGAGTTACGTGCCCTGCAACACAGCGTTGGAGTGACCACGATCATGGTTACACACGATCAGGCAGAGGCAATGACCCTGTCTGACCGCGTCGTGCTGATGAACAAAGGTGAGATCGAACAGGTTGACCGCCCGCTGGACATGTACGAACGCCCCAGCGGCCGCTTTTCTTCGACCTTCCTGGGCAAAGCCAACGTATTCGACGGCACGCGCGCACAGGCTGGCGCGATGTTTGAAACACAGGGTCATAAGCTGCCCTCAAACGACCAAGGTATTGGTGAGCTGTCCTATATCGTGCGTCCGGAGAAAATTAATTTTACCGATCAAAGCGCTCTGCTGCGGGGTCAAGTTAGCGCAAGGGTGTTCCTTGGCAACCACTGGCTGTACCAAGTGCAAACGACGCTGGGCATGATGCAGGTTACTCTGCCTAACAACGGTCTCCCGCAAGTGGCTGAGGGCGACGATGTCGGCCTGAGCTGGCAGGCCGAACATGCCCGGCTGGCTCCGCGGGCAGGAGGCAAGGTATGAGCTGCTCCCGCAGCGCCTTGCCTTATTGGCTGGCAAGTCCTGGCATGCTGATGGCGCTGGCCTTCGTGGCCTTGCCTCTGATGATCATGCTGTCATTGAGCTTCTATAGCTACCTACCCGGCGGCGCGGTGAGTACCCAGGTGACTCTGGGCAACTACGCCGACGTGCTCAGCGACAGCTACTACTACTCCATCTTCGCCCGTACTTTCGGTATGGCAATACTGGTAACAGCCTTATGCATTGTTATTGGGGTGCCGGAGGCCTACCTGTTGAGCCGGTTGTCACCGCGCTGGCGGGCGATCTCTATTGTGATCGTGTTGGGTCCGTTGCTGGTTTCGGTAGTGGTGCGCACATTGGGTTGGGCGATCCTGCTCGGCAACGAAGGTGTGATCAACAAGGTCCTGATGGAACTGGGCCTGATCGATTCGCCAATCAAGATGATGTTTACCTTTGGCGGGGTAGTGGTCGCCATGGTGCATGTACTGGTGCCGTTCATGGTACTGGCAGTATGGGCTTCGATACAGAAGCTTGATCCGGCCACCGAACAGGCAGCCGAGTCGCTTGGAGCGGGTCTGCTTACCATTATGCGCCGTATCGTCTTTCCCCAAGTGATTCCGGGTGTTCTATCCGGAGGGTTGATCGTTTTCGCATTGGCCACCAGTGCCTTCGCTACGCCCGCCATCATCGGTGGCCGTCGACTCAAGGTGGTACCCACCACTATATATGACGAGTTCCTTGGCAACCTTAACTGGCCGCTGGGTGCCACTCTGGCAGTGGTGCTGTTGGTGCTGGTAATGGGGGTATCGATGGGTATCAACCGTCTGGTCGAGCGTCGTTACAAGCAGGTATTCCAATGAACAGAACCTCTCGATGGCTACTGGTATTCCATGGCCTGTTCATCACCTTCATGCTCGCTCCCCTGGTGGTAGTGGTACTGGTGTCGTTCACCGACAAGGGTTACATCGCCATGCCCTTTGACGGAGCGTCGTGGCGCTGGTACACGGCCATGCTCAGCGATGACAGTTTCATCACGCCGTTTTATCGCAGCCTAGGGCTGGGCGCGATAGCCGCTACCTTAGCCACTCTACTAGCAGTACCAGCCGGTATGGCCATCGCTTGGCATCGCTTCCCAGGGCGTGAAGTGGTGCTTGGCGCGCTAATGTCACCGCTGATGGTGCCCCATGTCGTGCTGGGTATCGCCCTATTGCGCTTTCTGACGGCGATCGGCGGCTCCAGCACCTTCTGGGGGCTTACTGCTGCCCACACGGTCGTGGTGCTGCCTTACGTGCTGCGCTTGGTAGTGGCTGCGGCTACGGGCTTTGATCGCAGCACTTCGCAAGCGGCTCAGTCGCTAGGTGCTTCGGCCTGGACGGTATTCTGGCGCATTGAGCTGCCGCTGATTATCCCCGGTGTGGCGGGCGGTTGGCTGATTGCATTTATCAACAGCTTTGACGAGCTGACGATGTCAATTTTCGTAGCTTCGGCTAGCACCGAAACCCTGCCGGTGAAGATGTACAACTACATCGCCAACACCATCGACCCACTGCTGGCATCCGTGTCGACGGTGCTGATCGTGCTGACCCTGGCGTTGATGATCCTGCTAGACCGCTTCTATGGGCTGGATCGGGTATTGGCAGGTAAGACCTCATGAACAAAACGAGCATCGATACCCTGGTTATTGGCGGCGGCGTGGTAGGGATGTCTATCGCTTACGGCCTGGCATTGGCAGGGGAGCGCGTTCGGGTGTTGGATGAGGGAGACGATGCCTTCCGTGCTGCCCGCGGGAATTTCGGCTTGGTGTGGGTACAGGGAAAGGGTGTAAGCAGCCCGAACTATGCGCGCTGGACAATGCATTCAGCGAAGGGCTGGCAGGCTTTCGCGCAGGATCTGACTGACCGCACCGGCATTTCACTGGAACTTGAACAAAACGGTGGACTGAATTTTTGCTTAAGCGAGCAGGAGTTGGAGCAGCGAGTCGCCAGCATGGAGTCATTACGGTTGGCGTTGGGAGAACCCTACCCCTACGAGGTGCTAGACCACGCTGCGCTTCGGGCTCTGACGCCGCACATCGGCCCCAAAGTGGTGGGGGCTACGTTTGGCAACCTGGATGGCCATGTTAGCCCGCTTCGTTTGCTGCGGGCTCTGTTCGCCGCCTTTCGTGGGTTGGGTGGGGAGCTAATCAATCCCGCGCGCTGCGAGCGCATCCAGAAGCTCTCCGATGGCTTTCATGTATGGGCAGCGGGGGTGGAGCATGTGGCCGACCGCATAGTGCTGACTGCGGGCCTTGGTAACCGTCATCTAGCGCCGATGGTCGGTATCGATGCTCCTATCGAGCCGAACCGGGGGCAGATCCTGGTGACCGAACGGATGAAACCGTTCCTCAAGTTTCCTTCCGGGGTGATCCGCCAAACTGGCGAAGGTGTGGTGCAGATCGGAGACTCCAAGGAAGACGTAGGGCTAGACGACAGTACTTCCTTGGAGCAGTTGGCGCGTATCGCCGATCGTGCGCGGCAGATTTATCCCCTGCTGGAAAACGCCAACGTGGTACGCACCTGGGGCGCATTGCGGGTGATGACACCTGATGGCCTGCCAATTTACCAACAGTCCACCCAATATCCTGGTGCGTTCCTGGTGACCTGCCATAGCGGCATTACTCTGGCTTCGGCCCATACGACAGATCTGGTGCGCTGGCTGCGTGGTGGAGACGAACCGGCATCGATCAAAACCTTTAAGACGGACCGCTTCCATGTTTAAGCCAATCACGCTCCCCGTGGCGCAACAACCGGCCCAGGTGCAGATCTGGGTCGACGGGCAACCGTTGGCGGCGCGTGCTGGTGAAACCTTGGCCACCGCCCTACTGACCCATGCCGACGAACCTTTCCGTCACTCAGCGGTGTCGGGTTCGCCACGCATGCCGTTTTGCCTAATGGGCGCCTGTTTTGAATGTCTGGTGGAAGTGGACGGCCAGCCCAACGTGCAGGCCTGTATGGTACAGGTCCGCGCTGGTATGCAGGTTAGGCGGATGCATGGTGCACGCCAAGCGGAGGCCCGAGCATGAGCGACTTTACCCATGATGTGATCGTGATCGGCGCGGGCCCAGCGGGGCTGTCAGCCGCCATGACTGCTAAAGCACAGGGGCTTCGCACCTTGCTGTTAGATGAGCAGGTAGGGCCTGGCGGTCAAATCTACCGCAACATCTCCGCGATACCGCCAGCGGTGGCTGAGCTATTGGGCAAAGACTATCGCCATGGCGAAGGCTTGACCGCAGGTGTAGAGCGGGCATCGATAGACATCAAATATGGCGCGCTGGTGTGGGATGTGGCGCGCGACCTAACGTTGACAGTTCAGCAGTTTGGCAAGTCGTTCCAAGTACGTGCGCCGCAGTTGATCGCTGCCACGGGGGCTTTGGAGCGCCCTTCGCCAATTCCAGGATGGACTCTTCCAGGGGTACTTACAGCCGGTGCAGCTCAGATTGCGCTAAAAAGCGGTTCCAGCGTACCGGCTGGACGGGTGGTGTTGGCAGGTGCTGGACCATTGCTGCTGTTGGTTGCATGTCAATTGCTCGACGCCGGGGTGGATGTGCGCGCTATCGTACAGACCTCGCCGCATGGCAACTTGGTCCGTGCCTTGCGCCACTTGCCTGCTGCGTTGGGGGCACCGGCTTACTTGGTTAAAGGCTTGCGCATGTTGATGAAACTCCGGAAGGCCGGTGTGCCGGTGCACAGTGCCGCCCACGATTTACGTGTGGAAGGCCAGCAGCAGGCCGAGGCGCTGGTGTTCCGCGCCGAGGGCCGCGAATGGCAATACGAAGCCGAGACTGTCCTGCTGCACCACGGGGTAGTGCCCAATACTCAGCTCAGTCGCCTAATGCGAGTCGAACACGACTGGGACGTTGAACAACTTACTTGGCGGCCTCGCCTAGATGCCTGGGGTCAAACATCGCTGGCAGGCTTGCGCATTGCCGGTGACGGGGCGGCAATCGGCGGTGCGCTGGCGGCTGAGCCAGCTGGTGCGTTGGCCGCGATAGGCGCAGCGCTCGCGCTGGGCAAGCTCGACGTAAGGAATGCTGAAGCCCAGGCAGCTCCGTTACGCGCCCAATTGGCACGACAACTGCGGATCAGGCCTTTCCTGGATGCGCTTTACCGTCCACCCAAGTGGCTGACCGTACCGAGTGACGACACTGTGGTATGCCGCTGCGAAGAGGTGACCGCTGGGCAGATCCGCGAGATGGCTCGTTTGGGATGCCAAGGGCCGAACCAAACCAAGTTCTTCAGCCGCTGCGGCATGGGACCTTGCCAGGGGCGGATGTGCGGGCTGACCGTAACTCAACTGCTGGCCAGCAGTGCTGGAACTACCCCAGTAGAGGTCGGTGCATACCATGTACGTTCACCGCTCAAACCGGTCCCATTGGGGTCGCTAGCGATGCTGGCTGAGCCAGGGCCGGTCGAGCCGCCGCATTGACTTCGCCCCATCTCTAATTACCTAAGCCTTTATCGAGCCACTTTTTTAGTGGCTTTCCTTACCAAGGAGTATTGAATGTCTACGATCCAACGCATCCAAACTGGCCCAAGAATGAGCAAAGTCGTAATCCACGCCGGGGTAGTTTATTTGAGCGGGCAAACCGCCTCCGGAGGAGAGTTTGCAAGCGGCAACATCACCGAACAGACTCAGGCCGTCCTGGCGAAAATCGAAAACCTGCTGGCTGAAGCCGGCAGCGATAAGACCCGAATTCTCTCCACAACAATCTATCTGAAGACTATGGAGGATTTCGCCGCTATGAACGTGGCATGGGAATCTTGGATCAACCCCGAGCACACGCCAGCCCGTGCCACGGTGCAAGCGCTGATGGCTAGCCCTGACTTACGTGTGGAAATGTCTGTAGTCGCCGCATGCGACTGATTGTGTCTTAGAAAGTACGTTATCCCTCGCTTGGGATGACAGCGTGGGCGGAGGGGTTAATTTTTTTGGCTAGCAATACAGGCCCCGTGTGATAGAGCTGTTTGCATCTAACCAAACCCTCCCCTCAAAGCTTCTCGATGGAGATACTGGCGACTCTCAGAGCATTGTTCCATACGTGATCACTGCCGCCATTTCACTCCGAATGTGTGATCTCCCACTCAGTCTTCGTTAAGGATGGTACCGCGTTGTGTCATCGGAGAACTGATAACAGGGCCTTCCATGAAAACGCTGTTGAACGAGATTCTCGACGAAGTACGTCCCTTGATCGGCAAGGGCAAAGTGGCTGACTACATTCCCGCGCTGGCCGACGTGCCGGCGCAGCAGTTGGGCATCGCGGTGTATGGCAACGATGGTAGCTATCACTGCGCAGGCGACGCGCTGGTGCGTTTTTCGGTGCAAAGTATTTCCAAAGTGTTCAGCCTGGTTCAGGCGATTGGCCACTCCGGTGAAGCCATTTGGGAACGGCTTGGTCATGAGCCCTCGGGCCAGCCATTCAATTCGCTGGTGCAGCTGGAGTGCGAGCGCGGGCGCCCACGTAATCCCTTTATCAATGCGGGTGCGTTGGTGATCTGCGATATCAACCAGTCGCGCTTCGCAGCACCCACGTTGTCGATGCGCGATTTCGTACGCCGGCTATCGGGCAATCCCCAAGTGTCGATGGATACCCGTGTGGCTGATTCAGAGTATCAATTCCGCGCGCGCAACGCTGCCATGGCTTACCTGATGCAGTCATTTGGTAACTTCCATAACGAGGTCGAGACTGTGCTGCGCAGTTATTTCAGTTACTGCGCGCTGCAAATGAATTGCCTCGACTTGGCCCGAGCGTTTTGTTTTCTGGCCAACGATGGGTTCTGCAAGCACAGCGGTGAGCAAATTCTGACCCGGCGCCAGACCCAGCAGGTGAACTCGATCATGGCTACTAGCGGGCTGTATGACGAAGCAGGAAATTTCGCCTACCGCGTGGGGTTGCCAGGCAAGAGTGGCGTGGGCGGTGGGATTGTGGCAATCGTGCCGGGTCAATTTACCGTATGCGTGTGGTCGCCGGAGTTAAATGCTGCTGGCAACTCTCTCGCCGGGATGGCTGCGCTGGAGTTGTTGAGTTCGCGGATTGGGTGGTCCGTGTTCTGAGTAGCGGGCTGGCCCACTAACAGAGAGTGAGTAGGGTTTTTACTATGGCGCCTTACGGCGTTCCAGGTTTGAGCTTCATGGCCTGCTACGTCAAAGGTTTCGACTTCAAGAATGACTCAGGCATCGATGTTTATGGCAAAGCCATAAATACAATATTCAGTAGTAACAAAGCGGCGCCTTTAAGCCGCCCACGGCTCTCTCCTGAAACTAATGAAGTCCATGCTTAGGAGTAGTGATGTTCAGACCAGTTCTAGCTCTAATGAATCGGGCGCGATACCTGCAGAAATTTACGCTGATATTCTCGGTATTTATGCTTCCATTCTGCTGGCTATCATTTGATAAATTGGAAAGTCTTTATCAGGAACGCCAAGCGACCCATCTCGAACTGCTAGGCCTTGAAGCTGTTGGTAAAAGCTTATCGGAATACAGGAGTGCCACGGAACTCGCCGGTCTCCAGGTGGTAGCGTACGCACGAAACAAGCCTGATGTCTACGGGGTCATAACCCGCCAAGGTGATGCACTCAAACAACAAACATTGGGGCTAAATGAGTGGTTGGGGAACAGCCCGTTCTCCGATCACCTCGTCAATACGGATTCCCAGGCGCCGAACGCTAAAGGTTCGAAGCTTTTGAGCATGCAATATAATGAGCAAGCCCGAGCGCTGCAAATGCGTTTGAGTGCCATTAAGGAAATTGCCGCATCCGCTCGACTGAGCCAGGACGCAGACTCCCTTGTCTACCGCAACATGGCGTTGCTAACCGATGAGATTCTGCCCCTGTATCAAGTCCTCGGGCAGACTCGGAGTTATGCGAGTTATGTCACCGCCTATGGTTATGTTGATTCGACTACAAAACCAACGGTTGTGAATCAACTTAACAATTTTGATCGGTTTGTTCAGGCGCGTAATAGTGGGGTAGGCAACAACGAAGCACGTGCACTCATCGCTGATACTGCTCAAGAAACAGCGTCCAAATACAAATCCAGCATCATCGACTCGTACGCGCTATCCGGTTCGGTCTACCAAGAGTTGATGGATACGTGGCTTGAAAGGTTCAACGAGTACGTTCCTTTTGTTGAAAAGCTGGACAATGCCACGCAACTAGTTTTGTCAGAAACCGGTGATCAGCTTCATGCTCGCCTGGCAAGCCACCAGCGCAAGCTTGTGCTCTGGGCTCTTGCTCTGCTTGCGACGGTCTTCACGATAATCTACCTGTTCATCGGTTTTTACCTGTCTGTGCGACGAGCCATTCGTGAAATCTCTGAAGCGACTCGCCTTCTAGCTGATGGAGATCTCCGATGCACCATAAAGCCCTCGGGCCGTGATGAGCTGGGTGATCTGGCCGAAGACTTCAACCTCATGCAAGTACGTATGCGTGGACTAATAACCGAGGTCAAAAATTTCTCGTCCTCAACGCAAGATAAAGCTGTGAATGTCAGCGAGCACGCGCTTTCATCCCAGCAAAGCGTAGGACATCAAGCGACCAAACTCGAGTTAATCGCCACCTCGATGAGCGAGTTGGTAAGCAGCGTGCAGGAGGTCAGTACCAACTCCAACACCACCGCCGACAAAGCGAGCCAGGCGGGCCAGAAATGTCGCGACGGAAGCATTCAGGTTGGCCGAGCAGTGGCGGGAATCAACGACTTATTCCAAGAACTCAACGACTCACTCAATGCCATCAATGCTGTGGAAACTGAAAGCCAGGCAATTTCTAAAGCGGTAGGGCTGATTAAAAGTGTTTCTGAACAGACAAATCTGCTAGCTCTGAATGCGGCCATCGAGGCGGCGCGAGCCGGGGATCAAGGCCGAGGCTTTGCCGTGGTCGCTGATGAAGTACGTAGCCTGGCCATTCACTCGCATAAACTGACAGGCGAGATCTACAGCAATATTACCCGCCTACAGCAACAGGTATTCAGCGCTGTCGCGACCATCCGCAGCTGCCATACGAATGCATCCGCGACGGTTGAGGAAGTATCTCGAGCGGCCGGGTTCTTTGACGACATTACCTGCGGCATGAATCAAATCATCGATCACAACATCCAGATTGCCTCAGCAACAGAACAGCAGGCCTATGTTGTACAAGGGGTTGAGCAAAATACTTTTGAAATTAAAGCTCTTAGTGAAAGCACCGCGAGCCAGGCCGATAGCACGGTAAAAATCAGCAATGAGGTCGCTGAGATGACGCGGAACCTACACGGGCTCATTGCCAATTTCAAGATGTGAGCTAGTTGGTGGCCCAATGACACCCAGACAATTGTAATCAATAAGGTCTGTCGGGAATCGACCCGAAGCAAGCGCTCAGCGATATCTACAAAACTAGGAGAGATTTAGTATTGAAGAATCTTTTCTATGACGGCGATGGGGATTCAGTGGCGGTGTACGCTGGAAATCTCATCATCTGGGAGGGTTGATATTCGTAGGTCGAAGACAACACCTCGTTGAGTCGATCATCCAACAAATTCCAGATGGGAAGAGGCTGAAAAAATGACGGATCAGATAGAGGTTATTTAAAAATGATGATGATTCCATGAGCTGTCTTATTTGTGCTGGTGTTGCTGAGCGTATTCAGTGTCATGGTCCTTGGGAGGAGAGAGACTGTCCGGCTTGCGGGCGCTATAGGGTTTCAGATGCGCTCGTATTAACACTGATGGAACAGGGGCAGATTTTCGATGTGGGCAAAACAAGGCTTTGGCTGACCAGCAAGCGAAAGGAACAAGTTACTCCGTGTATTGAGATCCATGAGGCGCTACTGTTGCCATGAGCACCGGCAACAGGCAGGCATCACTGGATTTTTGTGTATTGAAGAGTCTTCCCTATGAAGGAGGTAGGGATCCAGTGGCGTTGCGCACCGGAAACTTCATCATCTGGGAGGGTTGATATTCGTAGGGCGAGGACAACACTTCGCTGAGTCGATCGCCCAACAAGTTCCAAGCGCTTTTTTTCTCCTCGGCATAATTATGATGCAGGTAGTGGCGCCTTACCCGGGAGCCGGCCAATACATGATTTTGACAGCGATCGATCACATCCAGGCTGACCCCCAAGGCCTGCATCAGGGTCGCGCCTGTGCGGCGCAGGTCATGCGGCGTCCAGTCACGGTTCTGGCCGTCGGCAAGCACCAGCGTATCGTCATGGCGACGTCGTGAAAAGGGCTTTGCGGTTTTTGAATCGGGCCTGGCGGTCACCCACCTGCTTGCTCACCACTTTCACGTCCACATGCCCATCCTTCTGCTTGTTCGGAAAGCACCATTGGCCATGTCCAGTCAGCGTTTTCAGGTCCTGAAAGAAGTGCAAGGCAATGGGTGAGAGGAAAACATGATGGTCTTGTTTTTTGCGCCGGCTGCCTTTGACGTTCCCGCTCGGGATGAACCAGGTATGGTTCTTCAGATCGACATTCTTCCATTCGGTCTGAAGCAACTCACCGATCTGGCATAACGTTCCCAAACAGATCCAAAGCGCAGGTTGGGCCTCAGGTTTCACGCTATAAAGCACATACCGCTGATGTGGTCCGTCCAGACTCTTGGATTACACTGGATTAAAGTGCGCGCGGATGGTTCAGATGGCTTGCGGTTCTCGATACGCTCGGGCATTGCATCAAGATGATCCGGTCCGCAGATTGCCAGCTGCACATTAGAAGTACATAATCAAGTCCATCAGCAACACGCTAAACTATGGAAACCTCAAGCTTTCAATGATTTAGAGGGTGAGTTATGATCCCGTCCGCTGCGCCATATTCGGTAGCCTGGAACGCTGAACGCCAGGTCACCACAGAAAGCCCGCCTGATCGCGGGCTTTTTTTTGCTGTCCGGAATATGGCAAAAAATCGTGCGCTAAACTTTTTTTGAATAAATTGCATTTAAATCAAGACATTACGATTTTTTGGTGTATGATGCGCCCACACCGAAACGAAGGGTGATTAGCTCAGCTGGGAGAGCATCTGCCTTACAAGCAGAGGGTCGGCGGTTCGATCCCGTCATCACCCACCATTCGCTTCACGTGTTACGCGCAGCGGTAGTTCAGTCGGTTAGAATACCGGCCTGTCACGCCGGGGGTCGCGGGTTCGAGTCCCGTCCGCTGCGCCATATTCGGTCACCTGGCCCACTGAACGCCAGGTCACCACAGAAAGCCCGCTCATTGAGCGGGCTTTTTTTGGCCTGCGATTTGATCTTTCTACGCCTTGCCTTTGCGCTGACGCTACCTGACCTTTTTCTTGCGTGGCTGGCGCGTGGCCAAGTGCTCGAAGCAAAAAGACGCAGTGCCGAACACGGCGATTATGGTCAGGACGATCATGCCTAGGGTTGAGCTTTCCACGATGGGCTTCCTACGTGATGGAGTAGGCGTCCACGGTAGAGTTACGACGAAAGCGCCTCAATAGACCCGACGCAATCCTTACGACGCCGGGCCCATTGTTACGCAGTCTTTACGGGGCGTTGCGGCTGTGGCGGTAATCGCTGACCGCTTCATACACCGCCTTGCGCAAGCGATTGATGCCACCGATGGGCCGATGCTCGGCTACGCCAAACCATGGGTTGAACGACTGGTTGTCGCACGCCAGGTTCTGCTCGGGCGTATCGAAATCCTGGGCCGGGATCCGCACCTTGGCTACGCTCTCGTAGGGCGCATCGCTCTCCTTCCACTCGATGCTGGTGTCTTCGATCGGCATGAATTTCTGCGGGTTCTGCCGCTGGATCTGCAACACGAAACATGCCGGCACGCGGTCGGTGGACAGCTGCTGGCTCAAGGCGCTGCGCAGGAAGTTCGGCAGGTCCTGGTTCTGCTTGGGCAAGGCGTATTCCGGGCAGCCCTGTGGGTCGGGCGCCACACGGAACTTGGCATTGGCCGCGCCGAACTTGTAGGGCGATACCGAAAAATAGGTGGTCTGCGTCGGGCTGGCCGGTGCGGGTGCCAGGGTTGCCAGGGCGATAAACAGGTGACGCACCTGCCAGCTGCGCGGGTCGGCCTTGGGGAAGAACGCCAGGACTTTCTTGCCATCCGCCTGGGCGCCGATGTTCTGCGCGTACTCCGCCACATCGCTGACAAAGAAATTCGGGTGGCTGAACATCACGAAGTCCTGTTCCGTGCGGGCCTGCTGGTCGGCGAGCAATTGTTTGCCCGGCACGTCCAGCAACTTGAGCGCCATGCCCCGGGCATCGCGGATGCTGTCGAACTGCGGGTAGGCGTTGCCGTTGGACAAGCGCATCATGGCCTGCCAGGTCTTGCCTGGTTCGGCAAATACACCCTGGCGCAACGCCGGGTCGAGATCGGCCAGCACACTGACTTCGGCTTTCACGCAACCATGGGCCTTGGCGTGGGCATCGCGCAGGTAGCGCGTGCCTTCGCGATGCTGGTCAACGATGCGCACGGCGGTCTGGATAATTCCCTGGGTCATTGCCGCTTCACCCGCAGGGATCTGCTCGTCCGGCGACACCGGTCCGCTGTGCTGCCAGGCAAACCACGCCGTGCTCGCCAGCCAGCCGAGCAGGCCCAGGCCCACCAGCCACAACAGGGTCTTGCCGAGAAACCGGCCAAGGCGCAGCCACAGGCGGGCGAGCAGGGAAGGTTGGTCGTATCGAGATCGGATCATCATGGCAGTTGTTGCTCCAGCGGGCCGCCCAGCACTTTGAGGTATTCCAGCAGTGCCCAGCGTTCCTGCGGCAGCAAGCTGCGGCCGATAACGCCATTGCCACGCTTGCCTGCACGGAATTCGTGGCCGCTGTTGTGGTTGCCGGTGAGTTTGGTATCGAACAGGAAGGCATTCTTGAACGCTGCGGTCTCAAAGCCCAGGTGACGCGGGTCGTAGTTGAAGGTGCCTTTATAGAAGGTGGTGCTGCGTTCATCCTGAGGCGAGAGCAACTGGTAGATCGTCGGCACCGAGCCGTTGTGCAGGAACGGCGGGGTCGCCCATACACCGGCCAGCGGGCGGGCCTTGTAGGCACGCAACTCGCGCACGCCAATGGGCAGGCCGTAGCCATCCAGGCGCGGGCGCTCGGCCGGGGTGACGCCGGCGGCGCGGTAGGCGTGGTCTTCGACGAAGGCGGTGACGTAGGCCAGGCCCTTGGCCACGGACATTTTCTTCAGGTCCAGCGGCTCGGTGGGGGTGGGGTGCAGTTCGACATTGAGCTTGGCCAGTTCCGCCGGGTCCCACTGCAGGGCGCTGAGGTCATAGCGCTGGTCGGCAATGTTGCTGGCGGTACCGGGGTCGGTGCCGATGTACGCCACCGGCAGCATTTTCAGCTGCTGCACCGGGCGGCCATTTTCCTCGGTGACGGCCGGCACATGGCAGCCGGCGCAGTTCTCGGCGAACAGCGCGCGGCCCTGGGCGGCGAGGGGCTTGTCGACGGGGCCGAACAAGTCCTCGGGCCAGGTCGGTGGTTTGAGGCGTTGCAGGGTTTCTTCGATCCGGTTGAGGTCACGCACCCTGACGCTCGACGGGTAGCGCGCATCGCCCTGAAGCGGTTGGCCGGCGGCGTCGAAAAAGCTCAACGTCGCGCCTACACCGAGGGCTTCACCGATATTGCGCGCCATGGGTTGCTGGGCCGAGCCGTTCCATTGCACCCAGTCGAAGGTCCAGATGTCCCACAGCTGCGGGTAGTCCACCGGCGCATTGGCGACGCGGTAGTTGTCTGGCGAAATGGCATCGCCAAAGCTGGCATTGGCGATCCGGCCAAAGGCGTCGGTGCGGCCCGGGCCTTCTTCGGTGGGGTAGAGGCCGCGGTGGGTGTCGTTCCAGGCGACCTTGAGGAACTGGTTCAGCGACTGTTTGAAGTCCTCGCGCAACTGGCTGTGCTCGGCGTCGTAGCGATCCCCCAGCACCTGGCGGGCAAACCGCTCGAATTTCCAGGGGTTGTAGTAGGTGGCGGCGAGGCTGGCGACCAGGGCCTGGCCGAAACTGCCACCACGCAAGGTGGGTACGCTGGAAGGCAGTACGTGTTGGGCCGAGCCGCCGTCGATACGCAGGGCCTGGCCCTTGAAGTGCAATTCGCCGGTATGGCAGGCGGCACAGGTAATATCCAGGTACTCGACGTTGCTGTCGGCGTTTTTGTGCCGGGCGAAGCCCACGGGCAGGTTGCCGGGGTTTTGCGTGGTGGGTACCTGCTTGGGGTCCACCAGGAAACCGAAGCGCGCCAGGTACTCCGGCGTGGCAAAACGCCGCTCGGAGAACGGCAGTTCCAGGGCGGTGAACCAGTTGTAGTGCAGGCCTTTTACTTGGGTGCCCTGAGGGGTGAAGTAATAGGTCTGGCGGTCGGCGGCGCTCCATTGGTCCTGGTAGCGCACCTGTTCCACCGGCACGTAGTCGGGCAGCCTGGGGTTGACGGTGTAGTACAGCACCACGGCCAGGATCAGGCCCAGCGCGATGAGTATCAGCAGTAAAACACGGGAAAAAATGCGCAAGATGGCTATCCTTGTCTCGGCCTTGTCGAGTGGTCGCGTTGTTATGCCACTACGCCACGGGTGCGGCAAGTGGCCATGAGTCAGATGAGAGGCGGTCCCGCGATCCGTCGCGGGCTCCCATAATGAATGAAAATGCTTTTAAACACGTGAACTTATCGGAAGTTTCCTGCTCACATGCCGGTAGCCATTGGTCGTGGCCGCCTGATAAGCTCGCGACTTTATTCGAATGCCCTTTTGGCGCATGAACAAGGAAATAGCATGAAACAGCATCGGTTGGCGGCGGCGGTGGCCCTGGTTAGCCTGGTACTTGCGGGTTGTGATTCGCAGACCAGCGTAGAGCTGAAAACCCCGGCGCAGAAAGCTTCCTACGGCATCGGCCTGAACATGGGCAAAAGCCTTGCCCAGGAAGGCATGGATGACCTGGATTCCAAAGCGGTAGCCCAGGGCATCGAAGATGCCGTCGGCAAGAAAGAGCAGAAGCTCAAAGACGACGAACTGGTTGAAGCGTTTGCCGCACTGCAGAAGCGTGCTGAAGAACGCATGACCAAAATGAGCGAAGAGTCGGCAGCCGCCGGCAAGAAATTCCTCGAAGACAACGCCAAGAAAGACGGCGTAGTCACCACCGCTTCCGGCCTGCAGTACAAGATCACCAAGAAAGCCGACGGCCCACAGCCTAAGCCGACTGACGTGGTGACTGTTCACTACACCGGCAAGCTCACCAACGGCACCACCTTTGACAGCTCCGTGGATCGCGGCAGCCCTATTGACCTGCCGGTCAGCGGCGTGATTCCTGGCTGGGTCGAAGGCCTGCAACTGATGCACGTAGGCGAGAAGGTCGAGTTGTACATCCCGTCCGACCTGGCCTATGGCGCCCAGAGCCCGAGCCCGGCAATCCCGGCCAACTCCGTGCTGGTATTCGACCTGGAACTGCTGGCCATCAAGGACCCAGCCAAGGCTGAAGCCCCTGCTGCACCTGCCGCCAAGAAGTAATCGGCGCTTGAACACACAACGCCCCGTCTTGACGGGGCGTTGTTGTTTTCGGGGTTTTCAAATCAGTACCTGTAGACATCCGATCGAACGCCCGTACGCTGTAACAGTCTGATGTAAGGCTCGAGTACGGGTATCGGCACATCTGCGCCAAGTCAATGAATTCTTGGGTTTTTTTGATGTGCGCAAAAAACGCCCGATCTGACTGGAAGCCTTGTAGAACGTGGCTTTCAGCCGGTAAAACAGGCTCTGTTCACAAGGTTATCCACAATTTGTGTGGATAACCTTTCTGTTTGATGGAACTGGAGTGACAGATGAAACCACCCTTCAATTTCACCCGTTTCCTGCCAATGGCTGCACGCTTGCTGGGCCGTGGACGTTTGCCGACCCTGCTGTTCGCTGTCGCCGCCAAAGGCTCCAGCCAGGGCAACCGCCTGGGTAAGCTCAAGGATGATCTCAAGTTGCTTCAATCCCTGTGCCTGGCCTACTGGCGTGGCGAGTACCGGGCCATCAGCCCCAAGGCACTGATCTCTGTGGTGGCGGGGTTGATGTATTTCCTCAGCCCGATTGATGCGATCCCGGACTTTATCCCCATGTTCGGCATGCTCGACGACATCGCGGTACTGGCGTGGGTCATGAAGACCCTGGAAGGCGAACTGAGCGCGTTTCGCGCCTGGCGTGACGCACAGCGCCCGGAAAAACTCGCGGTGGTTGAGCGTTTGCCTGCCACCCCGGCCTTGCTGGCCAAGGAAAACCCGCAAAAAAACGGATGACGTGGCTATCCCCCTGCGACCTTTGTGGCTGTTAGGATTACACTCCTAAGGAAAGAGCTTACTCAGTAAGTGCAGTTATCCTACGGGGCGGTCATGGATATTCAGATAATTTCACGCAATGGCGAACCCGAGTACGCGGTGTTGCCATGGGATCAGTACCAGGCGCTGCTAAAAGCCGCCGGTCAGCAACAGCCTTCACCGACGCCTTCTCCTACTGCACACGCCGCACCTGACCAGGATTTGCGCCCGCTCGCAGACCTGCGCGGCTTGCGTGAAGCCAAGGGCCTGGCGATTGAAGCGTTGGCCCGCACCGTGGGCATCAGCCCCTCGTATCTCGGATTGATCGAAAGTGGTGAACGTCAGCCGGATGCCGCAATCCGCCGCAGCCTGGCCTGGGAATTGGGCGTTACAGGGTGGAGGGATGAATCTTGAGCCTACGTATCAGTCGTCAACATTGGGATGGGTTACTTAACGAACTGGACCAGGCGCGCCGCCAGCGCCATCTGCTGACCTACCGGGCACTGTTGGAGCGCCTGCAGTTTCCGACGCCGGCGATGCAAACCCTGGCCGCTGCCCTGGAGCACCTGGCGGCGCTGGACGCCAAGGCCGAGCAACCGTTGCGCAGCTCCCTGGTGATCAGCCAGGGCGCCAGTCGCCTGCCGCGTACCGGGTTCTTTGAATGTGTGGAGCGCCTGGGGCGTTTCAGCGGGCCGTCCGATGGTGTGGCCGCCGCCTCCTGGCATGCCTCGGAAGTGGTGCGGGTGTTCGAATACGAGTATCCGGAGTCTGCCGAGGCTTAAAGTGCCTGGGGCAACATGTCCATGCTGTCGATCACGTGGATACTGTAGCCGGTCATATCCTTGGCATGGTGCTTGGCCTGCGAGGCCAGTTCCGCCAACTGGCTGGCATCGAGTTGTCCACAGGCCTGTGGATACAAATGCACCACCCCGATCGACAATGACAGCAACGCAAACTCCTGGCGTACGCCCTGGCGGTTCAGCGCCACGAAGCAGCCGGCGTCGAGGTGCTCGGCGCGGTAGAAGCGCCGGCACTGGGTATGGAAATCGTCCAGCAGCTGGTTGAGCCGCTTGCGCCAATCCTGTGGCCCCAATACCAGCAGGAAGTCATCGCCACCGATGTGCCCGACAAAGTCGCGGCTGGGGTCGACCCGGTCGTTCAGGCACTGCGCCAGGCACAGCAACACCTCATCCCCACGTCCGTAGCCGTAGATGTCGTTGAACGGCTTGAAGCTGTCGATATCCACGTAGCAGATCACCGATTCCCGCTGTTGCTGCAACAGTCGCGTCAGGCACTGCTGGATCGGCACGTTGCCGGGCAGCAGGGTCAGCGGGTTGGCATAGCGCGCCTGCTGGATTTTCAGTTCGGTGATCAGCTTGAGTACATCGATTACCCGGCCCAGGCCGAGGTAATCGCCATTGAGGGTGATGATGAAATCTTCTTCGATACGTTGCCGTGCGCGGCTGGTCAGCAGGCGGCTGACCTGTTGCAGCGACTGGCTCAACTCCACCGCCAGAAAATCCGTACTCATCAGCCGGCTGATGGGCTTGCGCGCAAACAGGTCGGTGGCAAACGGCTTGAGCAGCGCATCGGAGAGTGAATGCCGGTGCACGATCCCTACCGGGTGGCCGCGTCCATCCAGCACCGCCAGGGAGTTAAGGTTGGCCTGGCGGCGGAACGCCTCCAACACCTGGGCGGTGGCGGTGTCCTGATCGACCGCCGGTTGTTCGCTGAGCAGGGCGCTGAGGTCGCCGGCTTCTTCGCTGAGGGCCACATTGGCCTGGTCGGGCTTGGGCAGCATCTGGCGCGCTTCCTGTGGCGGCTGCTCCTGTGGACGGCAGAGCAGGTAACCCTGGACCAGGTCGACGCCCATCTCGGTCAATACCGCCAGCTCTTCCGGCAATTCGATGCCCTCGGCGATCACCTGGGCCCGTGAGGCCCTGGCGATCTGCAGGATAGAGCCGACAAACTCACGCTTGAGCGCATCCTGATGGATACCGTCGATAAAGTGCCGGTCGATCTTCACGTAATCCGGGCGCAGCTCCGACCACAAGCGCAGGCTGGAATAGCCGGCACCCAAGTCATCCAAGGCAATCGAAAAGCCCATGTTGCGGTAATGGTGCAGGGCGGTTTGCAGCAGGTCGAAATCGTCGGTGGGGGTCTGCTCGGTGAGTTCGATCACCACCTGGCTCGGCGGAATGCCGAAGTCGCGCAGCAATTGCAGGGTGCGGCCCGGTTGATGAGCGGTCTCCATCAAGGATTCGGGCGAGACATTCAGGAACAGCTTGCCCGGCAGCTTTTGCTCGCTGAAGCGGCGGCATGCGCTTTCGCGGCAGGCCATTTCCAGTTCGCTGAGGCGTCCCGCATGGCGCGCCACCGAGAACAGCGCGATGGGGGAGTGCAGCGGGCTGTTCGACGGGCCGCGGCTGAGGGCCTCGTAGCCGAGGATGCGCCGTTCCGACAGACAGATGATCGGTTGGAACAGGCTGTGCAAACTGCCTTGAGCCAGGATAGAGCCCAATGCACTCAGCTGTTCGGTCATGGTCATGGCGATCTCGATCGAAAAAAAAGGACCGTGGGCGTTACGCCGACGGTCCTTCATTTCACGACAGAATGATGTCTATATGATGACACTCCAGGGAGCGATCACATTAAATCGCCATCATTTACTGCTTGGCCACCTGTTTGGTGATTTTCAGGTAGTCCAGCAGGATCCGGCCGCTCTCGGCCAGGTAAGCGTCGTCTTCCGGCTTGGTTTTATCCGCTTCGGTCGGCAGCGCATCCTCGTCTTCTTTCTTCAGCTCCTTGAGGGGTTCTTCGCCCTTGGCCTTGCGGCGGATGTTTTCCAAGGCGAGTTGCTTGTTTTCGATGTCGGAGTGCTGTGCACGACGGTCCACTTCATTGAGGCTGACGGTTTTTTCTTCCATCAACTTCTTGGCCAGGGCCAGCTTGTCGCGGATGAACACAAACTCGGCATCCTTGGCGGAGCGGGTATCGTGGTCAGCCTTCAACTGCGCGAGGAATGGCTTGAACGGGTCCGAGGCCGGCTTGATTGCAGGACGGATGGTGTCCCACGGCATGGCTTCCGGCAGGGCGCTTTCGCCGATTTCCTTGGTGTCGATGATCGACGGGAAATCGATGTCCGGCAGTACGCCCTGATGCTGGGTGCTCTGCCCGGACACCCGGTAGAACTTGGCCAGCGTCAGCTTGAGCTCGCCATGGTTCAGCGGCTGGATGGTCTGCACGGTGCCTTTGCCGAAGGTCTGGCCGCCGATGATCAATGCACGGTGATAGTCCTGCATGGCGCCGGCGAAAATCTCCGAAGCCGAAGCCGACAGGCGGTTGACCAGCAACGCCATCGGGCCTTTGTAGAAGGCACCCGGGTTCTCGTCTTCGAGCACGTCGACACGGCCGTCAGCGTTGCGTACCAACACGGTCGGGCCCTTGTCGATAAACAGGCTGGTCAGCTCGGTGGCTTCCTGCAGGGAACCGCCGCCGTTGTTGCGCAGGTCGATGACCACGCCGTCGACTTTTTCCTTCTGCAGCTCGGTAAGGATTTTCTTCACGTCGCGGGTGGTGGACTTGTAGTCCGGGTCACCGGCACGGAAGGCCTTGAAGTCCAGGTAGAAGGCCGGGATTTCAATCACGCCCAGCTTGTAGTCCTTGCCATCCTGCTTGAGGTTGAGGACTTTCTTCTGCACGGCCTGGTCTTCGAGCTTCACCGCTTCACGGGTGATGGACACGATCTTGCTGGTCTGGTCGTTCGGTGCATTGGTGTGCGGAATCACTTCCAGGCGCACCACGCTGCCTTTCGGCCCGCGGATCAGCTTGACCACTTCGTCCAGGCGCCAGCCGACCACATCGACCATCTCTTTGTCGGCCTGGGCCACACCGATGATCTTGTCGGCAGGCGCCACCTGCTTGGTCTTGTCTGCCGGACCGGCCGGCACCAGACGCACGATCTTCACCTGGTCATTGTCGCTTTGCAGGACGGCACCGATGCCTTCCAGGGACAGACTCATGTTGATATCGAAATTTTCCGCGTTATCTGGAGACAGATAATTGGTGTGCGGATCGTAGGACATCGCAAAGGTGTTGATGTAGGCCTGGAAGATATCTTCGGCACGGGTCTGGTCCAGGCGCGCCAGTTGATTCTTGTAGCGCTTGGTCAGCAGCTCCTGGATGGCCTTGGGCTCTTTGCCGGCGATCTTCAGGCGCAGCACTTCGTCCTTGACGCGTTTGCGCCAGAGGTCGTCGAGGGCGGCGGTGCTGGTCAGCCAAGGCGCGTCCTTGCGGTCCACCAGAAGGGTTTCCTTCTGGGTGAAGTCGAGCTTGTCGACACCCTTGTCCAACTCACCCAAGGCGAAGTCCAGACGCGCTTTCACGCGATCCAGATAGCGCTTGTAGATGGTGAAGCCGGGCTGCAGGTCGCCGCTCTTGAGGAAGTCGTCGAACTGCGTCTTCCACTTGTCGAACTCAGCGATATCGCTGGCCAGGAAGTAGCTGCGCGACGGATCCAGCAGCTTGAGGTAGCTGTCGTAGATGATCACCGAGCGCGCGTCGTCCAGCGGCGGCTTGCTGTAGTGATGACGCTTGAGCAACTCGACGACGTTAAGGCTGGCAATCACCTCATCGCGGTCCGGCTGAAGGTTGTCCCAGCTGTTGGCTGCGAACGTATTGGTCGACATCGACGCGAAGCCGATACCAATGAAAAGAGCGAGGGCGGTGCTGGGGAACAGATGCTTCATGCTGATTCGACGCGGGGGCAATTGATAACGCATATTAGGCCGTCTTTGAAGTTGCCGGTTCCATAGGGGCCGGTCGCATAATGCAAAAAGCCCGGCGCTACTGCTACGGGCTCAGTCCAGACTCACTATGGAGGCACTGTGAAAGCATTGCAAGGCGTTGAAGGTCATGTGGCGTGGTTGGACGAACCCAGTCCTACATGTGATGTAGGCCAAGTTCGCATTCGCGTGGCGGCTGCGGGCCTTAATCGCGCCGATTTATTGCAGCGTGCAGGGCTCTATCCGCCACCGCCTGGCGCCAGTGCTGTGCTGGGCCTGGAGTGTTCCGGGGTGATCAGCGAAGTGGGCCCGGGTTCGTCCTGGCAGGTGGGCGATCGCGTCTGTGCACTGCTGGCCGGTGGCGGCATGGCCGAAGAAGTGGTGGTGGATGCACGTCATGTGCTGCCGGTACCGGAAGGTCTGTCGCTGGTCGAAGCGGCGGCGCTGCCGGAGGTGTACAGCACCGCGTGGCTCAATCTGTTCCAACTGGCGGGCCTCAAGCCCGGTGAGAAAGTGTTGCTGCACGCCGGCGCCAGTGGCGTGGGCTCGGCGGCCATCCAGCTGTGCAAGGCATTTGGCAGCCCGTGCTGGGTCAGCGTCGGCTCGGCGCAGCGCCTGGCCTACTGTGAAGACCTGGGCGCCCAGGGCGGCGTAGTACGCACTGACGGTATCGAAGGGCTGCGGGATTTCGGGCCATTCGATGTGATCCTCGATCCGGTCGGCGGCAACTACGCCGCGCTGGACCTCAAGCTGCTGGCGCTGGACGGTCGCTGGGTGTTGATCGGCTTGATGGGCGGCCGCGAGGCGCAACTGGACCTGGCCCAGGTGCTGGCTAAGCGTGTGCAACTGCTGGGTTCGACCCTGCGCAGCCGTGACGATCAGTTCAAGGCCGACCTGTTCAGCGAGCTGAGCCAGCATGTATGGCCGTTGTTTGCCGAAGGTCGCCTGAGCCCGCAATTGGCCAGGACGTTCCCGATCAAGGATGCCGAGGCGGCGTTTGCCGAGTTGGCGACTAACCAGATTGCCGGGAAGCTGGTGTTGGTGATTGACGAAAGCCTGACCTGATCCCGGATTGGAATAGGGTCGATGTGGGAGGGGCGGTGCGACGCTTCGACTTACCCCTCCCACCTTTGATTGGATTTCAAGTCGGGATAGGCGGTGTCAGACCCAGTGGTGGATTGGCCAGCCGGATTTTTCGGCGTGGGCGCGCAATACCGGGTCGGGGTTCACCACCTGCGGGTGCTCCACCTTCAGCAACAACGGCAAGTCATTGCGCGAATCCGAATAGAAATACGCGCCGTCCAGCGATTCACCTTCCTGTTCCAGCCATTCCAGCAAGCGTGTGATCTTGCCTTCGCGGTAGGTCAGTACACCGACGGTACGGCCGCTGTACACGCCATGACTCACTTCCAGCTCAATCCCCAGCACCTCATCAATGCCGATACGCGCCGCGATCGGTTTCACCAGGTGAGTCCCCGAGGCGGAGATCACCAGGATCCGGTCGCCGTTGGCGCGGTGGCGGGCGATGGTCCTGGTGGCGTCGCTGTAGATCAGCGGTTCAATCACATCCTCGACCCATGGCTCCACCAAATGCTCGATTTCCTCCGGGGTGCGGCCGATCATCGGTTCCAGGCTGAAGTCCATGAAGTCTTCCATGGCCAGCTCGCCGCGGCTGTAGGCGTCCATCAGCTCGTTGTTCCTGCCCATGAACGACGCCGGGTCGACCCAGCCCAGGCGGCCCATCTGTTCGCTCCAGAGGGTGGCGCAGTCGCCATGGATCAGGGTGTCGTCCAAATCAAAAATTACCAATGCCATCCGTTACGCTCTCTCAAGATTCACTGCTGCTCAGGCTACTTCACACAGCGCACTGGGGTCGATGGAAAGTGCCAGGCGCTGGCCGTCCGGGTGCAGATCGTCCGCCGAGCGGTTGAGCACGTCCACCACCAATTCCACGCCACGGGCTTCGATACGGTAGCGGATCACGTTGCCCAGCAGGCTGTGGCTGCGCACCAGCGCGTCGAGTTCGCCGTTGCGGCTCAGTTCGATGGCCTCCGGGCGAATCGCGATGCGCCCGCTGATCGGGCGTTGCAGCAGTTGGCTGGCCTTGTCGGCGTCCAGCAGGTTGTAGTTGCCGATGAAACCGGCAGCGAATACATCCACCGGTGCGGTGTAGAGGGTCTCGGCATCGCCGCTTTGCACGATCTTGCCCTGGTTCATCAGGAAGATCCGGTCCGACATGGTCAGGGCTTCTTCCTGGTCATGGGTTACGAAAATCGTGGTCAACCCCAGTTCGCGCTGGATCTGGCGAATCTGTTCGCGCAGGTGCTTGCGAATCCGTGCATCCAGCGCCGACAGCGGCTCATCCAGCAGCAACAGGCGCGGGCGGGTGACCAGGGAGCGGGCCAGGGCTACACGTTGGCACTGGCCGCCGGACATCTGGTGCGGGTAGCGGCCGGCCAGGTCCTTGAGTTCCACCAGTTGCAGCACTTCCTGCACGCGCTTGTGGCTGTCATCGGCGTTGACCTTTTGCATGCGCAGGCCGAAGGCGACGTTCTGTTCCACGGTCATGTTGGGGAACAGCGCATAGCTCTGGAACACCATGCCGATGTTGCGTTTCTGTGGGCTCAGCGGAACGATGTCCTGGCCGTCCAGCAGGATTTTCCCACTGTCCACCGCGGTCAGGCCGGCGATGCAGCGCAGCAGGGTGGACTTGCCGCAACCGGATGGGCCGAGCAGGGTGACGAACTCACCCTTGGCGATTTCGCAGTTGATATCACTGAACACCGGGGTGCCGGCGTAGCCTTTTTGCAGGTGTTGGACGCTGACGAAGCTCATTGGCTTTTGTCCTTGTTCAAGATATTGGCGGCCCAGGTCAGCACCAGCACAAAGAAGAAATAGGAAATCACGACGGCGCTGGTGAAGTGGCCGCTGCTGTTGCGCATGTTGTTCAGGTACACCTGCAGGGTTTCGTAGCGGGTGCCCACGAGGATATTGGCGAACACGAACTCACCGAACAGGAACGAGAACGACAGCAGCAGCGCCACCATCAGGCCTTTGCGCAGGTTGGGCAGCACCACGAAGATCGCGGCCTGCCAGGTGCTGGCGCCAAGCAGTTGCGAGGCGTCCATCAAGTCGCGCAGGTTGATGGCTTGCAGGTTGTTGGTGATCGCCCGGTACATGAACGGCAGCGCCACGGTGAAATAGCAGCCGATCAGGATCCACGGCGTGCCCACCATCGCCAACGGCCCGGAGCCGTACAGTTGCAGCAGGCCCACCGACGACACCACCGGCGGTACCGCGAAGGGCAGCAGGATCAGGATGTTCATCAAGGCGTCGAGCCTGGGAAAGTGGTAATGCACCACGAACAACAGCGGCAGAATCAACACCACCGACAGGATCAACGCACCCACGCACACCAGCAAGGATTGCCCGAAGGCCATCAGGAAGCGTGGGTCGCTCCACAGCTGCACATACCACTTCACCGTGAAGCCCGCCGGCAGAATGGTTGCTGACCAACTGCTGGCAATGGAGTAGACGAAGGTGCCAATCAGCGGCAGCACCAGGATCGCGAACAACAGGTACACCACCACGCGGTGGTAGAGGGAGGCCGGGCCGGCTTCAGCGCGAGACATGGTAGCTCCTCTTGAGCAGCAGTTGATGGACCACGGTGACCACGGTCATCAGCGCCACCAGCACCACGGCCAGGGCGCTGGCCATGTTTGGATCGAGGGACACATCCCCCGACACCAGGCCGGCGATACGAATCGGCAGCACGTTGAAGTTCCCGGTGGTCAGGGCGTAGACCGTCGCGTAGGCACCCAGGGCATTGGCCAGCAGGATCACGAACGTGCCCAGCAGCGCCGGCGTGAGCACCGGCAGCCCGATGTGCCGCCAGAACTGCCAGCCATTGGCGCCCAGTAACGCAGCGGACTCGCGCCAGTCTTCGCGCAGGGCGTCAAAGGCCGGGTAGAGCAGCAGCACGCCGAGGGGGATCTGGAAGTAGGTGTAGAGGATGATCAGGCCGGTCTTGGAGTACAGGTTGAAGTCCTGAATGATCCCGGCTTGCTTGAGCATGATGGTGATGCTGCCGTTGAACCCCAGCAGGATGATGAACGCGAAGGCCAGGGGCACGCCGGCAAAGTTGCTGGTCATGTTGGCGAAGGCGGTGACGAAGTTGCGCAGCGGCGAATCCACCCGGCGCAGGGAGTAACTGCCCAGCGTGGCAATGATGATGCCGAAGATGCTCGAGTAGAAGCTGATCTCCAGGCTGAACTGGATGGCCTGCAGGTAGAACTTCGAACTGAAGATGCGCGTGAAGTTGTCCAGCCCCCAGCCGGTGTCTTCGGTCTGCAGGCTATTGATCAGCACCCACACCAGCGGGGCGATTTCGAACACGATAAAGAACAGTGCGAAAGGCACCAGGCACAGGAGGGCCAGCCATTTGCCGCGGGATATTGAAGTCACTTCAGTAACTCCCGGCACACAGGTTTGTCGTGGGGTACGCCCAGCAGTTCGCAGACCGTGCCGCACAGCTCGGTCTGTTTCGGTGCGGCGTGGGTGTCCAGGCTGAAGGCATCGCCGAGCACGAACAGCGGCACTTCCCGTTCTTCCGGCAGCAGGCCGTTGTGGGAGCGGTCGTTGTTCATGCCGTGGTCGGCGGTCACCAGCACCTGGTAACCGGCATCGAGCCAGGCTTGCAGGTAGTCGGCCAGGATGATGTCGGCCGAGCGTGCGCTGTTGCGGTACTGCGGCGTGTCGAGGCCGTGCTTGTGGCCGGCGTCGTCGATGTTCATCGGGTGCACCACCATGAAGTCCGGCGCGTGCTTGAGCCGCAGGCTTTCGGCGTCGGCAAACAGGTGGGAATCCGGGTAGTGGTCATTCCAGTAGAAATGCCCGTGCTGGATCGCCAGTGCCTTGTCGTCGGTATGGCGATCACGGGCGGCGAGAAAGGGCGTGCGGTTATACAACTCGCTGACCCAATGGTAAGCCGCCGCCGCCGTGGTGAGGCCGGCGTCGGTGGCGTAATGGAAAATGCTGCGTTGGTTGGACAGGCGCGAGACATTGTTGTGGACGATACCGCTGTGGATCGGTGGCACGCCGGTGAGGATGCATTCGTACAGCGGGCGGGACAGGGCGGGCAGTTCACATTCCAGCTTGTAGAGGGCTGCGCGTCCTGCGCCGACATAGGCCTGCAAGTGCCCCATGGCGTGCCTTGCAACCTCGAAGTTCAGGCCGTCGAGCACGACAAGGATGACGGGGTGTTTCATGGGGGGCGACGCTCCGCAATGATTGACTTGGCTCAATTCCTCTGGAGGAACGGGGTCAAAAATGTGGGAGGGGGCTTGCCCCCGATAGCGGTGTGTCATTCAACGAATTTGTTAGCTGATCCACCGTCATCGGGGGCAAGCCCCCTCCCACATTGGATCTCCACTGGAGCTCCAATGTGGGATAAACCCTTACTTCATCTCTACGATGACCTGCTCGTTCCACAGTTGCGGCAGCTTCTTGGAAGTCGCTTCCCAGGCATCGGCATCCTTGATCGGCTGCGGGTTGGCCTTGGTGTACTGCTCGCCCGGGATCAGGTTCTTGGCGATGTCGGCCGGCAGCTTCAGGTCGGTTTCGGCACGGATCGGACGTGCGTTGCCACGGGCCAGGTTGAGTTGGCCGGCGTCGCTGAAGATGTATTCGCGGGTCAGCTTGGCGGCGTTCGGGTGTTTGGCGTATTTGTTGATGATGGTGGTGTAGCCGGATTTCACCGAGCCGTCCGATGGGATCAGCACCACGTAGTCATCCGGGTTGGCCATCTTGGCTTTGTAGCTCAGGCCGTTGAAGTCCCAGACGATCCCCACTTCGACTTCACCTTTTTCCATGGTGGCGATGGTCGGGTTGGACAGGCCGAGGCGACCTTGCTGGGCGATCTTGGTGAAGAATTGCAGGCCGGGGGCGATGTTCTTTTCATCGCCTTTATTGGCGATAGCAGCGGCGAGTACGGCGTTGGAGGCCTGGGCCGCAGTGCTCACGTCACCCACCGAAACTTTGTATTTGCCGGTTTGCAGGTCAGCCCAACTGGTAGGGACTTCGGAACCGTGCAGCAGCTTCTTGTTGACGATAAACGCGATGGTGCCGGTGTAGGCCAGGGCCCAGTGACCGTCCTTGTCTTTTGCCCAATCCGGCACCGAAGCCCAGGTCGACGGTTTATACGGCTGGGTGACTTCCTGCTTCACCGCGATCGGGCCGAAGGCGGCGCCTACGTCGCCGATGTCGGCGCTGGCGTTGTCTTTTTCGGCCTTGAACTTGGCGATTTCCTGGGCCGAACTCATGTCGGTGTCGATGTGCTTGAGGCCGTAGGTCTTGGCCAGGTCTTCCCAGGTGCCTTTCCAGTTGGCCCAGTCATCGGGCATGCCGACGCTGTTGACGGCACCTTCCGCTTTCGCGGCGGCTTCCAAGGTTTTTAGATCGGTATCAGCGGCCATGGCGGCGGTGCACATGGCAATGGTCGAGCCTAACAGTGATGCCAGGAAAAGCTGTTTCATCCGAAGCTCCTTTGGGCGTTTTCAACGCGGCGGTGTTTTCTACGGTGTTGTTGGTCTAGGTCAGAGCAATACCTGAGCCAATCTAGACGCGATGGATGACAGTTTCATGTCGATGTCGTTTTCATAGCCTTGATGTCGCTCGGCGCAGACTTAGCGTAGACCATGCTCAAGTGCCCGCAGAGACTGGACTTGGCCGATGTATTGCAGGGTGTGGTGCAGGGACGCGGCAGGGACTGTCATCTGTCGGTCATCAGGAGTGCCTAGGCTGGCAAGCAGTCGTGCAAGCCCATTTATGCAGCGGTTTGTGCACCTGAACAGTGCTGGTCTAGTCCAGATAGGTAACGTTGATGCGTGATGAGGCAATCAAGGCGGTGACATCCATCGGCCTGGCGCTGCAAGAGCAGATCGACCACGGCCTGTTGGCGCCTGCAAGCAAGCTGCCCGCCGAGCGCAAGCTCAGCGAGTTGTTTGGTACCACTCGAATTACGGTGCGGGAAGCCTTGTTACAACTGGAGGCCCAAGGGCAGATTTATCGCGAGGAGCGTCGTGGCTGGTTTGTCTCGCCGCCTCGGCTGGCCTACAACCTGATGCAGCGCAGCCACTTTCACGCGATGGTCAACGACCAGGGGCGGGTGGCATCCACCGAAGTGATCAGTGCGCGGCTGCAGCCGGCCTCGGCCGCGGTGTGTGCGTGGTTGCAGCTGCCGGCGTTGTCCAGCGTGATCCAGATCTGCCGGGGGCGGCGGATTGACGGGCGGCTGGTGTTGTATGTGGAGCACTACCTGAACCCGCAGTATTTCCCGGGGATTCTCGAGTGCGACCTGAATCAGTCGATGACCGAGTTGTATGCGCGCAAGTACGACTTGCACTACGGGCGGGTGCGCTTCGAGATCGTGCCGACCTCATTGCCGGTGGAAGCGGCGGCGGCATTGCGCGTGTCGGTGGGCAGCCCGGGCTTGCGGATCGCCCGGGTCAATTATGACCAGCACCAGCGCTTGATCGACTGCGACCTGGAATTCTGGCGGCATGATGCGATTCATGTCGGCGTGGATGTGGTTTAACCCACCAAGGCTCTGTCACTCAGCTATCCGGCGTGAGTGCCTTGATCACCTGGTCCACATTGCTCTCCAGCTCCGATACCGGGTCCGCGCCGTCTACGTTCAATACCAGCAGCGTTGAACCGCCTGCCGTGATGGCGGCTTTCACTGCATCACTTGGCTGGCGATGATGCAGCACCACGGCCACGTCGTTGTCCTTCAGCTCGGCACTGAGCTTCTGTAACGCCTCAGGTGTCCAATCGGCGTCGGGCCGGGCATCGGTACTGAGCAGTTCCAGATTCAAACTGCTGATCAGATAGGCAAAGTGATCGCTCAAACTGACCACACTCAGGTTGTCCGCCTTGGCCAGTCGCGCCTCGCTGTCGGCGCTGAGCTTGAGCAGGCGTTGCTTGAGGGCGGCCAGGTTGGCGTCGATCTTCGCCTTGGCGCCCGGTGCCAGGCGGCTCAGGTCGGCGGCCAGGACATCGGCCATGCGCCCCAGGTTGTTGCTCGATTGCCACGGCTGGCTGTTCAAGCCATCGGCGACGCCAGGTTGCACGGCGATGCCCGGCAGGCCGCCATCCACCGGGCGTGCCGCATCGATTTCGACGATGCGGATATTGCTGCGCCGTGCCACGGGGTAGAGCGGGTCATCGGCCCACAGCGAGCGCACGCCAATGGCGGCGTCGGCGTCCTGGGCCAGGGTGTTCAGTGCCGGCGCGCCACGGCCGGTGAAGTACGACACCTGCCGCGAGCCCGGCAGGTTGGCCGGCGCCGCGCGCTCGAGCTGCACATCGGTGCCCTTGAGCAGCACCTGCGCCAGGCCATAGGTGATCGGCAGCGAGGCCAGGACTTTGACCGGTTTTGCCGCGTGAGCAGCAGGTTTGCCCGCGTCGGCCGCCATCAGCGGCGTGGTGATCAGGCAAGTGATGGCCAGGGCCAGAGGTTGAAGAACGGAGCGCATTATCCAAGGTTCCCTTTAAGGCTGGGCACGGTGCCCCGCGCGACGGCGGCAAGGGCGAAGGCGATACCGGCCATCAGGATGATCGCGGCACCGGAGGGGATGGGCAGGTCGAAGATGATCGGCAACAGGATCCCGCACAGGGTGCTGACGGTGGCGATCACCACCGAGATCCAGAAGAAGCCTTTGAGCGACTGGCTCAGCAGGCGTGCCGCCGCAGCCGGAATCACCAGCAGCGCGCCCACCAGGATGGCGCCGATGACCTTGACTGCCGCCACGGTGATCAGCGTCACCAGGATCACGAACAGGTAGTCCAGGGTCTTCACCGCCACACCACGCACCGCTGCCAATTGCGGGTTGAAGCTGGCGAGCATGATGCGGTTGTACAGCGGCAGCGCCAGGGCCATCACCAGGGCGCCGACAATCGCCAGTACCAGCAGGTCGTTGCCGTTGACCGTGAGCACCGAACCGAACAGCACGTTTTCGAGGATGTGCACGTTGATCTTGCCCGCCAGGATCAGCAGCAGGCTGGCGCCCAATGCCAGGGACACCGACAGGAACACGCCGATCAAGGTATCCGGCGCCAGGCCCGTACGGTTGCGCAGGTAGTTGAGCAGGATGCCGAACAACAGGCAGTAACCGAACAGGCTGCCATAGGGCCCGGTGTAGGGCTCACCCAGCAGGATGCCCACGGCCACGCCGGTCAGTGCGGCATGGCCGACCGCTTCGGAGAAAAACGCAAAGCGCTTGACCACCACCAGCGTGCCCAGCCCGCCCAGTACCGGGCCGATCAGCAGACCGGCGAGCAGGGCGTTGACCACAAAACCATAGGCCAGTGCCTCCGGCAGGTAACCGGATGAGGCCCAGCCCTGGACCATCAGGCGAAACGCTTCATAACTCATGGCGCCGGGCTCCGAGGGTGGGTAGAGAACAGGGTCAGCAGGCGCTCCGGGGTCAGCGCCTCTTTCGGCGTGGCGTCGAACAGCAGGCGGCGGTTCAGGCCGGTGACGCGGTCGGCCAGGCGGCCCACGGCTTCCAGGTCGTGCTCGATCCACAGCACGGTGATCCCGGCCAGGCGCCAGTCATTGAGCAGGCGTTCGAACACCTGGATACCCGCTTCATCGAGGGCCGACATCGGTTCATCCAGTACCAGCAACTGCGGCGCCGGGATCAGTCCCTGGGCCAACAACACCCGCTGGCGCTCACCGCCGGACAGCGCGCCCATTCGCCGCTTGCGCTTGTCCTGCATGCCGACCCGTTCCAGCGCCTCGCCAATCGCGGCGGCGTAATGTTTGGACAACCCCAGGAACGCCGGGCGCCGCTGGCACATGGCGGCCATGAAATCGTCGACCGTCATCGGCAGGCCCCGGTCGAACTCCAGCGCCTGGGGCACATAACCGATGGTGCCGGGCGTGCCCGGCCACTGCAGGCTCAGTTGCCCCTGGTGCGGTGTTTGCCCCAGCAGGGTCTTGATCAGCGAGCTTTTGCCGCCGCCATTCGGCCCCACCAGCGCATGGATGCTGCCCGGCTGCACCTGGAAGCTCACGCCGTCGAGGATCACGGTGCGGCCCAGGGTGAGGGACACCTGGTCGAAGTCGAGGGTCGGGCCGACGCTCGCGACCTTAAGTTGCTGCGCTGCGGTCATGCCCCCGACTCCTGAATCGCCCGTACCACGGTGTTGAGGTTGCCGGTCATTTCCACTTCGTATTTTTCAGCGCTGTATTCGCCGTAGGAAATATGCGACAGCGGGTACAGCTTGACCCCGGATTCGCGCTGGATGGTGTCGACGTAAGTGGACGGGAAATCCATCTCCGAGAAGATCACCTTGACGTCCAGGGCGCGCAGTTCGTCGATGGTCTTCTTCAACTGGCTGGGGCTCGGCTCGATCCCGTGGGCCGGCTCGACCACGGCCGTGACTTCCAGGCCGAACTCGCGCAGCAGGTAATCGTAGGCCGCGTGCACGGTGGCGACGCGCAGGTCCGGGTTGGGTGCGCCGGTCAACTTGGCCAGGGCATCGGCGCGCATCTGCCGCAGGCGTTTGCCGTAGGCGCGGGCGTTCTGGGTGTAGGTCTTGGCATTGTCCGGGTCGAGCTTGCCCAGTTCGCGGGCGATGTTGTTGACCTGGGCAATCGACGCACTGATCGACAGGAACGTATGCGGGTTGACTACTTTGCCGGCACCGCGCGCGGCATTGCCGGTGGCCGCCAGCAGCGGCACGTTGGCGTTGGCTTCGATCACCGGGATGTCCGGGCGCTCGCTGGTGGCGATCATACGGTCGGCGAAATCGTCATGGCCGACGCCGTTGAGCACGATCACATCCAGGGTGCCGATGCGCTTGATGTCTTCGGCGCGTGGCTCGTAGGCGTGGGGATTGAAGCCGGCCGGGATCAGCGGCACGACGTCGGCCTTGTCGCCGACGATATTGGCCACGTAGCTGTAATAAGGGTGCAGGGTGATGCCGATACGCAGGCGCTTGGCCGCTTCGGCATTCGCGAGGGGAGCGAGTATCAGGCTGAACAGGCCAACCAGAAACACGCGCAACAGGGGCGATGAAATAGACATGGGCAATCGGTCTTCTCGTTCAGTGACGGTGCTGGCGGGTGACGCCGGCATCGAATTGCGCGACCACCTGCTGCCAGCCGGCTGCGATCAGCGCCTGGTCAGTGAGGTCGGAGGGGGCGGCCAGGTGTGTGCTGCGGTTGAGCCAGATATCCGGCTCGCTGCCCTGCACGCGCATCAGCAGTGAACCGCTGGTGGTCGGGGTCTGGCTCAGTCCCAAGTAGGCCGAATTCGCCAACAACTGCCAGCGATGGTCGCCGCGGCTGACCGAACTGGCGTCCTGGGCAAACGGCGCGAAGCCTTCTTCGGCCAGTTGCTCGGGGGTGGGCAGGGCGCTTTGCTCCTGCTGCAGCAAGTGGATTTCATCCAGCGTGACCCGCAGGTCGGCGTAGATGCCTTGTTCGGCGGCGCTCAGGTCGCGACGGGCATCCAGTTGATGGCGGGGCAGCGCCGCGACTGCTTGGGTTTCACCGTGCAGCGCCACCACGGTTCCCGCCACCGCGAGGATGATCAGGCACAGCAGCAGGACGTAGAGGGTTTCGTGGCCGGCACCGGCGGGGCGAACAACCTGTGTCGTACTCATTGAGGCTGGATATCCGCTTGGTCGATTTCCACCACGTGACCGGGGCCTGCATCAAACAGCACGTAGAACTCGGCGGACGGCTTCTTGAAGGTCAGGGTGGAGTCCTGGCCGAGCTTGCCGGGCACCAGGATGGTTTCGTCATAGCCGATCACATCCAGTGTCACGCCGGGGGCACCGCTGCCGTCGGAGAAACCGCCTTTGCACTGGATCTGCTCGCCGGGGATTTCCTTGCATTCGCACATCGGGTTGTGGGCAAGGACGGTGGTACTGAAAGCGGCGCACAGCAACAGCGCGGCGCGGGACAGGCGCTTGAACGTCATGGTTTGACTCCTTGCTTGTTCAGCCAGGCAATGGTGGCAGGCGAGGCCTGGCTCAGCGGGATGGAACCCTGGTGCATAGTGCCGTCCCAGCCTTCCATGGTGACCCACAGTTCGGCATCGACGGGGGTACGTTCCGGCACGGGCAGGCCGGCACCCATGCGGTACGGGGTGCCGAAGAAGATCACCCCGGCGGCGCGCAGGCTGCGCGGCTTGCCGATGCGCAGGTAGGTGGCCTTGACCTGGTCGGCGCAGGTGGCGCAGAGGGCGGCGTTGAAGAACTTCATCGGGCCGGCCGGGTCGGGGCGTGGGCCTTCGTTGCGGAATTCGGCCAGCGTGAGGCTCCAGGGTCCGACCTGTACGTCGCCGGCCACCCGCTCGCCGATGCCGGTGTCGCCGCGAAACAGCGCGGCATCGGCGAAGTACTTGGGCATGAAGCCCAGCGGTACCAGCAACAGCAGGACATTGATGTGGAAACGCCATTTCAGCCAGAAGGCCCGCAACGGTGAAGGCGGGGTAGCGTTGGCGGACTTGCTCATGGGTTGGCCTCCGAGGTTTCAGCCTGCATGGCCGGAGTGGGTGCCGGCGCACGTTGTGTCTTGGCTTCGCGCTTGAGAGCGTTGAGGGTGGCCAGGGCCGTGCGCTTGGTCCAGATCAACAGGCCGCTCAAGACCATCATGCTCAGCACCAGGCCGAAGAACGCCCAGATCAGCTTGATCCAGAGGCCACCGAAGTCGCCGGTATGCAGGGGGCGCATGGATTCGGTGACGAACTCCAGCTTGGTGCGGTCGGACAGCAGGTGCGACGAGGCGATTTCGCCGTCATACGGGTTGATCTGAGCTGTCTGGAACATCAGCGGGTACCAGCCCCGCCCGCCGATTTGCAGGTGGCTGTAGGCATTGAGCGGCAGGCTCACGAAACTCGCCTCCAGCCCCGGGATACGTTGGGTGGCGATCGCGATCGCCTCATCCACCGGAATCATCGGCGCAGGCACGCCGGGGGCTGAGGTTGGGACTTTTTCGCGGGCGATCACCGGGACGATGGGCTCGCTGGAGATGGAGATCTGGTTGTCACCCAGGATTGCCTGGATCAGGAACCAAGTGCCAGTGATGGAAATCACCGCAATAAACCAGATCGACCAGATACCGCTCAGGCGGTGGAAGTCGCCCCAGAAAATCCGCGCGCCGTGGCGGATACGCAGGGTCGGCTTGAAAAAGCCTTTCCAGAAGCGCTTGTACACCACCAGGCCGGTGACCAGTGAGGCCAGCAACGGCAAGCCGAGCAGCGACACCAGGTACCAGCCCCAGCTGAAGCCATTGGTAAACGGCACCAGCCACCAGCCGTGCAGGGCGCGGGTGAACTGACGGAAGTTGAACGACGGGCTGATGCCTTGGATCGCCCCGGTGTACGGGTTGACGTAGACCTCTACCGAGCGCCCGTCCGGGTAGCTGAGGTCGACACTCAGGGCAAAGTGCGATTCATCCGGACGACTGAGAGACTGCACGATGACCTGGGGTTCGGCCCGCTTGATGGCGCTGATCACCTGGTCGTAGCTCAGCGGCTCGGCATCATCCGACGGCTTGCTCGCACGGATGTCCGGATTGGCCAGCCACACGATTTCCTGGCTGACCACCGCCAGGGTGCCGGTGACGCAGACAATCAGTACAAAGAACCAGATGGGCAAGGCCAGCCAGCTATGGACGAGAAACCAGAGTTTTGAGCGTGACTTCTTCGACATGTGAAAGAGGGTCTTGATCAGGAGAGGGCGAGGAGGCCCGGGAAAGGCCAGTCGTAGCTTTTGCTGACGCGACAGGCTGTATCTAAGTTAAGACGGATGAGAATGAGAAATCCCCAAGGTGGATATGAAAGAAAATGTTTCAGGTTCATATCCAGCGGGTTTTTACGGCGTGGGGGTATTCATGAAGTGGGGTAGGAGCCGGCGAACCGGCCCCGATGCTCAGCCTTGCTTGAACATTTCCATGGCGCGCTGACGGATCTGTTCTTCGCTGAGGTCTTCCTTGCGGGTGGCGAGGTACCAAAGGTGACCGTATGGATCCTTCACGCTGCCCGAACGGTCGCCATAGAATCGGTCCTCCGGTTCGGACACCACGCTGGCGCCCGCTGCGACGGCTTGTTTGAACTGTGCGTCTACGTCGTTCACGTACAGATGCAAGGCGACACTGGTGCTTTCAGCCGGATTGCTCAGGGACATCTGATCGCAGGGCGTGCCCAGCATGATCGCCGAGTCACCAATGCGCAGCTCGGCATGGCCGACCCTGCCATCGGGCATGTCCAGGCGCATGATCTGGGTGGCGCCGAAGGCCTTTTTGTAAAACTCGATAGCCTCTGAGGCTTTGTCGATGCCCATATAGGGCGTGACACTGTGATAACCCTCGGGAATGGGTTTAACGCTCATTTCGTTCTCCTTGATTGTGGTTGTGGAGGCACGGCCTCTTCACTATAGGCCACGCCCATCAAGGGCTCCGAGGGCCCCGACGAGGGGGGGCAGCCGGGCTCCAGCAATTGCGCCCCCGGCCCGCGCCCACCGAGCTGGTCATCCGGGTTGCGCAACGGGCACGCGTCCAGCGACAAGCATCCACACCCAATACAGCCGGTGAGTTTGTCCCGCAGCAGCATCAGCTTATGGATGCGCTCATCGAGGTCTTCCCGCCACAGCGCGGACAACCGCTTCCAATCCTGAGCGTTGGGCGTGCGCCCTTCCGGCAACGTCAGCAACGCCTCGCCAATCGTTGCCAGTGGAATTCCCAGGCGTTGGGCGATCTTGATCACCACCACCCGGCGCAGTACATCCCGTGGATAGCGTCGTTGATTGCCGGCATTGCGATGACTCTTGATCAGCCCCTTGGTTTCGTAGAAGTGCAGGGCCGTAACAGCTACACCGCTACGGGCTGCCAGTTGGCCGACGGTGAGCTCTTTGGTAACCATGAATACTCCAATTAAGCGCTTGACCTTGACTTAACTAGAGGTTTTACCCTGCGTGGTATCGAATCACAAGATTCTGCCTACAGAGAAAGGGGAGTGTTCATGCAGGTATCAGAGAAAAATCGCAGTTTCACTCAACTGATCGAGTTTCACATCGAGCCCCAGCAACAAGTGGCGCTGGTGGCGGCCTTGTCCACCCAAAGTGAACGCCTGGCCCAGGGCCATGGCGGCTTTATCAACGCGAGTGTGCAGGTCAGCGAAGACGGGCGGCGGGTGCTCAATTACCTGCAATGGCGCTCCCGCGAGGACGGCGAAGCGGCGTTCCAATGCTTTGAGCACGGCGAGGAAGATTTCTGGACGCTGATTCGCGCCCATCAGGCCACGGCCGTGACCTTTGGTTCGTTCCAGGTACTGCGCAGTTTCGAACGCAGCCATGACAACGCGTTGCACTGTCGCCTAAATGGATAGGTGCAGCATGCGCTCGCCCTGCACGTTTTCTCCAGGGCGACGCTTGTTCACCGCCAACTCGCCGATCTTGATCAGGCGCGTGCGCGTGACGTTGCGGCTCAGGCCCAGCAAGTTGGCGGTGTGCACCTGGTTGTAATGGCTGAAGCGGTAGGCGGCGCGCAATAGCGCGTCTTCAACCTTTTCGTGCAGGGCACCGGCCTGTTCTTCGAAGAGCTTTTGAAACGCGCGCTCCAGCAAGGCTTCGGCGCTGTTGTCGGTGCCGTGCTGGCTGTCGTCCTGGCGCTCGATGCGCATGTTCGACAGGCGCAGGTCGTCGCGTTCGATCACGCCGTTACGGCAGATCAGCAGGGTGTGGTGAATCACGTTTTCCAATTCGCGGATGTTGCCCGGCCAGCTGTAGCTCTTCAGCTTGTGTTCGGCCTCGCGGCTGATGGTGATCGGGCCGTAGCCCAGGCGCTGGCTGTAGGCTTCGATAAAATGCCGGGTCAGCGGCAGGATATCGCCGGGGCGCTCGCGCAGCGGGCTGAGTTCCAGGCTGACGACGTCGAGGCGATAGTAGAGGTCTTCGCGGAAATGCCCGGCGTTGATGGCCTTTTCCAGTTGCACGTTGGTGGCGGCCAGTACGCGCACATCGATCGGAATGCTCTTACGCGAGCCCAGGCGCACCACTTCGCGCTCCTGTAGGACGCGCAGCAGCTTGACCTGGATGGGCATCGGCAAATCGCCGATTTCATCGAGGAACAAGGTGCCACCATCGGCCTCTTCGAACCAGCCGGCCTTGGCGCTGAGGGCGCCGGTAAACGCGCCTTTTTCATGGCCGAACAACTCGGCTTCCACCAGGGATTCGGAGAACGCCCCGCAGTTCACCGCCACGAACGGCCGGTTGCGCCGCGCGCTGAGGTTGTGGATGTGGCGCGCCACCAGCTCTTTACCGGTACCGGTCTCGCCGATGATCAGCACGCTGGCTTCGCTGGGCGCCACTTGCTGGATATGGTCGAGCAGCGCCTTGGATTTCGGGTCTTCGAAGACCTGGGCCGTGGCGCGGATCGACGTCGCAAGGGCGGGCGAGGGCGGTAAGGTTAGAAGCTGCATGGGCACCTCTTTTTATGAGTAGAACGTCGGAATCGGCAGGGATTGGTTCAACGCCCAGTCCCCCAGCTCGTGAAGTTTGTAGTCGACCGGGTCGTGCAGGGTTTGCGTGCGCAGGTTGCGCCAATGGCGGTCCAGGCGCAGTGACGCGTGGGTGGAGCGTGCACCGGTGACTTCAAACAGGCGGCTGCACAGGTCCAGGCCTTGGCGGGTGGCGGCGACCTTGGCGGTCGCAATGGCAATCGCCAGTTGACCGCGTTCGTTTTCGCTGAGGTTGGGGCCTTTTGCCCATGCCTGGTCGAGCAGCTCGGCAGCGCGTTCCACCAACAGGCGCACACCCTCCAGGGCCACCCAGAATTCGCCGTAGTGATGCAGCACGTAAGGGTCCTGGCGCACGTCTTCGGCCGAGGACTTGTGCCAGGAACGGGTTTCGGTGAGCGTGTAGTTGCGCGCTTCTTCGAAGGCGCCTTCGGCGATGCCGAGGAACATATGGGTGAAGGTCAACTGGGCGATCAGCGGGCGCAGGCAGGCAAAAGGCGTGCTCAGCGGGCCCGGGTCGAGCAGCAATTCCGACTCCTCGACGCGCACCCGTTCGAAGCTGGCGCTGCCGCTGTCGGTCTGGCGCTGGCCGATATTGTTCCAGTCGTTGTGCAGGGTGATGCCACTGCGCCCGCTGGGGATGGCGGCGATCAGCAGCTTGCCGCCGGCGCTTTCATCCACCGCCGAGGCAATCAGCATTTCCGAGTCGCTGGCGCCGGAGCAGAAGCTCTTCTTGCCGGAGAACTCGCGCCAGCCGCCGAAGTCCTTGACCACGGTGCGTGTGTCCAATGGGTTGAGGGCGTTGCCCCAGAACCAGTTTTTGCGCGCGGTCTGTTCGAACCAGGGTTGCCATTGGTCCGGCCGCGAGAACAGGCGCACGGTGGCCAGCATCAGGTGGTGGAAGCCGAAGACGTGGGCAATGGAGCTGTCGACCTTGGCGAACTCGCGCACGATGGCCAGGGTGTCACTCCAGCGGGCGCCGAGGCCGCCATATTGGGTGGGAATGCTCAGGGCCAGCAGGCCGCTTTGGCGCAGGGCGTCACGTTCGGTCTTGGGGGTGCCACCGCGCTCGTCGCGTTCGACGGCGGTGAGGGCGAATTCGGCGGCCAGCAGTCTGGCGGTCTGCAACGGTGATGGCAGGACGCTATGGGGTTTGGCTGTCACAGGGTTTCCTCTTTATAAGCGGGAACGACCAATGCCGCTCCCGCCGCTGCGCCGATCAGGCCTTGGCTGGCAGAACATCGTTGGCAATCATTTCGCCGAACGGGCCAGTGAGGTTGGTGATGCCGCGTCCGGCCAGGCTGGCATAGGGTTCCGGCAGCAGCGGGAACACCAGCTCGGCAAAGCGATAGGCTTCTTCCAGGTGCGGGTAGCCGGAGAAGATGAAGCTTTCGATGCCCAGGTCGGCGTATTCCTTGATGCGCTCGGCCACTTGCCGGGGGTTGCCCACCAGCGCGGTACCGGCACCGCCGCGTACCAGGCCGACACCGGCCCACAGGTTGGGGGCGATTTCCAGGTTGTCGCGGCGCCCGTCATGCAAGGCGGCCATGCGGCGCTGGCCTTCGGAGTCGAAGCGCGAGAAGGATTTTTGTGCGGCGGCAATGGTTTCGTCGCTGATGTGCTCGATCAGCTTGTCGGCGGCTTTCCACGCGTCCTCTTCGGTCTCGCGCACGATCACGTGCAGACGAATGCCGAACTTCACCGTACGCCCGTGGCGGGCAGCGCGTTCACGCACATCCGCGAGTTTTTCGGCGACGGCGGCGGGCGGTTCGCCCCAGGTCAGGTACACATCCACCTGTTCGGCGGCGAGGTCGTGGGCGGCATCCGAGGAACCGCCGAAATACAACGGTGGATAAGGCTTTTGCACCGGTGGGTAAAGCGCCTTGGCGTTCTGCACTCGCAGGTGTTTGCCTTCGAAGTCCACTGATTCGCCCTGCAATACGCGGCGCCAAATTTGCAGGAATTCGTCGGAGACTTCGTAGCGTTCGCTGTGGTCGAGGAAGCTGCCGTCGCCGCGGTTCTCGTCGGGATCACCGCCGGTGACCACATTGATCAGCAAGCGACCGTTGGACAGGCGATCCAGGGTCGCCGCCATGCGCGCAGAAACGGTCGGCGAGATGATGCCCGGGCGAATCGCCACCAGGTAACGCAGGCGCTCGGTCAGCGGCACCAGTGCCGAGGCGATGACCCAGGAGTCTTCGCACGAGCGGCCGGTAGGAATCAACACGCCGTGGTAGCCCAGGCTGTCAGCCGCCTGCGCGACTTGCTTCAGATAATTGAGGGTGACCGGCCGTGCACCTTGGGTGGTGCCCAGGTAATGACCGTCGCCATGTGTTGGCAGAAACCAGAAAACATCCATGACCAATCCTTAAGCGATTTTCAGCAGAGAGGGGGAGTGCGCTGCAAACAACGGCGCTGCGCGTTCTGCCGCAAGGCGTATACGGCCCTTCAAGGGCTCACTGGTTATTTGGTAATCGGTGAAGTCGGCCTCGGTGGCGTACACCCCGATCGGCAGGGTCAGGGCCTGGAAGAAGCTGAACAGCGGCCGCAGTTGGTGATCGAGAACCAGCGCGTGGCGCTCGCTGCCGCCGGTGGCTGCGAGTAATACCGGTGTGTCGATCAGGGCGTTGAGGCCAACCAGGTCAAACAGATGCTTGAGCAGGCCAGGGTAGGAACCGCGATAGACCGGTGCGGCGACGATCAGCAGGTCGGCCTGTTCGATGGCCACCAGTTGGGCTTCGACCTCGGCGGGCAACTCATCCCGTGACAGCGCACCACCGAGTGGCCGGGCAATGTCGCCCAGCTCGATCAGGGTGGTCTGGATCGGCAGCAAGGTCGCCAATTCAGCCAGTACGGCTTGGGTCAGCACGAGGGTCCGGGACGGGCGCCAGGTTCCGCCGGAGAGGGCAACGACATTCAGGGGACGGGTCATGAACAGTTCCTTTATCAACAGTGGTTCATAGCAGGTGGAGTGCAACCTGTTGAGCAAGAGCTGTACCAACGGGGGCAGGCCTTGATTGGCGTGGGTTGCAGGTTCACTGCTGAAAAATGCTGCTGTTGTCTGACTGGTGATTTGTTGAATGGCTGTTGCCTGGCAAACAGTTGCGTGGCGAACAGTGCAGTTGCGGTGCAAGTCCTTTATAGAACGTTGCATTTATTCCGTAAATGAACGTATTTCCATATTTATAGAACATAAGGAAATATAAGGGGGGGTGGCTATCGAGGGGGCGTTGGCGGTTGATAGCGACTATCACGGACGGTGATTTTTCCCTCTGTGAGCTCGGGAGTAGCCTGTGTTCATTGACTCGAAACCTTCTTTCCAGGGCTACCTCCATGAACCGATTTCTTGCTGTTTGCTTAGTGATTGTCAGCGCCGTACTCGCCGGGTGTGCGAACCATCCATCGCCGGAATTGCGTCCCTACACGGCCGAAGAGAGCAAGCAACTGGCCCTGGAAGCGCTGAGCCGTCGTGGCTTGTCGTTTGATGAATATCAACAGCAGCGCGCCGCACTGACCGGCCAGCCACAGAAGTCGTTCGGATTTGATCGCCAGGGCGAAATGAACGCCGAGCGCAACGTGGTTTTGCATGGTCGTCCCAGTTGAATTGGCACTGCGCAGCAAAAAGCCCGAGGCTTCCCTTGAAGGAACCTCGGGCTTTTTGTTTGCCATGGCACGACTTCAGCCTGTTAAGCTGAATTTCAGGAGCGTTCCTACGCACATTTACTTAAAGTTGTCCTTCTTTAATGGCATTCGATCCGGTAAACCTGACGACCTCTGTTCCGGCCGATGCCCCTGAGACGCTGCTCTCGGGAACCTGCTCTGCGAGTCTTGACTGTCATGAATAAACGTCCGCTGTATTTCGACTACGCCGCTACCACCCCGGTGGACGAACGCGTCATCCAGGTGATGGTCGAGTGTCTGGGCTTCAATGCCAATTTCGGTAACCCCGCGTCCAGTTCCCATGCGTTCGGCCAGGCGGCCCGGCAAACGGTTGAACAGGCGCGTCGCCAGGTGGCCGAACTGGTCGGCGCAGAGCCTGAACAGATCGTCTGGACCTCCGGCGCTACTGAGTCCAATAACCTCGCGATCAAGGGCGTTGCCCAGGCGCGTGGCGTGGCGGGCGGGCATATCATCACCAGCCAGATTGAACACAAGGCCACGCTGGACACCGCGCGACAGCTTCAGGAAGCCGGTGTGGCCGTGACTTACCTGGTGCCGGACGCCGACGGATTGATCAGCGCCGAGGCCGTCAGCGAAGCATTGCGTGAAGATACCTTTCTGGTATCGCTGATGCTGGTGAATAACGAACTGGGCACCCTCAATGACATCCCCGCCATCGGCGCGCGCGTGCGTGAGCATGGCGCGTTGTTGCATGTCGACGCGGCGCAGGGCGCGGGCAAGGTGGCGATCGACCTGGCGCAGTGGCCGGTGGATTTGATGTCGTTTTCCGCGCACAAGCTGTATGGCCCCAAGGGGATTGGCGCGCTGTATGTCGGCCCTCGGGCGCAACAGAAAGTGTCGGCACAGATTCATGGTGGCGGCCACGAGGGGGGCTTGCGCTCCGGTACCCTGGCTACCCATCAGATTGCGGGCATGGGCGCGGCGTTCGCTCTGGCGGCGGCGTCTTTTGCGCAGGAGAAGGCTGTCATTATGACCTTGCGTCAGCGCCTGCTGGAGCAGTTGGATACGCTCGGTGGCGTGCGCCTCAATGGCAGCCCTGCGCAGCGCATTCCTCACACCCTCAGCCTTACGTTCAGCGAAGGTGAATTCGACGCTGCTGCGTTGAGCGCGGGCATCGCCTTTTCGGCGACCTCGGCATGCAACTCCGCCAGCAACGCGCCTTCCCACGTGCTGCTTGCGTTGGGCCTTGACGCACGTTCTGCCGGCCGCACCATACGTTTGAGCCTGGGCCGGTTTACCACCGAGCAGGACATCGACCAGGCCGTGCAATTGATCAAGGCCGCACTGGCCAGTGCACCGGCGTTCTGGGCCGTCTGATTTTCACATAACAATTATTAGTGGTTAGCAGGAGACACAATGAGTACGCAGCCCTTGACCCATGGAACGGTTCCCCAGCGCCTGGCGCACACCCGCGAACTGATGCGCCGCGAGGGCATTCACGCCCTGCTGGTGCCGTCGGCTGATCCGCATTTGTCCGAATACCTGCCGGGTTACTGGCAGGGGCGCCAATGGTTGTCGGGGTTCCATGGTTCGGTAGGCACGCTGATTGTCACTGCGGATTTCGCCGGTGTCTGGGCCGACAGCCGTTACTGGGAACAGGCGACCAAGGAGCTCAAGGGCAGTGGCATTGAATTGGTCAAGCTGCAACCGGGCCAACCCGGGCCGCTGGAGTGGCTGGCTGAGCAGACGCCGGAAGGCGGTGTGGTGGCGGTGGACGGTGCGGTGATGGCTGTCGCGTCGTCGCGCACCTTGGGCGCGAGGCTGGCAGAGCGCGGCGCGCGCCTGCGGACTGATATCGACGTACTCGATGTGGTTTGGAAAGACCGTCCGAGCCTGCCGAGCCAGCCGATCTATCAGCATCTGCCACCGCAAGCGACCGTGAGCCGTGGCGATAAACTTGCTGCGCTGCGCGCCAGTTTGAAGGAGAAGGGCGCCGACTGGCACTTCATCGCCACCCTGGATGACATCGCCTGGCTGTTCAACCTGCGTGGCGGCGATGTTTCGTTTAATCCGGTGTTTGTGTCGTTTGCGTTGATCAATCAACAACAGGCCACGTTGTTTGTGGCGCTGAGTAAAGTCGACGCGGACCTGCGCGCGGTGCTTGCGCAGGATGGTGTGACGTTGCGCGACTACAGCGACGTGGCGGATGCACTGCGTGCGGTGCCATCGGGCGCCAGCATGCAGGTTGACCCGGCCCGCGTTACTGCCGGTCTGCTGGAAAACCTGAATGCCGGCGTCAAGCTGATCGAAGGGCTGAACCCGACCACGCTGGCCAAATCCCGCAAAAGCCTGGCGGACGCGGAGCACATCCGCCGCGCCATGGAACAGGACGGCGCGGCGCTGTGCGAATTCTTCGCCTGGCTGGACAGTGCACTCGGACGTGAACGCATCACTGAATTGACCATCGATGAACACCTGACGGCTGCGCGCACCCGTCGCCCCGATTATGTGTCGCTGAGTTTCAATACCATCGCAGCGTTCAATGCCAATGGGGCCATGCCGCATTACCACGCCACCGAAGAAGAGCATGCGGTGATCGAAGGCGATGGCTTGCTGCTGATCGACTCGGGTGGCCAGTATTTGGGTGGCACCACGGATATCACGCGGATGGTGCCTATCGGTACGCCGAGCGACGAACAGAAGCGTGACTGCACCCGTGTGCTGAAGGGCGTGATTGCACTGTCACGTGCGCATTTCCCCAAGGGGATTTTGTCGCCGCTGCTGGATTCCATTGCCCGCGCGCCGATCTGGGCTGAAGGCGTGGACTACGGCCACGGTACCGGGCACGGCGTAGGTTATTTTCTCAATGTGCATGAAGGCCCACAAGTGATTGCCTACCAAGCCGCCACTGCGCCGCAAACCGCGATGCAGCCAGGGATGATCACCTCCATCGAGCCGGGCACCTACCGCCCTGGACGTTGGGGCGTGCGTATCGAGAACCTGGTATTGAACCGCGAGGCAGGCAAGACCGAGTTTGGTGAGTTTCTCTCGTTTGAAACCCTGACCTTGTGCCCGATCGACACCCGTTGCCTGGAGCCGTCGCTGCTCACCGCGGATGAGCGCGAATGGTTCAATGCGTACCACGCCGAGGTGCGTGAACGCCTGAGCCCGCTGCTCAGCGGTGCTGCGTTGGCGTGGTTGCAGGTGCGTACGACGGCTATTTGACCGGGTGCAAAAATCAGGAGCTGCAATAATTCAGTTGCAGCGCCGCGAAGGGACGGCGTTATATCAGGCATGTGTATGAGCAGTCGCTGGTGACTGCTCGGAGGAGATCACTTGCAGATGACGATCATGCTGCGGCTGGTATAGCCGGCAGGGTTTAGGCCGAAGGGATAGTCCCCTGGTTCCTCGGAATTGTCACCGGACTTGGCGATAACCCGGTAGCCTTTGGCGCCACAAGAGTTGGTTGCACTGGTGTAGCACTGGTCCCAGGAAGAAGACAGGCCGGAACAGTTGATATGCAGCCCTTTTTTGCCGCGTTTTACTTCTGTCTTGGTAGTCGCGGCGCAGCCAGCAATAGCCACGACCATTAACAGTATCAAAATTCGCTTCATTCCTATCCTTAATAGCCACTTCATAATGCTTGAAGCCGGCTCTACTCGCTCTCGAGTGTAGCGTTCGTGCTGTCCTTGTCGAAAAACTCCATGAATGACATTCGTTTGCAGTTTAAACATGGCCTAAATACGCGGCAAATACCAGAGCAACTTTCAAAGATGATTCAATCCGCCGGAACCAGTGGCTTGGAGTCATTGCGCATCGTCAGTGTCGCGCCTACTGAGGCCATGATAATGCAACTTATGGCCAGCCATTGCGGTAGGGATAGGTGCTCCTGCAGGAAGAAAAGTCCTGAGAGTGCACCGAAAGCAGGCTCAATGCTCATCAGTGTTCCGAATGTGCGGGCGGGGAGGCGTGTCAGCGCTACCATCTCCAGGGTGTACGGAAGTGCCGTGGACAGGATCGCGACACCGATGGCGACTGGAATCAATGCCGGGGTCAGTAATGCGGTGCCGGCATGGACGATACCGATGGGCGCCACAAACAGGGCAGCGATCATTACGCCGAGGGCGGCGGTCTGGACGCCGTTGTCGTTGCCTGCTTTCTGACCGAACAGAATGTAGAGTGCCCAGCAAGCCCCCGCCCCCAAAGCATAGGTCGCGCCGACCAGGTCGATTCCGCTGCTGGCTTCCCCCATGGGAATCAACAGGAGCAGGCCGATGATCGCGAGTGCTATCCACAGGAAGTCTACCGCTCGGCGCGACGCGTAGATCGCGACGGCGAGCGGTCCGGTGAATTCCAGGGCTACGGCAATGCCCAAGGGAACGCTGCGCAAGGACATATAGAAGAGGAAATTCATGCCGCCCAAGGCCATGCCGTAAACGACCACGGTGCGCAGGGATTTTGCGGTCAGCCTGGCGCGCCATGGTCGCAGGATGAGCAACATGATTACGCTGGCGAAGATCAGGCGCAGGGTTGTGGTGCCCTGGGCGCCGACAATCGGGAACATGCTCTTGGCCAGTGAGGCTCCGGACTGGATGGAGGCCATGGCGATCAACAGCAGGCCGACAGGAAACAATGCCGAGGCCAAGCTGCGGGGGGAGGTGGTCATTGGGGCGTTCGTCCGAGGTCATATTCGAGAATCAGGGGCTGCTATGATGCTTAATCGTTCGGCTTTGAGCAATATATTGCTCAATTCGACAGCGAGACCTTCTCTATATAGAGGGATTTGAAGGTTGGCAGGCACTTTGATAGAAAAACCAAATTAAGTGTTGACGGCAGATCCTGGAAGTCTATAATTCGCCCCACTTCCGGCGCAGTCGAAACGTAAAACTCCTTGGTAAACAATGAGTTATGCAGAATAAGACAGCGGATTGCTTCAATTCATCGAAGCCCAGAAGGCGTTGGTAGAGTCGTGTTGTTTGGCGCTATTAACGATTCGATCTTCTCGGTCGAAAGCGGAGAAAAAGAGGTGTTGACAGCAGCGTGTAACGCTGTAGAATTCGCCTCCCGCTGACGAGAGATCGGAAGCGCAAGTGGTTGAAGTTGTTGAAGAAATCTTCGAAAGCTTCTGAAAATAATCACTTGACAGCAAATGAGGCTGCTGTAGAATGCGCGCCTCGGTTGAGACGAAAGCTCTTAACCAACCGCTCTTTAACAACTGAATCAAGCAATTCGTGTGGGTGCTTGTGGAGTCAGACTGATAGTCAACAAGATTATCAGCATCACAAGTTACTCCGCGAGAAATCAAAGA